>NZ_JAXDPY010000627.1:0-21135 GCF_034668105.1 Paraburkholderia sp. | reverse complement strand
CGGTCGCTTTGATCTGATCTTCGACAGAGAAGCGCCGCTTCGCTTCAGTGCGGCTCATCGAACGGCCTGCACCGTGACTGCATGAACAGAAGCTTTCCGGATTGCCGAGCCCACGCACGATAAAACTCTTCGCGCCCATCGAGCCCGGAATGATGCCCAATTGCCCCTTCTGCGCGGATACCGCACCTTTGCGCGTCACCAGAATCTCCGTGTCGAAGTGACGTTCCTTCTGCACATAGTTGTGGTGGCAGTTCACTGCGTGCTCGTCGATCGCAAATGGCTTGGTGATGATCGACTGCGCCGCACGAACCACTGCACCCATCATCAGCTCGCGATTCTGCCGTGCGTAGTTCTGTGCCCAGTCGACCGCTTCGACGTAGTCGTCGTAGTGCGCGCTGCCTTCTTCGAAGTAGGCGAGATTGCGGTCCGGCAGGTTCGCGATGTGTTGCCGCATATCCGCTTGCGCCAGTTCGATGAACAGATTGCCGATCGCATTGCCGACGCCGCGCGAACCGCTGTGCAGCATGAACCACACGCTGTCCGCTTCGTCGACGCACACTTCCACGAAGTGATTGCCGGTGCCGAGCGTACCCAGATGCACATAGTTGTTGGTCCGCGCGAGCTTCGGATATTTATCGACGATGCGCTTGAACCCATCGGCGAGCGACTTCCACGCGACGTCGACCGGTTGCGGCGGCCGATCCCAGGCGCCCGGATCGCGCCGGCCCGGTGCGCGGCCGTGCGGCACCGCGCGTTCGATCGCGCTGCGCAGACCCGCCAGCGAATCGGGCAGATCGGCGGCCTTGAGCGTGGTGCGCGCGGCCATCATGCCGCAGCCGATATCTACGCCGACCGCAGCCGGAATGATCGCGCCGAGCGTAGGAATCACGCTGCCGATCGTGGAGCCTTTGCCTGCGTGCACGTCCGGCATCACCGCGAGGTGCTTGAAGATGAACGGCAGCTTAGCCGTATAAGCTAGTTGATCGCGCGCAAAGTCGTCGATGGCGACACCTTCGGTCCACATCTTGACCGGCTTGCCGTCCGCCACTTCCATCAGTTGGTAGTCCATTTTTCTTTTCTTCCCTGTCTTTTTGCGACTGGCGATGGCGTGCAGGTGTGCCGCACGCTCCTCATTGGATGTGTCGAAGACGACACCCAGTCGGGCTCTGTATTGCTAGGAGCATGCCAGCCTGCCTGGCTGTTCAGGCTGCCCAACCATAAGTAGTTGATCCAAATCAGAAAGACACCGATCGCACCCCAGCGCGGGGGTTTCCAGGGCGGCCGACGATGGCTAACAGTTGATATGATCAGCTAGTGATTTATACAGAAAGATAAAAATGAAAAAGCGCGTCGCCATCGGCTTTCTCGGTACGGTACTCGATCAGGGCGGCGCGCGGCGTTGGCAGCGCTGGCGGCCCAGCATTTGCCTTTGCGAGCAACCAGGCATGCCTATAGACCGGCTCGAGCTACTGCACTCGCCTGGCTACGAATCGCTCGCCAATCGCGTGAAGAGCGACCTCGCCGGTGTTTCACCGCTTACCGACGTGCGTCTGACGCCGATCGAAACGCACGATCCCTGGGACTTCGAAGAGGTGTACGCGTCGCTGCACGATTTCGCGCGCGGCTACACGTTCGACACCGACAACGAGGAATATCTCGTTCACATCACCACCGGCACGCACGTCGCGCAGATTTGCTGGTTCCTGCTGACCGAAGCGCGCTACCTTCCGGCGAGCCTCGTCCAAACCGCACCGCCGCAACAGACCGATGAAGGTCAGAGCGGGCCGGGCAAGGTGTCGATCATCGATCTGGATCTGTCGCGTTACAACCGCATTGCGCAACGTTTTGTTCGCGAGCGCGAGGAGACCGTGTCGTTCCTGAAGGCCGGGATTGCCACCCGCAACCCGCAGTTCAACGCGTTAATCGATCAGATCGAGCGCGTCGCGACCCGCTCGCGCGCGCCGATTCTATTGATCGGCCCGACCGGCGCCGGCAAGTCGTTTCTCGCGAGGCGCGTCTATGAACTGAAACGCAACCGGCACCGGCTGGACGGGCCGTTTATCGAAGTGAACTGCGCGACCTTACGAGGTGATTCGGCGATGTCGACGCTGTTTGGCCATGTGAAAGGCGCCTTTACGGGGGCACTAGGCGCGCGCGGTGGTTTGCTACGCGCGGCCGATCAAGGTCTGCTGTTTCTCGACGAAATCGGCGAGCTAGGGATGGACGAGCAGGCGATGCTGCTGAAGGCGGTTGAAGAGAAGCGCTTTTTGCCAGTCGGCGCAGACGCGGAAGTCAGCAGCGATTTCCAGCTGATCGCCGGCACGCATCGCGACTTACGCACGATGGTTGCGCAGGGCACGTTCCGCGAAGACTTATACGCCCGGATCAACCTTTGGACCTACGACTTGCCAGGCCTCGCGGGGCGCATCGAAGATATCGAGCCGAACCTGGAGTTCGAATTGGATCGCTTCGGGCGCGAGCAGGGCGAGCTGGTGCGTTTCAACGTCGAAGCACGGCGCCGTTATCTCGCGTTCGCCACGTCCGCGAAGGCCACGTGGGCGGGTAATTTCCGCGAACTATCGGCCTCCGTGACGCGAATGGCGACCCTGGCCGACGCCGGGCGCATCACGGAAGACAACGCCGTTCAGGAAATCGAGCGTCTGCAGCGGACATGGACGCCTGCGCTCGGAGATGCCGACGCCGACATCGTGTCACGCACTCTCGGCGCGCGTGTCGCCGACTACGACTTGTTCGATCGGTTGCAACTGCAGCGTGTGCTTAAGGTATGCGAGGCGTCGGCGAGTCTGTCGGAAGCGGGGCGCACATTATTTGCCGTGTCGCGGCAAGCCAGGAAGCAACCGAACGATGCCGACCGCTTGCGCAAATATCTCGCGCGTTTCGGCGTGGAATGGGGCGATTGGCTGAACCCTCACGAGGCGTGAGGCGAACGCTCGCTTGCGCGTCGCCAGGCGGGCATCACCTGACACACGATCAAACCTGCAAGCATCAGCGTGCAGCCGAATAGCGCGCGCGCCGACAGTGTTTCGCCGAGCACAAGCCATCCGGCGAGCGCGGCGAAAACGCCTTCCATACTGAAGATCACGGCGGCATGGGAGGGCGTCGCATGCTTTTGCGCGACCACCTGGATCGTATAAGCGATGCCCACCGACAATGCCCCGCCATACAGGATCGTCGGCGCGGCACGCTCGATCAGCGCCAGGCTGACTGGCTCGATCGCCAAGCCGACGACCAGACATGCGAGCCCGCAAGTCACGAACTGCACGAGCGCCAGCATGAGCGGGTCATGCCGCAGCGCGAAGCGTCCAACCAGCATCATCTGTACGGAAATCACCAACGCACCGGCAAGCTGATACCAGTCGCCGTACAAAATCGAGAAGTGCTCGTTGACGCTCAGAAAGTACATGCCGAGCGCAGCGAGCGTCGCACCGAGCCATGTGCCGAATCCGGTTCGGTGCCGAAACAGCACGCCCAGCAGCGGCACGATCACGACGTACAACGAACTGATGAAGCCGGCGTTGGCGACTTTCGTGTATTGCAGGCCAATCTGCTGCAACGAAATCGACCCGGCCAGCACGAGGCCGAGCAGCGCACCCGCCCCGAACAGTTCGCGTACGCCGCCGGGTTCGCGCTTCGACAATTCCTCAAGCGCGGAGCGCCGCACGCAGACGATCATGGCCAGCACGACCAGCGCGCCGAGTAGAAAACGCAGTCCGGTAAACAGAAATGGTCCGATCGCATCGAGGCTTAGGCGTTGCGCGACGAACGCGGAGCCCCAGATCATGGCTGCGATCAGCATCAGCAGATTGGCGCGCAGGTGTTGGCGTGTATCAGGTTTCAAAGGCGGCTTTTCGAATCCGGTTGTTCTAACAAGGTGTACGGGGCAGGCGCCGATTTTATCCGCACGCACGCGCAAGATACGCCGCAACAATCCAGCCGGTTGCACGGCGAGCCATTCGCGCGATAATCGCGCAATGGCGGGACGGCCCGAGACACGACTGACCCGCCGGGAGGCCCGACTTTCAGGCGGACGCAATGGACGAGAAAGACTGGATCGCCGGCGCCGCGAAGGCGCTGGCGATCATCGAAGCATTCGACGAGGAGCACGCCCGGATGACGCCGTCCATGGTGGCCGCACGCACCGGACTGTCGCGCACTGCGGCGCGGCGCTATTTGCTGACGCTGCGCGAGCTCGGCTACGTGGATACCGACGGCAAGCTGTTCTGGCTTGCGCCACGTGTATTGCGGCTCGGTCAATCGTATCTGGACTCGGCGCGGTTACCGCGCACCGTGCAGCCGTTCCTTCAGCGCATCACCGCGACCATTCAGGAAACCGCGCTGGTCGCGATTCTCGACGAACACGACGTGGTCTACGTCGCGCGCAACGGCGTCAACCGCGCGATGGCGGTGGGTTTCGTCCTCGGCTCGCGAGCCAGTGCGCCGTTGTCGTCCGCGGGTTTGGTCCTGCTGGCCTTCCAGGCGCCGGAAAGCATCGAACAATGGTTGGCGTCCTATCCGATCAAGGTATTCACGCCGCACACCTATTCAACCGTCGAACGCCTGCGCGAAGTGCTGGGCGAAATTCGCGGCGATGGTTATGTCGTAACCGACCAACAACTGGAGTTGGGCATGCGCGGTGTCGCAGTGCCACTGCGTGACCGGCATGGCGCGGTCGTGGCGGCGATCAGCGTGAGCATGCCGATCGGCCAGGAGTCGGCGAATGCCGCGCTGCACCGGGTACTGCCGACTCTCCAGGAGACCGCCAGTTTGCTGCGAAATCTGCTCTGAAAGCGTGACTAGGTAATCTCCCTAATACGCCCTATTTAATGAGTGAAAGCATCACGAAAGCAAGCTGTCTCCCGGAAAATACATATCGAGTTTTGGGAATGACAAACCGCCTACACTGCGTAATACTCTCCCGCGGGGAGCGGTAAGGCGCCTCAAGCCCTGTCTGCTTCACCGTGCAGCTATTTCATTCACATTGACTCAGTCGTCCAGGTTTGGGGAACAACACATGAAAAAATTTATCGTCTCGCTCGCAGCCGCTTCGATCGCGCTGGTCTCCGTTCAAGCTTTCGCACAGGCATCGGACGCAGCAGCGCCGGCGGCTGCTGCTAGCACGCCGAAGAAGCACCACGTCAAGAAGCTGAACACGCACGGTAAGCGCGCTCCGGTTTCGTCGGCTGCTTCGGCTGCAGGCACGAACGACAAGGGCACGCAGAACTAAGCTCACGCTTGGTTGCGTCGGGCGAATCCGGTCGGCTCTCTTCTGCGCGCCGCTAGCCGGCGAGTGCAACGTAGTGCCTGTTAGATGTCGCCAGCAAAAAGGCCAGAGCTCATGCTCTGGCCTTTTTGCGTTGAGCAGTGGGTTTGCGGCGTTTAGCCCGCGAGGCCGCGCTTGATGACCTCGTTCAGCAGTCCGGTCATGCCGTCCGGATGCGTGGCAGCCCGTTCTTTCAGTTCAGTGACCAGCTCGCTGTTCAGCTTGCAGGCGAACGCGACGAGGCCGTGCGCCTGGTCGAGCTTGCGCTGTTCGCGGCGATCGAGCTTCGGCTCGGCGGCCGCAGCCTTGCCAAAGCGGTCTGCGGTCGACAGTTTCATTGCGTTGTTCAGCTTGAGTGCCTTGTTTTTTTCAAGGTCGGTTTTTTTCATCGCCATACGGAAGGCCTCTGCCAGATAAGTGATCCCGCATTGTACGCATCGCGCCGCGCCTCGAGCGAGCCGCGGCGATTCCGCACTCGAGCGGCGTTGGCGTCCAGTTTGGGTCGCGTGAAGTCCGGGTGTTCAAGCGTGACGTTCCGGCGCGCCGGCCACGCTGTCCATCAGCGCACGCATCCGTTGCCAGTGCGTGCCTTCCCAGAACACGCGCCGGCACACGTCGCAGGTGACGAACTGGTGGTGTCGTTCCAGCACGCCATCGGGCGCCCGAGCACCGACTTCCGCTTTGGCAATGCGTCGCAGCGGCGCATTGCACATCAGACACAAACGGAACGGCTGCGCGCTGCCGGCCAGATCGAGCCGTTCAAACACTTCGCGCAATTGTTCCTGCGGACGCAGGGTACGCACATAGCAGCCATGCGTGATGGAGCGCCGTTTCAATAGCTCACGATCGCGCGTCAGTACGATGCGCTGCTGTGCGGCGGCAAGCGCTTCGATATCGGCGTCGGGATAGTGGTTGTCGTAGAGTGTGTCGAAGCCGGCCAGACGCAGCAGCGGGGCCAGACCGCCCAAATGCGCATCGGCAATGAAGCGCACCACGCGCAGCGGATGTTCGCGCACGCGCAAGAGCGGCTGAATGTCGAGCGCTTCAAACTTCGGATAAACGGCGATGCGGTCGCCGTCGGACACCAGATGACTGAAACCGACCGATTCACCATTCACCAGAATCAGTTCGACCTCGGTATGCGGCACGCCAAGGACTTCGATCATATGTTTCGCGCTTGCGCCGGGCGAACAGGCGTAACTGAACGCGCGCCGGCGCAGGGGCCGGGCGAGAAAATCGTTCAGCTCCTCGTAGAAGCGGAATGTCGCGGTGACCATCGCAACAGTATCGCACCGGCTTAAATTGCGCGCTGTCCTGCACGTGTCGCATGGGTGTGCTTTACTTCCAGTTCTTTAGCAGACGGAGTGACAGATGGACATCGGTTTTATCGGTCTCGGCGAGATGGGTGCCGCGATGGTTGCAAACATTTTGAAAGCCGGGCATCAGGTGCGCGTGTGGAACCGCTCGCCGGAACGCGCGCAGCCGCTCGCCGACGTCGGCGCGCGGGTCGTGGCGACGCCGGCTGAAGCGTTTGCGGGCGACGCCGTGTTCTCGATGCTCGCCGACGATACCGCGCTGCGCGAAGTCATCACCGCGTCGCTGCTGGAACACGCCCCGCGCGGCTTGATCCACGTGAACATGGCGACAATCTCGGTGGCGCTGGCGGAGGAACTGGCGACGGCGCATGCCTCGCGCGGCGTCCATTATGTCGCCGCACCGGTGATGGGGCGGCCCGACGTCGCCGCTGCCGGCAAGCTGACGATCGTGGCGGGCGGCCCGGCCGAGTCGATCGACCGGGTACAGCCGATTTTCGACGCCATCGGCCAGAAAACGTGGCGTATCGGTTCGCTGCCGCAGCAGGCCAACGTGATGAAGCTCGCGGCCAACTTCATGCTGGGCGCAGCCGTAGAGACACTTGGCGAGGCGGCCACCCTGGTGACCGGCCACGGCCTTGCGATGCAGGACTTCCTCGACGTCATCACGAGCGGCCTGTTTCCGGGGCCGGTCTATGCGGGCTACGGCAAGATGATCGCGGAACAGCGTTACGAGCCCGCGCTGTTCAAGGCGCGTCTTGGATTGAAGGACCTGCGTCTCGCGCTGGCGGCCGCTGATGCGGTCACCACGCCGTTGCCGATCGCAAGCGTGGTGCGTGACAGCCTGATTGAGGCCATGGCGCATGGCGACGGCGAGAAAGACTTTGCTGTGCTGGGACTGGTGGCGGCGCGGCGGGCGGGGCGCTGAGCGGCGGCGAATGCGGGCGAGCGGCTGCGGGCGACCGGCTACGGTCGGCGCCGTTCGCAAAGCGCCACGCAAAATTGTTGCGCTTATACAACGACGAGGGTCAACCCTAATTTGAATGTTGCGACGCACCAAAGCATTTGCTATAGTTTGTCTTGTCTCCTCCATGTCTCCTCTGATATGGATTCAGCCCGCCAACTTAGGCGGGCTTTTTTTTGCCTGAATTTCTGGCGTCCACTCAGAACTTATACGAGACGGCCAGGAAGGAAATGATCGGGTCGGCCTTCAGTTCTGCCTTCGAGACACCCAGTTCCGTGCCGTCCGCCGCCTTGATGATGACCGACGAGGTCGTCTTCAACGGGATGTACGTGACCGATGCCACCAGGCCCCAGTGGTCGGTGATGTTGTAGGCAAGACCCGCATTGAACACAGGTTGCCACGACGACGAAGCCTTTGCCGACACTTGCGTCTGCCCAGGCTTGCCCGCACCGGCTGCCAGCACCGCGCCGAGATTGTTCTGGGTGGAAGTGACGAAGTTCGGACTTAGCTGAACGTCGGAGAACCAGTTATACGACACGCCGATACCGACGAATGGCCTGAACTTCGCTGTGGGCTCATTGAAGTAATACTGGAACAGCAGCGCCGGGCTCCACTGGCGCACGCTCTTCACGATCGGATTGGCCTGCGGATCGCCGAGGTCCTGCTGGCCGAGCGCCCCTGCCGGTCCCGGCGGCTTGATCGTGCCGTGGCCGTAGATCTTGAAGACCGGCGGCACGCCCGCCACCGTCGTCACGGCGATGTGATCGGTAAGGTAATGGCTGAACACGAGGCCGACGGTATCGGCGCTATTGGTCGACAAGCCTGTGCCGCTGGACGTGAATGAGTTCGGCAGACGCAACGGCGTATTGATCGGCGTCGGTGCGACGGTGGTGGTCAGCGGCGTGCTTGAATCCTGCGGCATGACATGGAACCAGCCGAGCACGGCGACGTTGTCGCCCGCGTGCTGTGCATGCGCACTGGCTGACAGACAGGCGGCCAGTATCGCCAGATAGCGTTTTTTCATGTTGTTCCTCCTGAGGCGCGCGTTGCGTTGAGCGCGCGCGGCGAGCGACGGCGGGTTGGCTGCCCGGCCGATGCGCTGAATACCCGGTGAACGCCGGCTGCTGCGCGATGACTGCGCGCAGCGGCCGGTACGCGAACGCCTCGTTGCGTGTCGGCGGCGCGTGCTGCGTCCATTACTGGACGAAGGCGCCGATCGTGAAGTACGGCGAGGCCGCGTTGGTCAGATCGAGGTAGCCGAACACGCCACCGGTGAAGATCATCTTTCCGGTCGGCGTAGTACCCGTCGACGCGCCCACTTGCGTGGTCGTGACAACGCCCGGCACGGTCTGCGTGAAGTCCAGATTCAGCGCGGTCGCGAGCGATGCCTGCGACGCATTGAACGGATCCAGCAGCGTGGCCTGCGTGCCTTCGAGCGCGGTAGTGCGATAGTCGAACTGGCTATCCACGCCGATGTACTCACCGTTTTGCGAGTTCACCGCGATCGAGCTCTGGGGAGCCAGAATCGAGATGCCCGATTCGTCGTCCGCATAGGGGCCCGGTTCGCCGTTCACCAGCGTCGTCACTGACGAGTTCGCCGCGCCGGTCCGCACCAGAATCGGCACGACCTGATTGCGCAGCTTGCCGACGATCATGTAGCCGCGAGCTTTCGGCGTCGTGGCGAGGGTCGGTTTGGCCTGGCCCAGGAACTTGTCGGTTTCGAACGCGCCGCTGCCGTCGCTCGACGCAACGAAGTTCGTACCCGGCTGCTGGCACTTGCCCGCGTTCACACCGGAGTTGTCACACTCGGTCCATGTCCCGTCGGCATTGATCGTGATCTTCGAATCGACCGCGACGGGCGCGAAGCTCTGCGACGGCACCTGGTGATAGCCGAGCTGGTTGTAGGTGCCGACCACGTTCGCGAGATTCGTTTCAATCGACGAGAAACCGATGAACGGGTAGTAGGGGAACTTGGTGTCGGGCACGGCGCCCACGCCGAGAACCCCACCGAAGGAGATTTCCGCGCCCGGAATCGTGCCGCCCGCCACGCCTTCACCGACGAAAATCCGCGCCGGACGATTCGGGTCGAGGCTTGCGCCGTTCAGCCGGAAAGCGCACTGGTTCAGCTTGTTGGTCGGCAGCTGCGTTTCCTGGGTCAGCGTGCCGCTGGCAGTCTGGCCGGCGCGCGTCGGCGCGACGGTGCCGGTGGTCGCCGGGATCGGCGATTCGATATAGCTGATTTGCCACGTCATCTTGGTGGTGTCCATCTGCAGCTTGACGAGTTCGCCGTCACCGCCGCCACCCGTGAACACCGTGCCGTAATCGAGCGACGAAGGACACAGGCGAACCTCCGTCACCGGTCCATCACCGCCGCCACCACCACCGCATGCCCCCAGCAACGGTGCTGCAAGAGCGAGCACCGAAAGGATTCTCCATTTCATACCGCCTCCAGAATTTTCTCGTTGTGTGTGGCCGGCTCCCAGTCCGGCCACCATTTGCTCTGTTTATGTCTCGTAGTGCGAACTGCTGTTTGCTTCGTTGTCTGTGTTGGCTACTTGCTGATTTGCGCACCGATGCCGAAGTAAGGGGCGTTCGGCGTGTCCGGATTGGCCGACGTCGGCGCGATACCGCCGTTGACGGTGCCCTGGATCTCGATCGCGTACAGGCCGCCTGAGGCGATGGCGAGACCGGTCTGGCCGTTCGCTTGCTGGACGCCGACGAGTCCGGGGCTCGGCAGACCGTAACCGAGGCCGAACCCGTCTTCCGCGGCCTGCGTCGACGGATTGATGAAGGTGCCTACGCCGCCCTGGATCAGCGTCGCGGTGGACTTGAAGTTCGAATCCGCGCCGACATAGCCGCCGTCGAAACCGCCGGATGCGAGCGGTGTGGCTGCGGCGAGCATGGCGATACCGGATTCGTCGTCGACCGACAACGCGGCGATCTTGACGTGCCCGGTGCGGACCACGAGCGGTACCGTGGCGCCGTTGATCTGGCCGATGATCATGTGAGCCGTGCCGGATTTATCCGTACGGAGCGGGGCGGGATTGCCGCCATTGACGATCTGCGGCGGGTTCGCGCTATCGAAATAACCGTTGCTGTTCGGCGTGAGTGCGGCGCCGGTCGTCAGGCATCCACTGGAACTCGAGGACGTGCAGTTGCCGCTGGCGTCGAAGGTCTCGACCGAATTGGTGGCGACGGTTTCGTAATTCGCCGTCGGCGAGAGGTGATAGAGCAAGCCGTTGTAGGTGCCGACCAGCTTGGTGAGGTCGGTCGTGGTAGTGGCGAAGCCGAGGAACGGATAAAAGTCGAAGTGGCGCTTGTTCACCGCGCCGATCCCTAATCCCAGGGCGCCGGCATATTCCACTGTCGCGCCGGGAATGCCGCCGCCGGCTACGCCTTGGCCCACGAGGATCGTCGGCGGATTGGGATTGCCGACGAAGTCGGGCGTTGTGTAAGTGGTGCCGTCGGAGGCGGTGCCGGTGCCTTTGCCGAGGATGAATGCGCAACGAATCTGTTCCGCGGTCGGCAACGCGCCGGTCGGCGGGTGGATCACCGCGCCTGTGATCTGCGTGCCGGCTCGTGTGACCTCGACGCTGGCACTCGTCAACGGAATCGGCGACTCGAGCCACTTCAGCGTGTACGTCATCGCCGTTGCGTCGATGTTGACCTGCACTACTTCGCCGCTACCTGCTCCGCCCAGGAACGTGGTCTTCACGATGTCGGCGGTGGCGGGACACAACGCGGTCGGATTCGAACCGGTGGGCGGCGGACCTTGCACGCCGCAACTCGATCCCGAGCATTGCGGTGCGCTGATCGTGCCTGGATTGTCGGCCTTGCCGCTGCCGCAAGCGATGAGGAATGGGGCCGCGGCAATGGCCATTGCCAAGCCTCGTGTAATGGCGTGCGACATGCTGCTGTCTCCCTTCATGTATTTGTGCGAGCTAATTTCGCTGCGCGTTGAATGCCTGTCAATTGAATGAGCCGTCTAAAAAGACCGATTCAAACAGAGCGATTTTTTGCCGCACGCGCGCCAGGTGGGGCTGGCGATGCCTTTTAAACAAAAAAGGAAATTTGGGTGCGGCGACGGCATCGTTGCTTCGCCGCACACCCTTGCCAGGCAAGCGTTGCGGCAAAATGGCTCTATCATCTTCGAACGACCGTTCGCGAAAAAATCCGGAGTTTCCCTATGCGGAAAACTATGCGGGGCGCGTCGATTTCAGGAATGAATTACCGTTGGTTAATGGGTAGTCCGATTTCTATTTTTTAAGTAATGCGGGCTACTACTGATTAAGCGCGAATACGGGAATTTTGATGGTGACTTTTTAAAACAAAAAAGCCGGTCTTTGCAGACCGGCTTTCGGCAAACGGACGGCGAATTACCGTCTGCGTCTGGGGATGGTTCAGCGTTTCAAGCCGCTTTCTTCGGCGGCGCCGATTGCGAGATTCATGCACTGGATCGCGGCGCCCGACGCGCCCTTGCCCAGGTTATCCAGGCGCGCGACGGTCACGAAGCGCTCTTCGTTGCCGAACACGAACAGATCGACACGGTTGGTGTCGTTGTTCGCTTGCACGTCGAAGAAGCCGCTGTCGAGATTCGCTTCCGCATTGAACGGCGCGACGTGCACGAAGGCCTCGCCCGCGTAGTACTCGGCGAATAGCGCCTGCACATCTTGCAGCGTGGTCTTCTTGGCCAGCTGATTCGGCGAGAAGAACGTGGTGACCGCGAGGCCCTTGTAGAAATCGCCGACGATCGGCGTGAACACCGGCGCCGATTTCAGGCCCGTATGCGCTGCCATTTCCGGCAGATGCTTGTGCGTGAGGCCAAGTGCGTACGGGCGCGGGCTCTTGAGCTTGTCATTGCCGCCGGCTTCGTAGTCGGCAATCATCTTCTTGCCGCCGCCGCTATAACCGGTGATCGAATAGGCGTGCGCCGCGAACTCGGGCGCCACGACGCCCGCTTCGACGAGCGGACGCATGGCCAGCACGAAGGCCGATGCATGACAGCCCGGCACGGCGATGCGTTTCGCGGTGCGCAGACGCTCGCGTTGCGAGCGCGCCAATTCGGGCAGGCCGTAGGCCCAGTCGGCGGAGGTGCGGAAGGCGGTGCTGGCGTCGATCAGCACGGTGCGATCGTTTTCGACCAGCGAGGCCGACTCGCGCGAGGCGACGTCCGGCAGGCACAGGAACGTGACGTCCGACGCATTGATGAGACGACGGCGCTCCTCGAGGTCCTTGCGCTTCGCTTCTTCGATACGCAGGATCTCCACGTCGGCGCGTTGCGACAGGTATTCGAAAATCTTCAGGCCGGTCGTGCCTTCCTGTCCGTCGACAAAAACTTTCGTGCTCATCTCGATCTCACTGACTTGCTGGAAACGGGGCGCGACACCGCGCTGGAACGCTATTTTAAGACCTGTAGGCGGCAGGTGCGCAAAACAGCGTGAAAAAACGACGATGCGCGCTGAAAGTGACATTGCCATGACCTGTTGCACGACAGATGCGAGCCGGTGCAAGTGGGTTGCGCGGAGATTAGCGGCGCGCTGCCGAGCGCCGCCCGCGCGCTGTGAAGTGCGCGCCGTCTGCATTGAGCGCACTCGGCAGGGGCCGTAGCCGCTGTCCGACGCGAACCTTCGGCGGCGGGTACGTTATCGAGGCGCCGCGTTCCAGCGCGCCGTCACGCCGGCAATACGCACGCCGAACATGCGAGCCGTTTCCAGATCGCCCGCGAGCGGCGCTTCTTCCGGCGACGCATCCGCGGGGGACTGCGTCAGGAGGCCGGTAAAGCCGCCCACGTAGTTCAGGTCGTTGCGGGTTGCCGCCTTGGTGTTCGACGGCATCATGCCGGTGCCGGCCCAGATCATGCTGTGTTGCATCGCCAGGGTGACGAAGTACTGAATCGTCGAGAACTTGTCGCCGTTCATGGTCGCCGAATTGGTGAAGCCGGCTGCGATCTTGTCCTTCCACGCCTGGCTGAACCACGGTTTCGAACTCGCGTCAGCGAATTTCTTGAAGTCGGCGGATGGGCCGCCCATGTAGGTCGGCGCGCCGAAGATGATGGCGTCGGCAGTCGCCAGTTCTGCCCAGGCCGCGTCGTCGATTTCACCGACCGGCATGAGCTTCGCGTCCGCGCCTGCTTCCAGCGTGCCGGCCAACACGGCTTCGGCGACTTTCTTCGTGTGGCCGTAGCCGCTGTGATAAACGATGACGATCTTCGACATGGCACTCTCCGGCGAAATTAAAAAGCGGGTTAAGCACGACAACAGTGCGCGCACGCGGCGACGTGCCATCGACACGCATCGCCTACGCCCAGCCGTTGCACATTGACGTGCGCGGATGACAGCAGTTCCGCTGCGGGCGCAAGGTGATGCAAGCCGTGCGCCAACTGGCGTGTCGAGTGTCGAGCCGGCGCAACTCGCCGCGGCTCGGCACACACCCGATGTGAGCCGCGCTCGGGCACACAGCCGATGTCGTTCGAGACAGGTTTTGATGGACCCCGTTACCGTGCGTAGTTGACCACCATTCGCGCGCTGCCGAGTGTGGCGGTGCCGATTTCGTGATCGAACATGAGTGCCGGGCGTCCCTGCGCAAGGCGCAGATCCGCGCTGCTTAGCGCATAGACGGTGATGACGTAGCGGTGGGGTTTGCCTGGCGGCGGGCACGGGCCACCGTAGCCGTCGATATCGAAGTCGTTGCGCGCTTCGACCGCGCCGAGTTTCTTCAGGACGCCGGACGAGCTGGCATTTTCCGGCAAGCTGCCGACGCTGGCCGGAATGCCCGCAACGGCCCAGTGCCACCAGCCGCGGCCGGGAGCATCCTGATCGAACACGGTGATGGCGAAGCTGCGCGTGCCGGCCGGCGCGCCGTGCCACGTTAATTGCGGTGAGCGATTGCCGCCTTTGCAGTCGTCCTGATCGAAAACCTGAGCGGTACTCACCGTACCGCCCGCATGGAAACTGGCGCTGGTTAGCGTGAACGCGTCCTCGGCGAGCCCGTGAGGGCTATAGGCGGCCAATAGCGCGAGACCCAGCATCGCGCAGGCGAAGAACGGCAGACGGCGGAACAGCGAAGCAAGCGAAACAACCAGGCAACGCGAGCGCATGTGCCGGTTCTCCTGTCAGGGCGCGAGGCAATCGACCTCGCGAAGATTATTGTCCCTATTTTGTGCCCCAAGGTCGAATCAAGTCTAACATTCACCAAGCGGCGGATCATTGTTGCTGATGGCGGGTTGAGCGGGTGTGAAATCGGCTATAGTCGGAGGAATTGTCCGCACGAACACAGAAGCGTGCCCGATCAGTCCAAGTACCAAGAATAGAAACGCATGTCAGAAGTTTTGGAGAGTGGTTTATCCGTCGAGGGGAGGGCAATGCAAGATCCAGTCAGGGTCGTGGTCGCTGACGACCATCCGGTGATTCTGTTCGGCGCCGAACAGGCTTTGCTCAAGTTTCCAGGTCTGCAGGTCGTCGCGCGCGCGCGACAGTCAACCGAACTGGTCAAGGTGCTGCAAACGGTGGCGTGCGACGTGCTCGTCACGGATCTGGCCATGCCAGGCGGCCAATACGGCGATGGTTTGCCGTTGATCGGTTATTTGCGGCGCAATTTTCCCGACCTTCCCATCGTCGTGCTAACGATGCTGGAGAACGCCGCATTGCTCAAGCGGCTGAGTGAACTAGGTGTGACCTCGGTCGTCAACAAATCGGACGATCTGAGCCACATTGGCCTGGCGGTGCAGCACGTCAGTCGCAACCTCGAATATATGAGCCCGTCCGTTAAGGCGTCGCTCGATACGTTGCGCATGAATGCCGGCGGCAAGAACGAAGAAGTGATGCTGTCCCGTCGCGAACTCGAGGTTGTGCGCCTGTTCGTGTCCGGCATGACGATCAAGGAGATCGCGGAGCAGCTCAGTCGCAGCATCAAGACGATCAGCACGCAGAAGAACACGGCAATGCGCAAGCTCGGCATCGATCGCGATTCCGAGTTGTTCCAGTACGCGCAGAGCAACGGCTTGCTGAATCTGTCGTCGTATTCGGTCGACGATCCCGGTACTCCGTCCTAGCCGCGATCGTCCCGTTGTCCGGCTGGCCGAGCTCAATGAAAAAAGGCCGCCTGTCTTATCGACAGGCGGCCTTTTTATTCCATCCGCATTGAGCGGCTGCGCTCACTGCTGCGTTGCGTTGGCGCCGCCGTGTGCCGCGGACCATTCGGCCGGCGCGTGCAGGAATTTTTCCACTTCGTCGAGCGTCTTGCTGTCGAAGTAGTTGTTTGCCTTCGCGACGCGCAACACATCCCACCACGTGGCCAGCGCGTGCAGATCGACGTCGATGTCTTTCAGCACCGACACGCTTTCCTTGAAGATGTTGTAGTGGAACAGCACGAAGCAGTGGTTCACCGTGGCGCCGGCAGTGCGCAGCGCATTGATGAAGTTGATCTTGCTGCGGCTGTCCGTGGTCAGATCTTCGACCAGCAGTACGCGTTGCCCTTCGGTCAGCAGACCTTCGATCTGCGCGTTACGGCCGAAACCCTTCGGCTTCTTGCGCACGTATTGCATCGGCACCATCAGGCGGTCGGACAGCCATGCCGCGAACGGGATGCCGGCGGTTTCGCCGCCAGCCACCGCGTCGATCTGTTCATAGCCGACGTCGCGCAGAATCGTGGCTTCCGCCATTTCCATCAGGCCACGACGCACGCGCGGATACGAGATCAGCTTGCGGCAGTCGATATAAACCGGGCTCGCCCAGCCGGACGTGAAGATGTACGGTTTCTCCGCGTTAAAGTGCACTGCTTGTACTTCCAGCAGCATCTTGGCGGTGGTGTCGGAGATCGTCTGGCGATCGAAGCCTGTCATGGGCAGATCCTTGGGTGTGAGCGGGGAGAAGCGGGCGCGAGGCCCGGTGGCGCAGCAAGCGGGGTGTGCCGCGCCATGATGGGCGGCGCCCTAATAGGCAAATACACAACCGGTCAGTGGAGTACAGCCCGGTTTTTGCTGCGCGCGTAGGCCGACATTTTACCCGAAATGGCCTTGCCGAGGAGGCCGTCGTGGGGGGTGGAGGCGAACGACGGTTATCACGGCAGCGCTGAAAGAGGCTTGCAGGGTTTCTGTCCGGGGCCGCATTGCGATTGCTTCGCGCACGGATTGCCGGTCTGTTTTTTGGCTTGCTTGTGAGTGGCTTGGGGCGCCTTTACACTCACGCGAATTTCCCGGGCGGCCCGCATGTTTGCCGCCTTCATGCCCTACGGAATGCTTTCAATGACTGCCGCTTCTTCTGCCACCGAGACTCGTGAACCTGCCCAAGGCAGCTATGCCGGCCGCGCGCTGCTCGCTTCGGTGCTCGGTTATGCGATGGACGGCTTCGATCTGCTGATCCTCGGCTTCATGCTGCCGGTCATTACCGCGGATCTGCATCTGAGCTCGGCGCAGGCCGGTTCGCTCGTCACGTGGACGCTGATTGGCGCGGTAGCGGGCGGTCTGATTTTCGGCGTCTTGAGCGACTATTTCGGCCGCGTGCGGATGCTGACGTGGACCATTCTGATCTTCGCCGTCTTCACCGGACTGTGCGCGCTGGCGCAGGGTTATACCGACTTGCTGGCGTATCGGACCATCGCAGGCATTGGGCTGGGCGGCGAGTTCGGCATCGGCATGACGCTGGTCGCCGAGGCGTGGCCGGCGTCGCAGCGGGCGCGCGTGTCGTCGTATGTCGGATTGGGATGGCAACTCGGGGTGTTGGCGGCGGCGTTGCTGACGCCGCTTCTCCTGCCGGTGATCGGCTGGCGCGGCATGTTCGCGATTGGATTGCTGCCCGCCGTGGTGTCGTTTTTCGTGCGACGCCACGTCGAGGAGCCAGCGCTGTTCACCGAGCGCGCCGCACGCGGCATGCGCAAGCTGCCGCTCAGATTGCTGGTGGCCGACGGCCGCACCGCGCGCGCCAGCATCGGCATTGTGATTCTCTGTTCCGTGCAGAACTTCGGCTATTACGGTCTGATGATCTGGCTTCCAAGCTATTTATCGAAGACCTTCGGCTATTCGCTGACCAGGTCCGGCGTGTGGACAGCGGTGACGGTTCTCGGCATGGCAGGCGGCATCTGGCTGTTCGGGGTGGCCGCGGACCGTTTTGGCCGCAAGCCGACCTTCCTGTTCTATCAGGTGGGCGCGGTGGCGATGGTCTTCATCTATGCCCATCTGACCACGCCAATGGCGCTGCTCATCGGCGGCGCGGCGATGGGCGTGTTCGTCAACGGGATGATCGGCGGCTACGGCGCGCTGATCTCCGAGCTTTACCCGACTGCTGCGCGGGCCACCGCGCAGAACGTCCTGTTCAATATCGGGCGGGCGGTCGGCGGTTTCGGGCCCGTGGTAGTGGGCGCATTGGCCGCACGCTATTCGTTTGGCGCCGCGCTTGCTTTGCTTGCGTCGATCTATCTGCTCGACATCTTCGCGACGCTCTTTCTGATCCCCGAACGACGCGGCGCCGAACTCGAATGACACACGCGTGACCCGCGCTTCGGTTCCCTGCTTGACCTGCGCATGACGCATGTACGGCGTGAATAAACTGGCCGCCGGATGCGGCGCTGCAGCATTGCCGGGTCCCTGGTTTCGCCGATGTCGAGCCATGTTAACCACTCAGTGCATCACACGTCCGGGGTGTACACTAACCGACCCCGCGTAGCACTCCGCACCGTCTTGCCCTCCGCCGAGGTTCGACGCCGCGCCCAACCGGCGCATGCGAAAACCGCCGCAGTCGATTATCCGTTCGATAGAAGCGAAGCGCCGTCAACGGTGCGGTGTGCCGGGCCCGATTACTTACGTCTCGCAGGCCAAAAAATGGACGAACAACTTAAGCAAAGCGCTCTCGCATATCACCAGTTTCCGAAACCCGGCAAGATTTCGGTTACCCCCACCAAGCCGCTGTCGAATCAGCTCGACCTCTCGCTTGCGTACTCGCCGGGCGTCGCCGCGGCCTGCATGGCGATCTACGACGATCCGCTCGACGCGCAGAAGTACACCTCGCGCGGCAACCTCGTCGGCGTGATCACGAACGGTACGGCCGTGCTCGGTCTCGGCAATATCGGCCCGCTCGCCGCCAAGCCGGTGATGGAGGGCAAGGGTTGCCTGTTCAAGAAGTTCGCCGGCATCGACGTGTTCGATATCGAACTGAACGAGTCGGATCCGGACAAGCTGGTCGAAGCGATCGCGATGCTCGAGCCGACTCTCGGCGGCATCAACCTTGAAGACATCAAGGCGCCGGAATGCTTCTACATCGAAAAGAAGCTGCGCGAGCGCATGAAGATCCCCGTCTTTCATGACGATCAGCACGGCACCGCGATCATCGCTTCGGCCGCGATCCTGAACGGCCTGAAGGTGGTCGGCAAGAAGCTCGACGAAGTGACGCTGGTGTGTTCGGGCGCGGGCGCGGCCGCAATCGCATGTCTGGATCTGCTGGTGAACCTTGGCCTGTCGAAGAAGAACATCCTCGTAACAGATTCGAAGGGCGTGATTTACGAAGGCCGCGGCAATCTTGATCCGTCGAAAGAACGTTACGCGGCGAACACCGAAGCACGCACGTTGGCCGACGCGATCCGCGGCGCCGATGTGTTCCTCGGCTGCTCGAGCGCAGGCGTGCTGAAGCCGGAAATGGTCGCCGAAATGGGCGCGCAGCCGCTGATCCTGGCGCTGGCGAATCCGGAGCCGGAAATCCGCCCGGAAGAAGCGAAGAAGGTGCGCCCGGACTGCATCGTCGCGACGGGTCGTTCGGACTACCCGAACCAGGTCAACAACGTGTTGTGCTTCCCGTTCATCTTCCGCGGCGCGCTGGATGTCGGCGCAACCACGATCACGGAAGAAATGAAGCTTGCATGCGTGCGCGCAATCGCCGAGCTGGCCGAAGAAACCGATCAGGGCGATGAAGTCGCGAAAGCGTACGAAGGCCACTCCCTCGAATTCGGTCCGGAATACCTGATTCCGAAGCCGTTCGATCCGCGTCTGATCATCAAGATCGCGCCGGCTGTCGCGCAGGCCGCGATGGATTCTGGCGTCGCAACCCGTCCGATCAAGGATATGGACGCGTACCGCGAAGAACTCGGCACGACGGTGTACCGCACCGGCATGGTGATGCGCCCGGTGTTCGCCGCTGCGAAGTCGGAGCCGGCGCGCATCGTGTTCGCCGAAGGTGAGGACGAGCGCGTGCTGCGTGCCGCGCAATTCGTGCTGTTGGAAAAGATCGCCAAGCCGATTCTGGTTGGCCGTCCGTCGGTGATCGAGATGCGTCTGAAAAAGATGGGCTCGAAGCTGAAGTGCGGGGAAGACTTCGAAGTCGTCGATCCGGAAGACGATCCGCGCTATCAGCAATGCTGGCAGGCATACCACGAACTCGGCGCGCGCGAAGGCGTGACGCCAGACGTCGCGAAGGCCGCGATGCGCAAGTTCAACACGCTGATCGGCTCGATCCTCGTGCGCCTGGGCGAAGCGGACGGCATGATCTGCGGGATGATCGGCCAGTACCACACGCATCTGAAGTTCATCGAGCAGGTGCTGGGCAAAGCGGATAATGTGCAGAACTTCGCTGCAATGAATCTGCTGATGCTGCCGGGCCGCAATCTGTTCATTTGCGACACGTACGTGAACGAAACGCCGACTGCTGAACAGCTCGCTGACATGACGATGCTCGCATCGCGTGAAATCGAAAAGTTCGGCATCACGCCGAAGGTTGCGTTGCTGTCGAATTCGAACTTCGGCAGCGCGCCGTCGTCGTCGTCGCAACGTATGGCCGCGGCTCGCAAGCTGATCGCCGAGCGTGCGCCAACGCTTGAGATCGACGGTGAGATGCATGGCGACGCGGCGTTGTCGGAAGCAGTCCGCAAGGCTGCGTTCCCGGGCACGACGCTGACCGGCGAGGCAAATCTGCTGATCATGCCGAACGTCGAAGCGGCGAATATCACGTACAACCTGCTGAAGATGATCGGCGGCGAAGGCGTGACGGTGGGTCCGTTCCTGCTCGGCGCCGAAAAGCCGGTGCACATTCTGACACCGGCTGCGACCGTGCGCCGGATCATCAACATGACGGCAGTGGCTTCGGCAAACGCACGCAAACGAGTGAACGCGCAGTAATGCTGGATTAATGATTGAAGCGGCGCTGCATTGCGGCGTTCGCTGGAAAGCTGAGAGAACGCCACGGAAGTTGATTTCCGTGGCGTTTTTTTATTTGGGCATTCTTATTTTTGCGACCGATGGTCTGAGAGATTCTTAGTGATCTAGTTAAGCATTTAAGAATGCTCCTATTCGATTCGCTGTGACACTTTTGTAAAGTTACTTCTGAGGCGCGGCACACCGCGAAGGCAACGGAACAGTCGGCTGGTCAATCCTTGCATCGCACCACGTGTCGCGCTTCCTCTGGTGTTGAGAAGTTCGTAACAGAAGTAGCAGTAGTTTTGATGGTGAAGACGGTAGTACCAATGGGTTGCAGTAAAGGCAGTAAGTGTGTGCGGTTGTAGTTGGTAGTTGAAGTAATTGTTGGTAGTTGGTAGTTGAAGTAATTGTTGGTAGTTGGTAGTTGGTAGTTGAAGTGGTAGTTGGTAGTTGAAGTGGTAGT
>NZ_JAXDPY010000626.1:0-18408 GCF_034668105.1 Paraburkholderia sp. | reverse complement strand
CGCCCACTTCGCTCAAAGCCTTGCCACTGCTGGCTCTCCCGCCTCCCGCGCCCCGCTGTCCGGAGCACGAAAGAGCGAGATTCTAGCGAGCCCAACCCCGCCTTGCAAGCGTTATTTTGATACGCGTGGATTGCACCAGAAATGGCGCGCAGATGGCGCACAAGCACACCCGAAGATCAGCCGAAAATCATCCCATTCAGCCAGCCACGCGCATCTGCATCACGCGCTCGACTACGCTCATATAGTGATCGAGACCCGGCGTCGCGCGTCGCTCTTCTTTTGCGCGGTCGTCCCATCTGCGCAGGCGCAATGCGTCTTCCGCGTAGGGCTTCTGCAGGAACGCCTCGGCCTCTTCCTTGCCGAAGATGCCGCCTTGCAATTCCAGGCTCCGCACCGAATCGGCGGAAAGCTGGCCGAAGTACGTATCGTCGATTGCACACAGGCAGCGCTTGGCGTCGACGTGCAGCCGGATCGGCTCCAGCACCGCATCCGACAACACCGGCCGCAGGAACGGCAGCGCGAAATATTGATGCAGATCGTCGATGCCCCGCCCCGTCGGCGTCTCGCCCTGCAGATTCAGCAGATGCCCAAGGTCGTGCAAAAACGCAGCGGCGACGAGTTCGTCGCCGGCGCCCTCCTGTTCCGCCAACGCGCCGCTCTGCAGCGCATGCTCGAGTTGCGTCACCGGCTCACCGCTGTAGGCAAGGCTGCCGTACGCCTCGAATAACGAACGGATGTCGTTCAAACTCAGTGCCACGCTCTTACTCCCACGGTAATGAAAAGGTCTTCAGGTTGGTGAAGCTCTTCATCGCTTCCTGAACGCCTTCCTTATAGCCAAGCCCGGAATCCTTGATGCCGCCGAACGGCGTCAGCTCGATCCGGTAGCCCGGCACTTCCCACACGTTGACCGTCCCCACGCGCAATTCGTTGATGAAGCGCGTGATGGCGTCCTGCCGGTTCGTACACACCCCGGACGACAGCCCGAACGGCGTGCCGTTACTGATCCGGATGGCGTCGTCGAGCGTGTCGAAGGTGATGATCGGCGACACCGGGCCGAAGGTTTCTTCACGCACCAGCGCCATCGACGGATCGACGCCATCCAGCACCGTCGGCGCATACAGCGCGCCGACGCGTTCATTGCCGATCCGCAAGCGCGCGCCGGCCGCGATCGCCTCGTTCACACGCGCCTCGAATAGCTGGGCGGCGGCGACGTCGATCACGGTGCCCATCTGATTCGATGCGTCGAACGGATCGCCATAGGTCCAGGCACGCGTCTTCTCCACGACCAGATCGGTGAAATCCGCCGCGATACTCTTTTGCACCAGGATCCGCTTGACCGCGGTACACCGCTGGCCGGAGTTCTTATACGAACCTTGCACGGCAAGCGTCGCCGCGCGATCGAGATCGGCGTCTTCGAGCACGATCAGCGGATCGTTGCCGCCCAATTCCAGCACGATGCGCCGGTAGGCCGCCTTTGCCGCGATATATTTGCCGATCGCCACGCCGCCCGTGAACGTAACGAGCTCAGCCAGCGGATGCGTGATCAGTTCATCGGCGATTTCGCGCGGATCGCCGGTCAGCACCTGCAGCATCGGTGCCGGCAATCCTGCTTCATAAAGAATGTCGGCCAGATACAGCGCCGACAGCGGCACCTTCTCCGACGGCTTGAGCACCACACGATTATTCGTCGCGATAGCAGGCGCGATCTTGTGCGCGACCTGGTTCATCGGATGGTTGAACGGCGTAATCGCGACGATCACCCCAGCCAACGGCTCACGCTGCGAAAACACACGACGCTTCTTGCCATGCGGCGTGAGATCGCAGGAAAAACTCTGCCCGTCGTCGCGCAAAGCTTCGATCGAGGCAAACTTGAGCACATCGGCAACGCGCCCGATCTCGTAGCGCGAATCCTGCTTCGACAAACCCGACTCGAGCGAAATCAGGTCCGACGCGTCCTCGGTGCGCTCCCGCAGCAAAGCCGCGGCACGCTCGAGAATCTGCGAACGCTCGTAGCGCGTGAGCGTCGCCTGATACGCGGCGGCATAGTCGAACGCGGCGCGCACGTCGTCGATGCTCGCCAATGGGACGGTGCCCACCCGCGTCCCCGTATAAGGATCGAATACGTCGAGCGTGCGCGAGCGCGTCGCGCGCTCGCCTTTGAGGCGCAGCGCTTCCGCCCGAAACGCCGGATGGTCCCGCAGCACGGCGTTCATGATGCCGACACGTGATTCAAGGCGACGTCGAAGATATCGAAGTTGCGCAACCGCTTACCGGCGGGCAATCCTTCGACGCGGCGGTTGAACAGCAGCGGCACCTCCTGCTCCGAAATCCCGCCGTGCGAGCGCAACGGCACCGTCAATCCGGACAGATCGTGTTCATTGCGACGCGTGCCGAGCGCCACGTGTTTGGTGCTGACCACCACGATGTCGCCGACGCGGTCGTTCGGCAGCTCGAAGCGCTCGCATGCGGCGCGATTGTCGAGCACGACTTCAATGCCCGGCAAACCGCCGATCCGCTCGATCACCTGCCTGACGTTCACATCATGCGGCAGGTACACCGTCGCGAACGAACCGAGCGCGCCGTGGTGCACGACATACGGATCGGTGATCGGCAGAATCACGCGCGCTTTGCTGGCCCCGAGCCATTCGTCCAGCACGTCCTGCAGATAGATCACATTCGGCTCGCCGGTCTTCGGCTCGTGCTTGGCGTTCATGCCGTGGTCGGCGGTCAGGCCGATCACCCAGCCGAGCGCGTCGAGCTTCGCGAGGTAGCCGTCCATCATGGCGTAAAAGTCGTTCGCGCCCGCGGTGCCTGGCGCCCATTTGTGCTGGATGTAGTCGGTGGTCGACAGATACATGAGGTCGAGCTCGCGGGTTTCGGCAAGCCGCACGCCGGCGGCGAACACGAATTCGGACAAGCCCGCGCTATATACGTCAGGCACCGGCAAGCCGACCAGATCGAGCACTTCGTCGATGCCGTTTTCTTCGCGCGTCACCTTGTCGGCTTTTTCCGCCGAGAAACAGATGCCCTTCAGCTGCCAGCCGAGCAGCCGGCGCAGCTTGTCTTTCGCGGTCACCACGGCCACCGCGGCGCCGGCTTCGGCCGCGGCCGCCAGCAAAGTCCCCGCGCGCAGATAGGCCGGATCGTTCATCATCACTTCCGCGCCTTCCCCGCCGTTTGCGTCCGGGTCCCAGAAGTAATTGCCGCAAATGCCGTGCACCGAGGGCGGCACGCCGCATACGATCGAGAGATTGTTCGGGTTGGTGAACGACGGAATCACACAGTCGCCCTTGAAGACCGCGCCGCCCTCGATCATCTTGCCGATGAAAGGCGCGACGCCCGCCGCGACCGCGGCTTCGAGGTAATCGTATTCACAGCCGTCGACGCACACCACCACGGTCGGTTGCGCGGGCAGCCGGTAGCGGCGGCCGTTGACTTCGATCGTACGTTCGCTTGCGCTTGCGTTTCTATTTGCGTTTTCCATCATCATCTTCCATGCGTGAAGAGCACACGTGCTCCAGTCAATCCGTTGCAACCCGTCTCAATCGTTCGATGCCGCCGCCATCCTCACCGCGCCCAATGGCCCCGCCGGTTCGCACGCCGCACGCGCGCGCCGCAGGCCGCCATTCACATGCGCATGCATGAGCGCCGCGGCATGGTCGGCGTCGCGCGAGGCCAGCGCCGTCAGGATCGCGCGATGCTCGGCTAGCGAGCGCTCCATCGCGTCGGCATGCACCACCAGCGCGGCACGGCGAAACAGGCTCAGTTCGCTCACCAGCCTTCGATACGTCTCATACAGCTTGACGTTGCCCGATGCCGCCACGATCGCGTCGTGAAACGCCACATTGGCGCGCGCGTAGGCATCGTGGTCCTGCGCGTCGAGCGCCGCGCGCATCGCGTCGAGCCACTCGCGCAACGCCGCCAGTTCGCGTGCATCGATACGCGCCGCCAGCATCCGGCACGCCGCCTCTTCGAGCACCGCGCGCACCGCATAAATCTCGTCTGCTTCCGCCAGCGACACCGTGCGCACGAACACGCCGCGGTTTTTCTCGGTGCGCACAAGGCCCGCTTGCTCCAGCGCGCGGAACGCCTCGCGCACCGGCCCGCGCGACACCTGCAGACGCGCCGCCCAGTCGGCTTCGTTGAGTTTGGCGCCGGGCTCGAGGGCCCCTTCGACGATGTGCCGTTCGATTTCGTCGCGGACCAGGGTCGTCAGCGAATGCCTGCGCACAACCTCAATCGGATCGACAGAAGTAGTTTGCATATATTCGGTCATGTTGACAAATTTTGCCACATCGATATGGGTTCGCGCGCCGCTTGCCACGCAAACACAACACTCAGAAGATGCGCGTCAGTCCACCCGACGGCGCGGGACACGCGCCGCGATCAGCAGCAGCGCGGCAAGCGAGACCATCAGCAGAATCAGCGACAACGCGGAGGCCGGCAGGTAATAACCGCGCTCCACCTGACCGACCACGACGATCGGCACCGTCGCGAAACCCGGCGGATACACGGTGAGCGTGGCGCCGAGTTCGCCGAGCGACAGCGCGAAGCCCAACGCGAGGCTCGCGCGAATCGCCGGCACCAGTTGCGGCAGCACGACGCGGCGCAACACCATCGACGGCGGCGCACCGAGACTCGCTGCGGCTTCGCGCAACATGGTCAATTCGGGGCGCAAGGCGGCGGCCGCGCAGCGATAGCAGAACGGAAGCACCAGCGCGAGCTGCACGAACACGACGATCGCCGCCGAGCTCGACAGATCGAACGGACGCTTGTGATACGCGATCAGCACGGCGAGGCCAAGCACCACGCTCGGCACGCCGTTGGGCATCATCGCGATGGTGTCGACGAACGCGCCGAGACCGCGCCGGTCGCGTCCTTCGAGCGCCAGCGCCAGCCAGAGTCCGAGAATCGTGCCGAGCACGGCGACGCCCATGCCGATTTCCAGGCTGGTGGTTAGCGCGTCGAAGTCGCTGGACCCCAGCCGTTCGAACCAGCGCATGCTAAGGCTGTCCGGCAGGATCGTGCCCGACCAGTGCCCGGCCACGCTCGATAGCGCGACCACCAGCACCGGCAACACGAATAGCCAGAAGCACAACAACGCCGCAAAACCGAGAAACAGGCCGCCGAGCACGCGCACCGGCAAACTGCGGCGCACCGGCCGCGCCTTCTTGTGCATGACCGGCAGGACGGTCGGGTCGAGTTCAACGGCCATGGCCCGCTCCTTTCACCTTGCGACGGTTGACCTGGCGGTACAACGCGTACAGCGACAACGACATGATCAGCATGACGACCGCGCCGGCGGCGGCCGTGGGCAGATCGAGGTCGACCGTCGCGGAACTGTAGATCGCGACCGGCAGCGTGATCAGATGCGCGCTGCCGAGCACCAGCAGAATGCCGAACTCGTTCAACGTCAGCAGGAAACACAGGATCGTGCCCGCGGCGATACCCGGCCACGCGAGCGGCAGGATCACCTTGAACGCGACCATCCAGCCGCTTGCGCCGAGACTGCGGGCGGCTTCGATCAGACGCATGTCGAGCGTGGCGAATGAGGCGAGTGTGGGACGCACGACGAACGGCGCGTAGAACACCACTTCGGCGAGAATCACGCCACCCACGCCGAACAGAAAATCGAGCGGCGGCGCCTCCAGATGGAACAGCCGCTGCAAGCCGATGCTGACCGAACCTTGCGAGCCGTACAGAAAAATCAGCGTGAAGGCGACCAGAAACGACGGGAACGCGACGAACAGCTCAAGAAAACGCGTGATCATCCGCGCGCCGGGAAACGGCTTGAAAAACAGGATCGACGCCAACGCGACGCCGAGCAAGGACGCGAGTCCCGCACTGGCAAACAGGATCCAGAGCGTCGTGCCGACCACGCCGCGCGTCTCCGGATTGCCGAAAAACGCCGAGTAGGCCTGCAGGCTCAAACCGTGCGGACCGGTGAGACTGAGCAGTACCAGTCGTACCAGCGGATAAATAATCAGTGGACCGAGCACGACCACCGCGAGGAACAGCAGGTGCCATTGCGCCGCGCGTTCGCGGCGCTTCACCGCTGCCGTGTGCGAGGCCGCGCTGGCAGCGCGGCGAGCGTCGGCGGCGGCCGCCGCGCTCATCGAATCAGGCGTATCAGGGGTTGATAAGGACGACATCGTCAGCCTCATAACGCAGTGAAACACGCGCGCCCTTCTCCGGCATCATGCCGTGGCCGCGCTGCATGGTGACCAGCACCGGTTCGTTGGGCATCGCGTCCAGCGCGACCGACACCGACAGCACCGCGCCGTACCATTCGACCGACGTAATCGCGCCATGCAACTGCCCTTCGCCGAGCGGCACGATGCGCAGCGCTTCAGGACGCAGGCAGGCCACCCGGTCACGTTCGTTGTAGCGCACGTCGCCCATGCCGAATGCGACCTGCGGCGGCAACAGATTGGCCGCGCCCAGATAACGCGCGACGAAACCGTCGTTCGGCGCGTCGTACAACTGCTGCGGCGTGCCGAGTTGCGCGATGCGGCCTTCGCGCATCAGCAGCGTGCGGTCGGAGAGCACCAGCGCGTCGTCCTGATCGTGCGTCACGCAGACGATCGTCAGATTCGGCAGGCGCTCGTGCAACGCCTTCAGTTCGGAACGCACCGAGGCGCGCAAATTGGCGTCGAGCGCGGAAAGCGGTTCATCGAGCAACAGCACGTCGGGCTCGATCACGAGCGCGCGCGCCAAGGCCACACGCTGCTGCATGCCGCCCGACAATTGCGCGGGCATGTGATGCCCGGCGTCGCCGAGTTGCACGAGCTTCAAGGCGTCGGCGACACGGCGCGCGACATCTTTTGACGGCGTGCGGCGGGCGCGCAACCCGAAAGCCACGTTGTCGAACACCGACAGATGCGGAAACAGCGCATAGCTCTGAAACAGCAAGCCGAGATTGCGCTTGTGCGGCGGCACATGCGTGAGATCGTGACCGGCGACCGTCAAGGTGCCGGCCAGTCCGTCCGCTTCAATGAACCCGGCGATGAAGCGCAACAGCGTAGTCTTGCCGCACCCGCTGCGGCCGAGCACGGTGAGCAATTCGCCGCGCTGAATGGTGAGCGACAGATCGTCGAGCACGGTGCGCGTTCCGAACCGCACCGTCAGATGATCGATCTGCACGCCGCCCGGCGTGTTCGAGCGCGAGGCGTCGAGCGCGTCCGGCGAGGCGCCGAGCGCGCCGGGGTTAGCGAGACTGGCCGTATTCACCGGGTTCATCCTCCAACTGGATTAATGCTGACGCGGCGCCTCGCACGAACACGGGAAGCGCCGCCTGACTCAATGACGAACGGTCCGGCTTACTTCGGCTTGACGACTTCGAGCTGCTTGCCCGACGAACCGATCACGTCGTTCTTCCAGCGTGTGGTCCAGTCAGCCTTCTTCGCCATCACCTGGTTCCAGTCCACCGGAATCAGCGTCACGCCGGCGATGGCCTGCTTGACGGCTTCGCCGTTCTTGCCGGTGAGCGGCACGTCGGTCCGGGCCGGGATACCGAAGATGTCCGGCACCTTGGCCTGCACGTCGGTCGACATCAGGTAGTCGATCAGCTTCTTGCCTTCTGCCTGGTTCGGGCCGTTCTTGATCAGGCCGATCGCGTACGGCAGCTGGAAGGTGGTCGGCTTACCGCCGGCGCTGGCTGCGAGGAAGATCGGCTTGAGCGACAGACCGCCGTTGGCCGCATCGTCAAGATCCATCTGCAAGTCGCCGTTGGCGAAGGCGATTTCGTTACGGGAGAGCAGCACGTCGAGGTAGCCGGTGCCTTTGGTGTGGAACTTGGCGCTCTCTTCGAGTTTCTTCAGATAGTCGAACGCCTTGTCTTCGCCCATCAGCGACGTGGTCAGAATGATCACGGCCATGCCGTCGCCCGCCGTAGCCGGGTTCGAGTAGGCGACCTTGCCGCTGTAGTCCGGGTGCAGCAGGTCGGCGAAGGTCTTCGGCTGGGTCTTGACGACCTCCGGGTTGATCGCGAATGAGAAGTAGTTGTTCACGAACGTCGCCCATGAACCGTTCGACGCCTTGGCGATGGCCGGCACGTTCTTGTAGTTGGCGCTCTGATACGCCTGCAGCAGGCCGCTCTGGTCGGCTTGCTGGATGAACGGCGGCAGCGTGACGAGCACGTCGGCCTTCGGCTGATCTTTTTCGATGGTGGCGCGGTTCACCACTTCGCCGCTACCCGCCGTGACGATGTTGACCTTCACGCCTTCCTTCTTTTCGAAGGCCGGCAGCACATCCTTGTAGAGGTTTTCGAGGCCGTCGGCGGTGTACAGCACCACTGCGTCAGCCGCATGCGCTTGCATCGCCATGCCACCGAACGCTGCGGCGGCGACCAATGCCGGCAGCAGTTTGCGTGCGAGGCCAGCCGTGGCGTGAAGGGAATTCGTCTTTGTCATGTCGCTCTCTCCGAAAGGCAAAAAACCAGACGGTCGGGGTTTTCCCGATACCTGTTGTGATTGAACGGCGGTGGCGCCGTGCCGCTTGCGTGTTGCCCGCAGCCAGCTGTCGTGCAGTTTTCGTATGAATTGCAGATTGCCGACAACTTTGCCGCTTCTTCTCCAGCCTGACTTACAGCCCATCTACGACATTCGCGCTGCCTGCCATGCCTGATCGGGCACGGCAAGGATCACAGGTTTCCATGACAACGCCATGACTATTCTGTCGGCTTCCAAAAAATGACACAATTCGCCAATAATATCCAAATCAATCTTTTCGTCACCCGGCGTGGGCGACGAACATTCATCTGCTGACGGAGGCTGTGTGATCCTTGGAAACGACCCAATCCTGTTGACGCCGGGCCCCCTCTCCACTTCGCCGCAAACCCGCGAGGCGATGCTGCGCGACTGGGGTTCGTGGGACGCCGCGTTTAACCGCATGACTCACGGCGTATGCGCCGAGCTGGTGAAGATCGTACATGGCGAAAAAGACTATGTATGCGTGCCGCTTCAAGGCAGCGGCACGTTCGCCGTGGAAGCGGCGCTCGGCACGCTGGTGCCGCGTCAAGGCTGTGTGCTGGTTCCGAACAACGGCGCATATTGTGCCCGTCTGGTGAGGATATTGCAGCGAATGGGGATCGCTTATGTCGAACTGGCGCTGCGCCAGGACGAACCGGTCAGCGCCGCCGCGATCGAAGACGCCTTCAATCGCCATTCGCGCATCACCCACGTCGCGCAGGTGCATCTGGAAACGAGCGCGGGGCTGCTCAATCCGCTCGACGATATCGCCGCGGTATGTCAGCGGCACGGCAAGTCCCTGATCGTCGATGCGATGAGTTCGTTCGGCGCGTTGCCGATCGACTTACGGCGCGGCGGCATCGACGCGCTGATCTCGGCGAGCGGCAAATGCCTGGAAGGCGTGCCGGGCATGGGCTTCGTGATCGTGCGGCGCAGCGTGCTGGAAGCGAGCGAAGGACGCTCGCCCTCGCTCGCGCTGGATCTGCACGATCAGTACGTTTACATGGAGAAGACGACGCAGTGGCGCTTCACGCCGCCCACTCACGTGGTCGCCGCGTTGCGCCGGGCACTCGATCAGTTCATCGCGGAAGGCGGACAAGCGGCGCGCGGCGCACGCTACACGCGGAACTGCGCGGCGTTGGTGAACGGCATGAAAGCGCTCGGCTTCGAGCCGTTCCTGAAGCCCGAGGTGCAGGCGCCGGTGATCGTCACGTTCCACGCGCCGCGCGACCCGGCCTGGAATTTTGCGGACTTTTATGCCGCGGTGCGCGAGGCGGGCTACGTGCTCTATCCGGGCAAGCTCACGGAAATGGAAACGTTCCGCGTGGGCTGCATCGGTGCGATCGATGAGAACGAACTACGCAACGCGGTGGCGGCGATCGGCCGTACGGTCGAGAAGCTGGGTATCCGTGTCCGGTAACGCGCGGCGCGATGGCGGGCTGATCCTGCTTCCGCTTCAGGCGATCAGGATTTCCGGCCCATGCGCCGTGATCGCCTTACCGAGCGTCTTCTCCGGCGCCAGTTCGGTGACCAGATAACGCGCCGACTCGATGCCGTTGATGCGCACCGGCGTCACGCGCCCAAACTTCGAGTGATCGGCGACGACCACCACCATGTCGGCCGCGGCGATCATGCGGCTGCGCACTTCGGCGGCCATGCGGCTGTAGTCGGTCAGGTAGCCGTCCGGCGAAATGCCGCCGGCGCCGATAAACGCGAAGTCGGCGTGGTATTGCGTCAGCTGGTGGACCGTGTCGAGCCCGAAGGTGGCGTCTTCGATATCCGACAGTTCGCCGCCGAGCAGTGTGATGCGGTTATCGTTGCGGCGGCCGAGCAGCAGTGCGATGCGCCAGTCGTTCGTATAGACCGACAGGCGATGCCGGTCGAGCAGCGCCCGCGCCACCGCCTGGGTGGTGCTGCCCGAATCGATGATCAGCGAAGCGCCGTCCGGCACGAACTCGGCCGCGCGTTCGCCGATCGCCCGCTTCGCGCCGGCGTTGGCGGCTTCACGCGTATCGAGGTCGGGCTCGCGCCGGTCGCTCGACAGCGCGCCGCCGTGGGTCGTGACGAGCAAACCGCGCCCGGCCAGCGCATTCAGATCACGGCGGATCGTCTCGCGCGACACATTCAGTTCGCGCACCAGTTCAGCGACCGAAAGCGCGCCGGTTTTGGCGACTTGCGCCAGGATATATTGGTGACGTTGTTCTGCGAGCATCTGTTGAGGGCCGGAAGCCGGCACGCTTGGGTTTCGCCACAGGTGAAAGGCCGGCGTATTGTATTACGCGCGGCCCGGCGATGCTCCTCCTGACGCGCTTACCTGCTAACCTGAACGCCCTGGCCGCGCGCCTATGCCTGTCGAAGCCGCTTAGTCCGTCAACCGAACTGCCGATGCCGCCACTGTTTCGCCGTTTACTCCTGTTGTTCCACGCGTTGCGTTATGGCGCGCGTCTGATCTGGCTTGCCGCCCCGCCCGACCACAAACTGCACTGGATGATCGAGCTGCTCGGCCGTGTGCACGCGTCCCGGCGCAGCGGCGAGCGCCTGCACGGCGTGCTGCCCGCGCTCGGGCCGCTCGCGAGCCGCTTCGCGCAGACCCTGGTTGAACGGCCCGAACTCGCGACCGGCACCCTGCACGATGCGATCGACGCGATCGATCATCTCGAAGCCCCGCTGCCGCCGCAGGCATCCGAACAGGCGTTGGCGCGTGCATTCGGCCGGCCGCTCGCCACCCTCTTCAGCGCCGTCGATCTGGTGCCGGTGCGCGGCGGCTTTGCCGAACAGACGCATCTCGCGCGGCTCCTCATACCGGTCAACGGCCATAGCGAAGTGGCCATCAAGCTGGTGCGCGCCGACCAGCTGCAACAGATCGGCGACGAGCTCGCACTGCTGCGCTGGGTTGCGCGCTGGCTGGAGAAACTTTCGGGGTCCGCCCGCCGGCTGCAACTGCGAAGATTGGCGCAGACCTTCACTGACGACATCCTGCGCCGCTTCGATCTGCGCGCCGAAGCCGCCAATTTCAGCCAGACCGGCCATCATTTCGACGGCGACACGCGCATCGTCGTGCCGGACGTCATCTGGGACCTGTGCACCGACCACACGCTGACGATGCAGCGCGTCAGCACCTTGCCTGCCAGCGATCTGCCCGGCCTGCACGCCCATCACGTCAAGCTCGCGCCGCTGGCCGCGCATATCGTCGAGGTGGTGACCGAACAGGCGTTCGAGCACGGCTTCTTTCACGCGACGCTCGATGCGCGCCGGGTGCGCGTGAGCGTCGAACCGGACACGCTAGGACGCCTCGTGCTGGCGGAGTTTTCGATCATGTCGAGTCTGTCGACCGGCGAGCGCGAGTTCTTCGTGCACGGCGCGACCGCGCTGTTCGACCAGGACTACGGCCGGCTTGCCGAACTTCATCGTGAAGCGGGGCATGTGCCGCACGACACGCGTAAGGAGGTGCTCGAAGCCGAATTGCGCACCCGCGCCGAGGCGCATTTCGCGGCCGATCCGGAAGATCGCTCGGCGGGTTCGCTTTTTCATCATCTGCTGCACGCGGTGCATCCGTTCGACGGCACCGTGCCCGGCCGTCTCGCTACCGCGCAGCGCTCGTTCCAGCAGGCGGAAATGCTGGCGCGCGCGCTGCATCCGGGCGTCGATACGTGGAACGTCACGCGGGGCGTGCTGGCGGGGATTGCGAGGCGCGACATCGATCACCGCGGCTGGCTCAAACGCATCTCGCGTGAGCTGCCGCATCTGGCGCATATGCTGCCGCGCATACCCCAACTGGCCGTGCGCTACCTGCAGCATGAGCACGAGCGCGCCCGCACGCCACGGCAGAACGCACAGCTGATGCTGGACATCGGCCGTGAATATCGGCGCACGCGGGTGCTGCTGTGGGCGTGTGCGGTGTGCGGCGGAGTGCTCGGCGCGGGGACTGTGTTGTTGATGTGGTGAGGTGAGGTTGGTGGCAATGCCGACGGGATGCTGATGCCGCTGGTGTGGCGATGCCACCGAGGCGCAGATGGCGCTGATGTGGCGATGCCATCGGGACGCCAATGCCACTGACCTGGTGGCTAATAAGGAGAACACGCTCCGACGCGCGACTCAGCCAATCCGCCATTCAGCAAAACACCCGCGATTGCAGCTTCGAACAAGACTCGCGCCGCCGGTCCCGGCAAGATGGCGGCTTTCCCCTCCGCCCCTCTCCGATGCTCGCTTCGTCAATCGCCGCCATATTCGTCGTGTTGTGGTCGACCGGTTTCGTGGTCGCCCGGGCGATCACACCCTACGGTGCAGACGGCCTTGGCCGATTGGGGTGGTTCATCGCGTATTTGCGCAAACCCGATTATCATTGACTGCTCGCCCGCGCATGCGGTGCTGGGAACGGGGATGTTACCGAGCATTGGCATCTGCGATTCACCCTTATCACAGCATTGACAGCCCATATTTAACGTTCTGCGCGGCTGATTAAAAACCGCGCAAAATGAATTTCAAGCCAATATCCCGCGATAGACACCGCGAGATTGATTCGTCACATCATGCCCGCAGAATCGGCGCATTCGTGGCGCTGCCGCTCCTGCAAGCCGCGCGCGCGTTGAAACATCGACACGCGCACCACCGCATACCGAGGAAAGACGAACATGACGCAACATGACCCAGCCGCACGCCAGGCAAGCATCGCGGCGGAAATGCACGTCGCCGCCGAATTCGACGCCGCACAGGAAATCGAACGCCGGGTTGCTTTTCTGGCGAACTATCTGCGCAGCAGCGGCCTGAAAACCTACGTGCTCGGCATCAGCGGCGGCGTCGATTCGACCACCGCCGGGCGGCTTGCGCAACTCGCGGTCGAACGGCTGCGCGCTGAACATTACGACGCGCGCTTCGTCGCGGTCCGTCTGCCCTACGGCGTGCAAAAAGATGAAGCCGAGGCGCAGCAGGCCTTGAGTTTCATTCGGGCGGACGAAAATCTTACCGTCGATATCAAACCCGCCGCCGACGCGATGCTCGCCGCGCTGAATGACAGCAACGTGCGATTTAACGACGAGTCACAGCAGGATTTCGTACACGGCAATATCAAGGCACGGCAGCGCATGATTGCGCAATACGCGCTCGCCAGTGCGCGGGCCGGCGTGGTGATCGGCACGGACCACGCGGCCGAATCGGTGATGGGATTTTTCACGAAGTTCGGCGACGGCGGCGCCGATGTGCTGCCGCTCACCGGCCTGAACAAGCGTCGGGTACGGGCATTGTCCAAAGCCTTGGGCGCGCCCGAGGCGCTGGCGCACAAAGTGCCGACCGCCGACCTCGAAATGTTGCGTCCACAACGGCCGGACGAAGACGCCTACGGCATCCCTTACGACGACATCGACGACTTTCTGGAAGGCAAACCGGTGAGCGATGCCGCGCGCAAAACGATCTTGCGTTTCTACGACGTCACGCGGCACAAGCGGGCGCTGCCCTACACGCCGTTCGATTGGCCGGTAAAAGCAGGCGGGGAATGAGAAAGGACTGCAATAACGAGAATGCGGGGGAGAGGATGCACGTCAAAAACGAGCCCGACGCCGCGCGCTCTTCCCGCTCGACGCTTTGGCACGCCCAGTCACCACAAGCTCAGTGAGCAGGCGGCGACTCGTCGTCGCTGAACAGATCGGCGCTCGCCTCGAGCGTCAAGCCGCCCAATTGCTTGCCGTGGATCTGACGCGCGATCACCTCGCCCACATAGGGCACGTCCGCGTCCAGCTCGACCGTGGCGTAGGCGGTAGGCTTCCCGGCATCGACCACCTCGATATTTTTCGCGTAATGCCCAAGCTCATGCTTGAGAAAATCCCGTACTTCCTGCTCGCTGCACGATTCCGCGATATTGCGCACGATCAGGTTCATGCGGCCTACCCTCGGCGAGGGCTGCGATCCGCGACAGGCACGCGCACCGGGCGCAATGCGGCGCGCTGTTTCTCCTGAGCGGCCGCGAGTTGCCGGATCAACGCAGCGCCAGCCGCACCCACCGCAGCCAATGACAGATAGAAGGCAATCATTTAAATCTCCCCTTCGAATTTCGTCCTGTTTTCAGGATACTCACAATCGACAATAAAAGCGATGCGACACAATGCCGTAAAAGACGGATCTTAAAATCTTCCCTTAGTGCACTGTACCTGAATAAACAGCAGTAAAAATAGCAAAACACATGTTCGTTTAGTGATGCCGGCCCGGCACAGGCGCCAGACAACGACGCTCGCCGCAAAAACGGGCCGCGTGACGCATCGCGCACTGGCATCCTCCGGGGACGTGCGCAAAGGCGGCCTGACCGTCGGGATCAGTCCGCCGCTTGCACGTTGGCGGCGCTTACCCACCACGCATTCTTGCCGTGCGGCACCTGAACCAGCACGGCGGAAGGATCGTCGACGCCGTCGTCGGCAACTTCGCATACCGCGAGCCCGTCCGGCAGGCGTTTCACCTCTCCGGCTGCCTGGAATAGCGCGACCCGCTGCGCGTTCAACGGTCGCAGTTGGCGGTACACGTCGAAACTGATCGCCGCGGGCACGTCGCCGCGGATCTGCAGCGAGTCGGCACCGCCGCAGCGCACGGGTTCGGCGGCAAGCGCCGCGGCGCTGCCGAACAGACAGCCGACAGTGAGTGCCAGTGCGGCAACGCGTGAATGGGTCATGGTGATTCTCCGGGAATAAGTTGGGACAGCGCGCTGCCAGTGGCGCAGCTGAAAGAAAGTATGCGAATCAACCACCCGATGGACGCGGACTGAGACAGGCTGCCTCATGGCGTGCCGTCGCGGCCGTCGCTTCGTGCGTTGCTCTCGCCGGTCGCGACATCGAGACGGCTCACGTCGCAAGACGTCTGGCTGAAGCCCGAATAGACCACCGACCAGTTACCGACAATCGCCGCTTGCGCCTCCGCGAGGCTCAGTTTCCCCTCGCAAACGCAGCGCTTGAGCATGACCGCGGCGCGCGCCTTGCGGCGTTCGCCCTCGTGGCCTGCCCACGGCAGAAGATCGAGATTGGAGGGAGCATCCGGCGAGCCGCCGAGCACAATGGGCACGCGCCGGTCCAGCGCGAAACCCTGACCTCTGCCGGCATCGATGCCGCGCGCCGCGAGCATGCGGTCCCTATGTGCCATCAACTCGTCGAACGGCGGTGCGACCGTGTCCGCATAGCCGGGCCGGCAAATCGTTTCGCCGACCGACTGCTGCGTGACGCGCTCGTCGAGCATTGCTGAATCCTGGGCCCAGACTTCACCGACGCGTAAAGCGAGTACGACGGCGAAGCCGAGCAACAGGGCAATACGCTTTGAGCGGGAGGTACCGGCGCGACGCACGCCGACGCCCCCGCGCGGGTGCGTCGGCTGAGTGGCCCGATATGTCATGCTGGTTGCGTCGCTGCAAGGGATGCTGCGACGCCTGTCTGCAATGCCTGCGTTCATTCTTCGGCGCGCCGGCAGCGGCGCGCAATAGTTCAATTCGCAGACTAATTAAAACACATCCAAAATCCCTGCGCGAATCAGGCGCACTTGCACAGGTTCATGCGGACGCGTTGGGGTGCACACCAACGGGTCTGCCGGCGCGGTCTTGCCATCCGTAAATGCACGTTGCAAGGCCGCGCCGAGGCGCTGCTTAAAAAGGCAACGCCGCAGTCTGCGCGCCGCTCGAGCCCTGCGCCAACAGCGCGCTTATTTCGGCGTGCTCGCCACTCGCGCCTGCAACGCACGGATACGCCCGAGCGCCTGAGTATTGGACACCGTCGCGTCATACATTTTGGCGAGATCCGCCTTGAGCGCGGTGCGCGAGCCCCCGTCGAGATACACCATATGCCCCGATGGATAAAAACGCGCCGACAGATTCTGCCGCACCTGCTGGCTGAGAAGCGGCATTTCCTGCAGATCGATCACGGTCTGATAGAACGGCGTGACGTAGTCGAAAAAACCGTTCGCCGACAGGACCTTCAGGTCGGGATTGAGCGCCATCACCGCGGCAAGGTCGCCGGCGGTGTACAAAATGATGTTGCCCTTGGCGTCGATCCCCTTCTGCGCGCCGGTCGGATCGATGTGGCCGAAGTCCCAGTACTTGAACGCCTGATCGTTGAGGTCGGTAAATGCCGACTTCGACGTGTATTTCAGTTGCTCGTTGAGATACACGTTCCACATGGTCGTGTACACGCCGGTCACCGCCGTCATGGTTGGATCGTTGCCGCCGGAATTCGGGTCGATCTTGCCCGCGATGCCCGTGCTGATTGCCGTTACGCGACCGTCATACTCGCCGAGCGCGAGACCCTGCGATTTCAGCAACGTGGTCAGGAACAGCGAATTGCCGCGGCTGTCGTACGACGCGACGTCGAGGCTCCAGGCAAGCAAGGTAGTCTTGTCGATCCCGGTGTATTCGCTGAGCTTCTCGACGGTTGCGGAATCCGTGGTCGGAAACTTGCGCAGCGCCGCCAGATAGTCGGTACGCGCAAATTGCGCCACTTCTTCGGCGAACACGCCGAGGTCGGTGGGCCGCGGCGCGATGCCGAGTTTCTTGTGATACCACGCGTCCGCGGCGGCGGTAGGCAACACGCCGATCGGGTTGCCGGATTGCGTGTAATCGAGAATCGACGATTGCAGCGTGACGCCGTTCAGGTCGACGCCGTCTTCATGCAGACGGTACGCAAGGACACAGCTGCGCGCCGTGCCATAAGACTCGCCGTACAGATACTTCGGCGAATTCCAGCGATTGTTTTTGGTCAGAAAGCGCTTGATGAACTGCTTGATCGAGTCAGCATCCTGGTCGACGCCCCAGAAGTCGCGGTTCTTTTTCGGCGCAATCGCCGCCGAATAGCCGGTGCCGACCGGGTTGATAAAGACGAGGTCGCTCTTGTCGAGCAAACTGTCCGGGTTGTCTTCCATCGCGTACGGCGCGGGCGGCGTAAAGCCCGGCATCGACGTCTTGATGCGGCGTGGCGCGAACGAGCCCAGCAACACGAACACCGAAGACGAGCCCGGCCCGCCGTTGTAGAAGAAAGTCACCGGGCGGGTTTCCTCCTTCTGGTTGTCCTGCGTGAACGCGACGTAGAACATTTTGGCGTCGGGCTGCGAACTGCTCGGGTCGACAATGACGAGATGTCCCACGGTCGCCGTGTAGTTGATCTTGTGGCCGCCGATCGTGGTCGAATGGTGCGTGAGCGCCGCCGCCTCAGCGGTGTCGGTCACGGAGTCGTCCGGACCGTTGCCGTAAGCAACCGGATCGAAAAACGGCTGATCGCCGGCTTGACGCGACGTGCTGGCGGCAGCCTTTGCGGACGAAGCATGCGTACTGTCTGACGACTGCGGACTAACGGAAGCTGACTCGGGGTTCGTCATGATCGCTCCATGGGTTCGTTAACGTCTTGGTGTCTCGTGTGTGTCTCGCGGTGCCCGTGTCTCCTGAAGCCCTGCACCGTACCGCCGGCGGCCTGAGCGCGGCGCGCCTTGGGACCAGGCGCGCACGGCCCGCGATCCCTCAGCCGACAGTCAGCCAGGCTCGCCGCGAACCGACTAGCGGCTCATCAGACTATAGTGCCGCCGCCACCTTCTGACCATTGGGGCTGCCGAGACCCGTGCATGCATCCCAGCCCTTCGACGCGGCAAAGCTGCCGTTGTTGCCTTGCGTGATGTCGTTGCACGCGCCCGGCGCCTTGTACAACTTCGGGTTAATGAAACCGGCCGGCTGCCCTTTCGCCGCATTGACCCGCGCAATCAACGCCGCCCACAGCGGCGCGACCGCGCTGGTGCCGCCCACCACCGTCTGCGTACCGTCGATCAATACGTTATAGCCGGTGACAGGCGACGCATCGCCGGCCACATCGGGCACGCCGCGCCCGCTGAGCACCCTCTTGGCGCCGCTCGATGAAGTGGCCGACAGACCCTTTTGCCACGCCGGCACCGGAAAGGCCTGGCTCACGCCACCGCCGCCCGCGCCGCCTTCGGTGCC
>NZ_JAXDPY010000625.1:0-9057 GCF_034668105.1 Paraburkholderia sp. | reverse complement strand
CTAGCGCGATTGATGAACCATTCTCGGCAATTGATCGGGGATACTCAGTACGCGACCGGTTGTCGGAATGGAAAACTCCTGGTAGTACACGCACGCGGATTCGCCCATCAGCGCCGCGGCCTGCATGAAAAGTCCGGCTTCGCCCTTGCGCGTGCCGATGACCTCGGCCGTGGCGGCGTCGAACTTGACGAGGCTCACGTCATGCGTGATGCGGGTGATCGGCACGTTCAGTTCGCCGACAATGACCGTCTTGAAGTTCAGCCCGTCGAGCGAGCGCAGCGATGCTCTCGACAGGCGCGGCAGAATGCGGCTATCCATGTAGAAGCGCACGAGCACGTCGAACTCGCCGTTCACGTTGATGACGCGCGTGATCAGCGTGAGGTTGTCGCCCGCGTCGGGGAAATAACGGCTCCATGCGCCGCGTGTCTTGATGCGCTCGCGGCTCAGCACCTTCGAATAGACCGGCAGGAAGCTCACGCCGTCGGTGTCGAGAAAGCGGCAGTGCCACGGATCTTCCAGGCGCAGATCGTTTTCGGCGACAAAGCTGCCGAGCCCGTGATGCCGCACCACCACGCCCTGATCCACCAGCGTGCGCAACGCGCGTTGCACGGTGCCGAGGCTGAAGGGCGTCATGACCGCGAGTTCTTCCTCGGTGGGGAGCCTGTCGCCGGCTTTCCAGTGGCCGTCGGTGATGGCCTGCATCAGCACGCTGGACAGGCGCATGTACTTCGGCGCGCCGCTGCGGTCGGGACGGGTAAGCGTGGCAAAGATGTCGGGACTGGCGGCTGCGGACTGCATCGGAAGAGGGACCTTGATCGGGGGAGAAACGATAGAACTATATAGTTCTATAGAACGGTACGCTTGCGGAGCGGTTTGCGCAACGGGTGGCCGATGAGGGTTAACCCAGTCGAGTCGGCGCTTCACCCGGAACTTGTCCGAAGTTCATCCGGAACGAACCCGATCCTTACCCGCAACTCACCGGACCAGAAACGCCGCCAGAGGAAGAAGCAACGTCAACGCGACAGTCCACTTCAACAGGTCCTTGAACGTCTTGTCGTCGCCATGCAGTTCCGCCAGTACGAGGCCGCCACCCAGATGAAACGGGCTGGCCGTGATCACGACGATGCTGGTCGCCGACAGCGCCAGTTGTATCGACGCAAGCAGCGCGGAGGGCTCATGGGCGAGCGAGTGCGTCACCACCGGAATCACGAGCCCAAGCACCACCACCGACGACGCCTCGAAGTTCGCCATGAGCGTGCCGAGGTAAGTCATTCCCACGCGCACCAGTGACTGTTGCTCCAGGCTTTGCAGGAGTTCGCCGATTGCCTGCAAAACCCCGACCGTCTCGAGCATGCCGATATACATCAGAATCCCCGAAATCATGATGACCATGCTCCACGGCAGATCGGCAATGACCTTGCGGGCATCGGCCTTCACCGCGATGTTGAGCAGGATGCCCATCGAGAACGCACTCAAACCAACGTCGTGCCGGGTCAATACAAGCGCGATAAAGCCGAGTAGCGCGGCAAGCGCGGTCCATTGCTGCCACGTGAGCGCCAATCGGGAGGAGGGTGCGGGGAGGGCCGTTGGTCCCGCTGCATCGCGTGGCGCACGGCGCGCGATCAGTTCCGCACCGCCGAACGCGAAGAAGGCCAGCACAGCGAAAGTAAGATTCAACGCGAACTGGCAGAAAAAGAATTCCGTGGGGAGCAGTGTCACACCGCCTTTGGCCGCTTGTGCAATGACCACCTTGCCCCATGGATTGAACGGCGACAGTCCGCCAATGCAGCCTCCCTGGATGGTCACGATACCCATCAACGCGGGACGGATGTTTTCGCGCCGCGCAATCTCCAGCGCGACCGGCAACGTGATGACGAGCGCGGCGATCGGCAGCGCACCGAGTGCGCAGATCAATGCGGTGAGGATGCAGGTGGTCCACGGCAGCAGCCAGGGGCGCCCGCGCGAAAGCGCGACGGCCCGGTGCACGATCAGTTCGGCGAGACCGCTATCGCGCACGAGGTTCCACAGGTACATCACGCCGAGAATCAGCAGAACCAGATCCGTCGGGAACGCGGCAAATACCTGCTTTTGCGGTACGCCCGCGATCTGCATCAGCAGGAAACTCGCGGGAATGGCCACCAGTCCGAGGTTGATGCCGCGCCACAGGCTGATGGCGAAAATGACGACCAGCAGGACAAGCGCAACGATATGGATCGTGGTCATACCGGTGTCTCCTTATATTTGTCTTTCGTCGTGAACGGCGAACGCAGGCGCATTCACGCCATCGGCAACGACGGGGAGGGGATGCGCGTGACAACCGTCCTGCTATAGCACGCTTCCGAGCGGGGCGCCATGGATGCCGGCCGCCGCGTCAGACAAGTGGCCAGAATCTTGTATGATCATGTATCAATACATCGAGATGCATGCTATCGCCGGGCTTTCGCATGTGTCAACTAGCGTAATCGCGAAGGTGCTGCTGAAAACCGCGTGGCGATCAGGCGCGTCCGGACGCACATCGGCACAGCAGGCTCTCAGTCGAGAATCCGTGCAGAAATCGCCGCCCGGCCCAGGTTGACATCGACAAGGCAGGTCGCTAGTATTCGCTCTTATTGTATTAATACAAGATAATACAAGATCGTAATGGGCGTGAGCCGGCGCCGCAGCAGGCGTCGCTGCCCACGCCTCGCCTCGGTGATGAAACCTGTACGGAGACTGCCCATGCTGCTGAACGATGAAGAGACGGCCATGCTCAACGGTGAGCAAGGCAAGGTCCTGCAAATGGCCATGCGCCATCAAGTGCAGGTCGGCGAATTTTTTGGTGCTCACGATCTGGTGCCGGTCACCCAGGCGCACATCATGGCCGATACCGAAAGCCTCGGTCAGGCGGGTGTCATGTGGCTCGAGCGGCTTTCCGAGCTCAGTGACGGCCGCCACACCGTATGCATTCCCACCATCACCGATCCGCGCGGTACCGATTTCTCGAAAGCCAACGAACTTGGCCAGCGTGACTGGATGATCGAACTCGAGCGCCGCACGATTCACGCGTTCGAGCGGCTCGGCGTCAGCATGACCGACACCTGCATCAACTATCAGACTGTGCTCGCGGCCACGCGCGGCGAACACGTCGCTTTCGGCGACACCGGCGTGGTGATCTACTCGAACTCGGTGAGCGGCGCCCGCACGAATTTCGAAGGCGGTCCGTCGGCGCTCTCCGCGGGTCTCACGGGGCGCACGCCGCGCTATGGCTATCACCTCGACGAAAAGCGCCGCGCAACGATGCGCTTTCGCGTCGATTTCACGCCGCGCAGCCTCAACGAATGGGGCGCGCTCGGCGGCGTGATCGGCCGTCTCGCCGGCAACTATTGGCAGGTGCCGGTCATCGAAGGCATCGAAGCCGCGCCGACCTCGGACCAGCTGAAACATTTCGGCGCGGCGATGGCGAGCTTCGGTTCGATCGCGCTCTTTCACATGATCGGCGTCACGCCGGAAGCAATGCGTCTCGCAGACGTCGGCGGTGACAGCTTGCCGGTGCATCATCGCGTCGGCCGCGCGGAAGTCGATGCGCTCACCGCCAGCTATGCGGTCACGAAGAAGGTGGACGTGGTGGTGTTTTCCGCGCCGCAACTGAGCCTCTACGAACTGCGCGCACTCGCGGAGATCTGCGACGGCCGCACGTTCAAGGTGCCCATGCTCGCCATTACCAGCCCACAGGTGGCGCCCGACGCCGAGCGCTTCGGCTACACACGCCGCATCGAAAGCGCGGGAGGCACGGTGCTCGCGGGCATGTGCTTCTATCAGTCGTACGCGCGCGAGATGTCCGAAGCCAAGGGCTGGAAAAATCTCGCCACCAACAGCGCGAAGCTGGTGAACATTCTCGGCGGCTACGGCTATACGCCGATGCTCGCCTCGATGCAGGCGTGCGTGAACGCAGCCGAGACAGGAGAACTCGCATGAACAGAATCGTGTTGACCGCGCGCCACGCGCTCGGGAACAAAGTGTCGGCCGAGGCGCTGGTTGCCAAAGACGGCTTTTCGGCCCGTTACGATCTGAACCGTCTGGAAGGGGTGTTTTCGCGCCCGTCGCACAAGCTCGTGGGGCAGTCGTACATTGGCCGGATTCTCGTGCTGGATACCGCCAAGGGCGGCGTGGCAAGCGCGTGGATGCTGCACGAGATGCAGTCGCGCAACATGGCGCCGGTGGCGATCGTGTTCAATACCGTGAACCCGATCCTCGCGCAAGGCGCGGCGCTCGGCAACATTTCGATGCTGGCGGGTTTCGATTGCGACGTGACGGACGTCGTGCCGCAGGGTGCGCTGGTCGAGATCGATCCTCAGGCGAAGACCTTGACCGTGCTGCGTGCCGCCGCCGGTGAACCGGTGTCCGCCGAATTCGCGCAAGGGCAGCAAGGGACATCGACGGTACATGTGAAGCCTGCGCATCGCTAGGCGTCCGGTGTGGTTCTAGCAGGCTTGCCGCGCAGATGTTTCGCGCGTGGCCGCCCGCTGCGCGTGGTCACTTCGTGTGATCGTGCGCAGCGGTACCGTTGACGTTCTTGATCGACGAGCCGACCGGCAGCGGTCCTTGCACGCTCAGCGTGAACTCGTAGTTTTCCGGGCGAATATAAAACGAGGTTCGCTCGCGCAGCCTGCCGTTCTCGCCGAACGATTCGCGGTCCATCACGAGCAGGGCGGCACGCGGCGACAGGCCGAGCGCCTGGCCGACCGATGCGCCGGCCGAGCGCGCCCGTATATGAATCTCCGCTTTGGTGACCGGCAGGGAAAGCAGGCTTTCGAGCAGCACGTAGATCGGATTGCGGTTGACCTGCTCCCAGGTGAGTCCGCTTGCCTGCGGCGGCAGATACGAGTCGACGAGCGCGATCGGCTCACCGTCGACCAGATACAGCCGTTTTAGCCGGAAGCATTCGCTTGCGCCTTCGTCTATGCCGAAGGCTTGCCTGATCGCCTCCGGCGTTGCCACCGGACCGAACTCGAGCAATTTCGTTTTCGGCTCGACCCCTTGCGCGACGAGGGCATCGTAGAAGCCGCGCATCGGCTTCAGATCGTGCACGAACTTGTTGCGCGAGACGAACGTGCCTTTGCCCTGCTTGCTGACCACGTACCCTTCTGCAAGCAACTGCGCGATGGCCTGCCGCACCGTGACGCGGCTCACGTCGAAACGTCGCGTCAGTTCGCTTTCGGCGGGCAGCTTGCTGTCAGTCGCGAAGGTGCCTTCGTCGATTTGCGTGCGCAGACGATCGGCGATCTGCATATAAAGCGCGGTCGCACTGTCGCGGTTGAGTAGCGGTGGGACAGCCGAGGCGGCTGCCTGCGCGGCGGCAGCTTGCCCGGCGGTGCCCGGCGTGGAGCGTTGCTGGGCGGTGCTGCGTTTTCTGGAATTGGCTGGCATGGGATGGTTTGCCGGAGGTGGCTGTCGAACTGCCTTTGAACCCGCGTCTTCGTTGTTTTTCATCATGGATCTCGTGACGGAGACGTGCGACGTGCTTGTATTGAAATAGTAAGACATCTTCATACAAGTTGCAATTGGCCGGTGTTTGCGATGCCGGGGGTCGCAGGGCTGAACTGGAAGTGGAAAGGGAGACGCCGAGCCAGCTGACGTGTGATCGCCTATCGCCGTACGAGGGCGATCACATAAACACAGGGCTCGGTACCCGGATTAAAAAACGTACACGGTGCCGGCAGGCCGAGTTGGAGGCAATCTCCAACCGCCAGCTCATGGGTGAGCTCGCCTTCCTTGAAGCTCAGCGTGCCTTGCCGGACCCAGATCTGCTGATGCTGGAACGCAAAGGCCGACGACGGGTAAGACACGCGCACGCCCGGCGGCAGCGTGACCTCCAGCAACTCCAGCATGCCGCCATTGCGCGGCGATATCGCGCGCCGCACATAACCGGTTTCGGGATCCTGCCAGACCGGTTGATCCGCCTCACGGCTCAGCCGCTCGCCGGCTTGTTCCGCCAGCGACAGCAGCATCGACAACTGCAACCCGAACGCACCGGAAAGACGCCCCAGCAAGGTTGCTGTCGGGCTGGCTTCGCCACGCTCGATCTTGCTGATCATTGCCTTCGATACGCCTGAACGCTCCGCCAGGTCGCCCAGCGACCAGCCGCGCGATTCGCGCTCGAGCCGTACGCGGCTGGCAATGGCGGTGGTGGGATCGGTCAGTTCGCGGTTCATGCGCAATTCACACAGTTCAGGTCCGCGAAATTATACAGGCCGGTCGTTTGACGGCTTTCAGCATGGAGCGGGAGCGGCGCAGCCGGATCTCATCGAAACGGCCACGTTTTCTCCGTGGCATGGGTGTTAACTCTGACATCAATTTTCTTTTATCGTGGTCTATCGTCCACTATAGTAAACACCATCCGCGAGATGAACTCGCAACCTGCTTGCTATCGCTTGCTCTCTTTCGCCGCTGACCAGGAGTCGACATGCCACGTGAAATCCGTCTGAACGCCTTTGACATGAATTGCGTGGGCCACATCCAGCAGGGACTGTGGACTCACCCGCGCGACCAGTCGAGCCGCTACACCGAACTGAAGTACTGGGTCGACTACGCCAAAACGCTCGAAAAAGGCCTGTTCGACGGCATTTTCTTTGCGGATGTGGTGGGCGTTTATGACGTGTACGGCGGCAACGCGGACGCCGCGCTGCGCAGCGGCGTGCAGGTGCCGGTCAACGACCCGACGCTGGTGATTCCGGCCATGGCCGCCGCGACGGAACATTTGGGCTTCGGCGTGACGGCGAACCTCATCTATGAACAGCCGTTCCTGTTTGCGCGCCGCATGTCCACGCTCGATCACCTGACGGGCGGGCGGATCGGCTGGAACATCGTCACCGGCTACCTGGATAGCGCCGCACGCGCCATCGGTATCGAAGGGCAGGTCGCGCATGACGATCGCTATGACCTGGCCGACGAATACATGTCGCTGGTCTACAAGCTCTGGGAAGGCAGTTGGGATGACGAAGCAGTGCGCGCCGACCGCGCCGGCGGCGTGTACGCCGATCCGTCGAAGGTACGTGTGATTCACCATCAGGGCCCCCAATACAAGGTGGACGCCATGCATCTGTGCGCGCCTTCACCGCAACGCACGCCGGTGCTCTATCAGGCGGGTTCTTCCACGCGCGGACGCCGGTTTGCCGCCACGCACGCCGAGTGTGTCTTCGTGAACGGCCAGAAAAAAGAAGCCGTGAAAGAGATCGTCGACGACATCCGCGCGCAAGCCGTGCAACTCGGCCGTCTCGGTGACGACGTGAAGGTATTCCTGGGCGCCACGCTGATTGTCGGACGCACCGATGCCGAGGCCGAAGCGAAGTTCGAAGAGTACCGCCGCTACGTGAGTTCGGAAGGGGCATTGGCGCACGCCGCCGCGTCGCTCGGAATCGACTTCGCGAAATACGACATCGACGAGCCGATCGAGACGGGCAAGAGCCAGGCGATCGTTTCGAACGTCGAGGCGATGACCCGCGCGGCCGGGCCGCAATGGACGCGCCGCAAGCTGCTCGAACAGATGGTGCTCGGCAGCCGCCAGGCGCCGTGGGTCGGCTCGGCCGAACGCATCGCCGATCTGATGATGGCGTGGAGCGAAGAGACCGGGGTGGACGGCTTCAACCTGTCGCGCACGGTGGTGCCGGAGTGCTTCGAGGACGTCATCGATTTGCTCGTCCCGGTTCTGCAGGCACGCGGCGCTTACAAGACCGCGTATGGCGACGGCACCTATCGCGAGAAGCTGTTCGGCCGCGCGCGCCTGCCCGCGACGCACACCGCGGCGCAGTATCGCTCGCCTGGCGCTCAGGGTTGATGCGCGCCGAGCCAGTAACTAAGCAGCAACGCAGCAGCAACGAAGCAGCAACGAAGCAGCAACGAAGCGGCAACGAAGCAGCAACGAAGCAGCGACGAAGCAGCAATGCCAGCCGAACGGCACCAACCGATGAAATCCCAGCGAACGGACACCACCATGGTAGATAAAGCGATTTTCCGTGAAGCGATGGCGGGCCTGGGTGCCGCCGTCAACATCATCACGACCGATGGCGCGAGCGGGCTCGCGGGCTGTACCGCGTCGGCGGTATGCGCCGTCACGGACGAGCCGCCCACGCTGCTGGTCTGCATCAATCGCGCGAGCCGGAACAACACGGTGATGCGCGAGAACGGCACCCTGTGCGTGAACGTGCTCTCGGCCGATCAGCGCGACGTCGCGCTGCAGTTTGCGACGAAAGACCTGCCGATCGAAACCCGCTTCGCGAGCGCCGTCTGGGATCGTCTGGAAACGGGCGCGCCTGTCTTGCGCGGCGCTGTGAGCGCGCTCGATTGCGAAATCGCTTCGGTCCAGGAAGTGGGCACGCATACCGTGTTCTTCTGCGAAATCAAGGCGGCGCGCACCACCGACGATCGCGATGGCCTGATCTATTTCGGTCGCGGATTTCATCGGGTCGGCACGCTTGCGCCGTCGGTCGCGGCTTGAGCGCGGGTCGTTCATGACAGGATCTCCGGTGATCAACACGGCCAAAACGAAACCGCTGCCCGAGCACGGCACGCAGCACGGCGGGCAGCGCGGCAAGACAGCGTCGCTCATCATCGTCCTGCTCGCGCAGGTGGCGGCGATGGGCGTGTGGTTTTCGTCGACCACCGCGATTGCCGTGATCAAGCTCTCGCACATGATCCCGCCGTTCGAGGAAGCGTTGCTGACGAGCGCCGTGCAACTGGGTTTTGTCGCGGGCACCATTGCCTCGGCCTTGCTTTCGTTGCCGGATCGCTACGATCTGCGGCGCCTGTTCATGGGCTCGGCGCTCACGGCCGCCGTCGCCACGGGTGTGCTGGCGTTGTTGCCGCCCACGGGCGGTGCGGTCATCGGCCTGCGTTTTTTGACCGGCATGTGCATGGCCGGCGTTTATCCGGTCGGCATGCGGCTCGTCGCGACATGGGCCAAGGCCGACCTCGGCCTGCTGATCGGCTTGCTGGTGGGGGCGTTGACACTCGGCTCGGCCAGTCCGCATCTGGTAGCCGGCATGCCGGGGCTCGACTGGCATCTGATTTATCTCGTGGCTG
>NZ_JAXDPY010000624.1:0-4291 GCF_034668105.1 Paraburkholderia sp. | reverse complement strand
CGGGGCAACATGCTCATCTGCGCCCGCGATTCGATCTGAAACACGCCAACGGTGTCGGCCGCACAGACCATGTCGTAAGTCGCTTCGTCTTCGGGCGGGATGTCCTGCATTTCAAATGGCTCGCCGCGCTGCTGCGACACGAGGTCGAGCGTGCGGCGAATGGCCGACAGCATGCCGAGCGCGAGCACGTCGATTTTCAGCAAACCAAGCGCTTCCAGGTCGTCCTTGTCCCACTGGATGACTGTGCGATCCGGCATCGATGCGTTTTCCACCGGCACGAGCCGCGAGAGCTTGCCGCGCGCGATCACAAAGCCGCCCGTGTGCTGCGACAGATGACGCGGGAAGCCCAGCAGTTGCGCGGCGAGCGTCGCCCACTGCTGGATCATCGGCGTGTCAGGATCGAGGCCGCTATCCACGAATCGCCGGATCAGGTCCGCGCTCGAATCAAACCAGTGATGTTCCTTCGCGACCCGATCAACGATGACGGGGTCGATGCCGAGCGCCTTGCCCGAATCGCGGATTGCCGAGCGCGGGCGGTAGGTCGTCACGGCTGCCGCCAGAGCGGCGCGCGTACGGGTGTACTTCCGGTAGATGTACTGGATGACCTGTTCCCTGCGCTGGTGCTCGAAGTCCACGTCGATGTCAGGCGGCTCTGCCCGCTCTTTTGAGATGAAACGCTCGAACAGCATGCTACTGCGCGCCGGATCCACCTCGGTGACTCCCAGGCAGTAGCAAACAGCGGAGTTGGCCGCAGAGCCTCGCCCCTGACACAGGATGCCTTCGTTGCGCGCGAAACGGACGATGTCGTACACCGTCAAAAAATACGGCTCGTACTTCAGGTCGGCGATCAGCGACAGTTCGTGCTCGATCTGCACCTGAACGTTGTGCGGGATGCCGCGCGGATAACGACGTTGCGCGCCCAGATACGTTTCACCACGCAGGTAAGCGGTGGGCGTGGTGCCGGGCGGCACGAGTTCATCCGGGTACTCGTAGCGCAGTTCGTCCAGCACGAAGGAACAGCGCCCGGCGATGTTCAGTGTTTGCGCCAGCGCTTCGACCGGATAGACATTGGCAAGGCGCAGGCGCGAGCGCAGATGCTGCTCCGCGTTCGGGGCGAGCTCGAAGCCGCACTCAGTGACAGGCCGGTTCAGGCGGATGGCGGTCAGCGTGTCCTGCAACGGCTTGCGCGATCGCACGTGCATGAGCACCTGTCCGGTTGCAACGGCCTTCAGTGCGTGCCGTTCCGCGACGTCCAGCACAACGGTGCGATGCAGGTCATCGAGCGCGCGGGCGTGCAGTGTCAGGCCCATCCAGCAGCGGTCCTCTCCAAAGGTGCGTGCTGCCCACTCGGCCTGTGCGTCGAGGCGCGCCTCCTTCGCCGGGAATTCAGGCGTCAGGATGATGAGGCAGTCGGGCAGGGCGCGCAGATGCGCGTACGGCGGGTCAGGATGATCGAGGTCGTGCGGGTAAAGCAGGTAGGTGCCCTTGGCCGTGCGCGTGCGCGCGAGCGTGATGAGTTCGGACAGGTTGCCGTACCCTTCGCGGTTCTGCGCAATTGCGGTGAAGGCGAGCGCCGGCGAGCCGTCTGCGTTGGTCAGGCGAAAATGCGCGCCGACCAGCAGCTTGATGCCTGCTTCCTTTGCCGCGACATGCGCGCGCACGATCCCCGCGAGCGAACACTCGTCGGTAATGGCGATCGCCTCATATCCGAGTTGCGCTGCGCGCGCGGCCAGTTCCTCGGCGTGCGAGGCGCCCTGCAGGAACGTGAAGTTGGACGCGCACTGCAACTCGGCATAACCGGGCAGGCCGAAGGAACCCGGGGCCATGACTTAGCCGAACAGTCCGTGCAGGAACCAGCGCGGCTCATCGTCGTCGACCGCGCCGATCCGCTCCCGGAAAATCCAATAGCAGATATGGTCGTCGGCTTCTGCGACGAAGTAGTCGCGCGTGACCGGCTCGCCCTGGAACCAGCCAGCCTCGACGCGCTCGCCTGAAGAGACAGTGCGCAGCGGTGTGCCATAGAAGGGCCGTTCGCCACGCATGAGCAGCTTGATCGGAGCTTCGAGCAGCCATGTCGGGCGCGGCGTGTCCGTCGCCGGCGCGACGTACTTCGTCTTGTCCGTCACCGACACCCAGCGCGCGGCGACCTCGGGCCGATGGTCCGCAACCGGCGCGGGACGCAGCACGTTTTCGGGCCCAAGGCGCGCGATCAGCAGTTCGAGCAGCCGCGCGTGGTCGGAGGCCGTACCGCCCGGTTCGGGAAAGAGCGAGTCCGATGCCGCCTCAGCCTCCCTGACCTCCTGCACAACGAGTTGCAGCGCAATGACGGCGGCCGCCAGTTCAACACGGGTGAGCCGTTCCTTCAGCAGGCGTACAAGGTGATCCTCGCGCCATGTTGGCTCGGCAAGTGACACTTCAATCGTTGTCGGCTCGATCGCATCCCGACCGCGCTCGTGTTCGAGCAGCAGGACGATGCGCGTCACGGCAAGCTGTTTCTGTGACAGCCAGCCCGTCAATTGCACAACGAGCCGGCGCGCCGCAAAGAGGCAGGCTTCCGCGTGCTCAATGCGATCGGGCAGTTCCACGCGCGCCTGGAAAGTGGGCGGCGGCTCATACCATTCATACACTTCGGGGGCATCTCCACTGGCGCGGTCGAGCAGATCGAGCAAAGCCGTTCCGCACCGCTTCTTCAGTCCTGCACGCGGCAGGCGCATGAGTTGTCCGACCGTCTCGCATCCAATGCCGGTAAGCCAGTCCAGATGGCGACGTGCGGGCGGGGGCAGATTCACAGGAAGCCTCGCGAGGCCACGGGCAAGGGAATCATGCGAAAGGTGTGCGCCGCCCTGATAGCGCGCGAGCAGCCATGCCGCCTGTCCCGTTGGTGCAATGCTGATGGCGGCCGTCACACCGATGGCGTCTGCAATGCGGCGCGCCATGCGGCGTAGCGACCGGATACCGCCAAAAAGCCGCAGGCTTGCGGATACGTCGACCAGCACGGTGCTTTCCTCCGCGATAACTACCTGCGGTGACAGGTTCAGCAGGCCAGTCGCGACCTCCCGCACGGCGTTGACTTCGGCTGCTCCGTCACGCTCGCGCATGAGGGTAGTTGGGGCGAGCGTCAGTACGCCGCCGCGACGCATGCCGATGCATACCCCAGCGGCGCGCGCAGCCGCATCCGAGGCAATGACGCGCTCCTTTTCGAGCACGGCAAGGCCTTCGGTTGCACTGTGCCCATCACGCGACCACTTCGGCCGGAACACTTCGAGGCACAACAAAGGGAGATGGACGCCGATCCACAGTTGCATTGCGTTTTACATTCAGAATCGGAGAGGGCGTCAACGCGACGAACAGCGGTTCGTCTCGCGCGGGGCCGCGGCGCTTCAGGAACTGGATATCGACTCCGTCCTTAGCCGCGCGGATGGCGAGCCGCACGGGGGCGGGCGATGCATCGCGTGTCGTCGCCAGTGGCCGGACCATGAAAAACAGCGATTCGGATGCCTGCGCGGCAAGGTGCAGGCGGCGCAACGATTCGGGCCGCACATGGTTCTGCCAGAAAAGCAGTGCGCCGCATGTGCCGGCGCGCAGAATCTGCTCGGCAGCCCACAGCGCGTCGGCCGTGCGGGGCGCTTTGACCGTCATGAGGTTCGCCGGATCCAGCCCCCACCAGGCGAAAGCGGTCGGTTGCAAGTCGTGGGGCGGCTGAAGCATGACGACGCGCTTCGATGCCAACTGTCCCAATGCCGGGCGAAGCAGCCGCAGTTCGCCACAGCCAGTCTGCTGCACGAGCAGATCGGTCAGCGCGCCGCGCGGCCATCCACCGCCCGGCAGTTCGCGGGCGAGATCTGCGTCGCCACAGTCGACCACCCGCGACCGTGCGCGGGCAAGCTGGTTACCCCGCCACAAATCCTGGTGAATCGCTTCGGGCACCGGAACTGCGCTCATGGCCCACCTCTGAAAACACTGTATAGGCATACAGTATAGCCGAGGATTGTCGAGGATTGACGAACGGATCACGGGACGATACGCACTGGCCGTCCCTCTGGGCACGGCACGTGCTATGCGCGCTGCATCAAATCGAAACGTATGGAGAAAGAGGGCGACCCGATGCACCACCACACACTGGAGAGCGAACTCAAACACCTGGAAATGGTTCTACGGCACGCCGCTAACGGGATGTAGAACGCCGCGAATGCAACGATAGGCTCACAGGTACTAGAGGAGATGTTGCTTACAATGGGAACGTAGAGCGTATCCGACAGGAGACATCTCATGTGCCGCTGGCTCGCTTATT
>NZ_JAXDPY010000623.1:0-3785 GCF_034668105.1 Paraburkholderia sp. | reverse complement strand
CGAGTGGCTGGACGACGTGTTGCGCATGGCCAAGCCGGCGTGCCGTTAGGGTATGCGCGCCTCGTTTGAGTCTCGCTTAGGCGTTGCTTAGGCCTCGTTCAGGTTTTATTGGGGTCTCTCAGGGTTCGCTCAGGCATCGCTCAGCCATTGCTCAGGCATCGCTCAGGCATCGCTCAGGCATCGTTTAAACCTCGCACTCAGCCTACATTCAGCACGAGCAGTTGCGCCCCATCGGCAACCTGATCGCCAACTGCATACAGCACTTCCGCTACCGTGCCGGCCGCCGGTGCGCCGATCGTGTGCTCCATCTTCATCGCCTCCATCACGATCAGCGGCGTGCCCTTCTCCACCACCGTCCCCGGTTCGACCAGCACCGCGATCACCTTGCCCGGCATCGGCGCGGTCAAACGGCCTTCGCCGCCTTCGGCGTCCGCCGCATGCGCGAGCAGGTTTTGCCACTCGAACGCCAGCGCCTCGCCGAGACAGAACACGTAGAACGTATCGCCGTCGATGAAAACGCGGCCTGTCACCCGCGCATCGCCGATCGTCGCGCGGTATTCGTGCCGCTCCGTGCCGTCCGACCAGGTGAAGTCATCACGCACGCCGTCGTGCTCGAGCGTTTGGGTGCCGCCGTCGCGGGCGAACGTGACGGTGAAGGTGTTGTCGTTGCCGCTGCCGCTGCCGCTGCCGCTGCCGCTGCCGCTGCCACTATCGTTGCCGTCGCCGATCGTGCGCCAGCCGAGCGTCTGCGTATAGCCGCTGTTCAGACGCCAGTGCGATAGCGCGTCCCACGGCGACGCACCGTGCGCCGTGCCGCCTTCGCGCGTCAGCAACGCGGCGCAGGCGAGCGCCAGCGCTTCCTTGAACGGCTTCTTCACCGGCGCGAACAAGGCGTCGTGATGACGCTCGATCAAACCCGTATCGAGATCGCCGGTTGCGAACGGTTCGCTTGTGACAATGCGTTGCAGGAACTCGACGTTGGTATGCGGACCCACTACTTCGCAGGCACGCAGCGCGCGATTCAGCCGCGCCAGCGCCTCTTCCCGCGTCGCGCCGTGGACGATCAGCTTGGCGATCATCGGATCGTAGAAAGGCGTGATGGTGTCGCCTTCGCGCACGCCGCTGTCGATACGTACCGGCGCTTTGCTGCCCTCGCCCAGACCCGCCGCGCCAATGGTGAATTCGACGCCCTCCGGCATGCGCAGATGCTTCAACGTACCCGTGGACGGCAGGAAGCCGCGTGCCGGATGCTCGGCGTAAATACGCGCTTCGATTGCGTGGCCGTCGATTTTCAGTTGCGCTTGCGTGAGCGGCAGCGGTTGGTCGGCGGCGACGCGCAGTTGCCACTCCACCAGGTCCTGCCCGGTCACCATTTCCGTGACCGGATGCTCGACCTGCAGGCGCGTGTTCATCTCCATGAAGTAGAAATCGCCGGTGCCGGTCATGATGAACTCGACCGTGCCCGCTCCAACGTAATTCACGGCACGCGCGGCGGCCACGGCCGCTTCGCCCATCTCGCGTTTGATTTCCGCGGACAAACCCGGCGCCGGCGCTTCTTCCAGCACTTTCTGGTGACGGCGCTGCACCGAGCAATCGCGGTCGAAGAGATACACCGCGCCGCCATGACGGTCCGCGAACACCTGCACTTCCACGTGACGCGGCCGCGTCAGATACTTTTCGATCAGCACGCGGTCGTTGCCGAAGCTGCTGGCGGCTTCCCGTTTGCACGACGCCAGCGCCGCCGCGAAGTCTTCAGTGCGCTCGACCACCCGCATGCCTTTACCGCCGCCGCCCGCGCTTGCCTTCAGCAAGACCGGATAGCCGATCGCATCCGCTTCGCGATGCAGCAACCGGGGCTCCTGATCGTCGCCGTGATAACCCGGCACGAGCGGCACGGCGGCCGCATGCATCAGCGCCTTCGCGGCTGCCTTCGAGCCCATGGCGGCGATCGCTTCGACCGGCGGTCCGATGAAGACGATGCCGGCCGCTTCGCAGGCCTGCGCGAAGTCTTCGTTTTCCGACAGAAAACCGTAGCCCGGATGCACTGCCTGCGCGCCGGTGGCACGCGCGGCGTCGATAATGCGCTCGAAGCGCAGATAGCTTTCCGCCGCGGTCGATCCGCCGATATGCACGGCCTCGTCGCATGCGGCCACGTGTTTCGCGTTGGCATCCGCGTCGGAATACACAGCCACGCTCGCGATACCGAGCCGCTTGCAGGTTGCGGCGACGCGGCACGCAATCTCGCCGCGGTTCGCAATCAGGATCTTGTTGAACATGAGGTGTCTCGGTGATTGTCCCGTTCGGGGCTGTGTTGTTCTTGAAGGCGAGCATGCGCCCTGGAATGGATGCCTGCGTGGCAGCAATTGGCACTTCATTTGGCAGCTCAATTGGCAGCTCATTTGGCACTTCATTTGGCAGCTCAATTGGCGCTTCAATCGCGCCAGGCCGGCGTGCGCTTTTCGAGGAACGAGGCGACGCCTTCACGGCCCTCCGCACCGGCGCGCGTGCGCGCGATGCGTGCGGCCGTGTCCTCGATCATGGCCTCGTTCAGTTCGTGGCCGGCGATGTCCTGCACCAGTTGCTTGCAGGCACGCACCGCTTGCGGGCCGTTCGCGCAGAGCGTTTCCGCGATCTGCTGCACGGCGGCGTCGAGTTGCTCCGCGCTCACCGCTTCGCTGACGAGACCCAGGCGCAACGCCGTCGCGCAATCGAACTGCTCGGCGCTTATGAAATAGCGGCGCGATGCCTGCTCGCCCAACGCACGGATCACATAGGGCGCGATAGTGGCTGGGATCAGACCGAGACGCGCTTCCGAGAGGCAAAAACGCGCACTCTCCACCGCGACGACGATATCGCACGCCGAAATCAAGCCCATGCCGCCCGCGTACGCGTCGCCATTCACCCGCGCGATCACCGGCTTGTTGCAGCGGTAGATCGACGCCAGCATGTTCGCCAGCAGCATTGCGTCGGCGCGGTTCTCGTCGTCCGAGTAGCCGGCCATCTTCTTCATCCAGTTCAGATCGGCGCCCGCGCAGAACGCCTTGCCGTTCGCGGCGAGCACCACCGCGCGCACGTCGGCGCGTGCGTTCAGAGCCGTGAAGGCCGAGCTCACTTCGGCGATCATCGTTTCATTGAACGCGTTGCGCACCTCCGGCCGGTTCAGCGTGACCGTGGCGACGCGCCCCGCAACAGCGACATTCAGCGTTTCGTATTGCATCGTTGCAGCTCCTCGCTCGTAGCGCTCCGTCACATTCTGAACACGCCGAAACGCGTGTCTTCGATTGGCGCGTTCATCGTGGCCGACAGGCCGAGACCGAGCACGTCGCGCGTTTGCGCCGGATCGATCACGCCGTCGTCCCACAAGCGCGCGCTCGCGTAGTACGGGTGGCCCTGATGCTCGTACTGGTCGCGGATCGGTTGCTTGAACGCCTCTTCCTCTTCAGCGCTCCACGAACCGCCCTTGCCTTCGATGCCGTCGCGCTTGACCGTGGCCAGCACCGAGGCCGCCTGCTCGCCGCCCATCACCGAAATGCGCGCGTTCGGCCACATCCACAGGAAGCGCGGCGAATACGCGCGGCCGCACATGCCATAGTTACCGGCCCCGAACGAGCCGCCGATGATCACCGTGAACTTCGGCACCTTCGCCGTTGCCACGGCTGTCACCATCTTCGCGCCGTTACGCGCGATGCCTTCGTTCTCGTATTTGCGGCCGACCATGAAGCCCGTGATGTTCTGCAGGAACACGAGCGGAATCTTGCGCTGACAGCACAGTTCGATGAAGTGCG
>NZ_JAXDPY010000622.1:0-5142 GCF_034668105.1 Paraburkholderia sp. | reverse complement strand
CCGTGCCGGCGTGTTCAGGAAGGAGCTTCAGGAGCACCGGCATCCCATCCATCAAGCGGCGGCCACGGTAGAGGGCTGAGCCCGCAGTCATGCAAACCTGATCAATGGTCTGACAATTCGCGATAATCATTGTCCCCCCTTGTCTGCCGGCGACCTGGTCCGAGACTCGCACGCTGCATTCCGCTGTTGAATGGGGTGCAGGCCCTTGTCAATGATGCCCTCATCCAACCCGATCACATGATGACCCGCAACGATTTACAGTTAGTTTACTCGGTCGCCTTGCCAATGCTTCCAGGACCTGATTGGCGGCGGCTTGCTGATCGCTTTGTCGCCCCTGGTGGCATTGACGGCTTCAGGGCGAGTTCGGTGAATGCGCGCCAGGCAACGAACCCATTCTGCAAGCTGTCCGGGATCCGCTGACGCGAGCAGGTGCGGCGGCGTAAAATGGCCGCATGCCAGTGGGGTGCGCCCGTACTCCAGCTTCGCAAGGTGTCCAGATGACTACTAGACCGACCCGCCAAACAATGGACGAATCTGAAGCAACCAGCAATTCCGTCATCTACGTCGTCGACGACGACGAGGGAATCCGTCTGGCCCTTGACTTGCTCTTGCGCTCCGTCGGCTTGCGCGTCGAAACGTTCGAGTCCCCGGACGAATTTCTCCGCTTTCCCCACTCAGATGGACCGAGCTGTCTCATTCTTGACGTGCGGCTTCGCGGAAAAAGCGGCATGGCTTTTCATCAGGAAATCGTTAATAGCGGCATGCGTATTCCCGTCGTATTCATGACCGGTCATGGAGACATCGAGATGGGAGTGAAGGCAATGAAGGCGGGCGCGCTTGATTTCTTTGCGAAGCCATTCAAGGACCAGGACATGCTCGACGCGGTGGCTCAGGCCTTGGCGCGAGACAGAGAGCGGCTCGCGGCAGAATCCGCGCTCACCGGTCTGCGCGCCGCGTATCAGTCTCTTTCGCCGCGTGAGAAAGAGGTGATGGGCTTTGTTCTGTCCGGTCTGCTGAACAAGCAGATTGCCTCTGAGATGAACCTGAGCGAAATCACAGTCAAGGTTCACCGTGGACAGGTCATGCGCAAGATGAACGCGCGCTCGATGCCAGACCTTGTCCGCAAGGCCGAATCGCTGGGTGTCAAACCCTGCCTGCCCGACGGCCGTCATTGATTGCTGGGCGTGGATCTACTGGCTGCATAGTCGTGCGCCAGGCCACGCGCAATGAAAAGTCTCCATGTCGCGCTTATACGTCCGTATAAGCCAGTTACGCTAATGCTGCATCGGCGTATCCAATCGTAGAGTAGACCCGCCCTCCCGCTGGATCTACTCTTCTCTTACGGCTACACGCTCGCTGTTATTGCAGCGCAAAGATCGCCGTTCGGCCCGACGACCGCATGTCACTTTCGGATGGCCGCCTGACCGGTTCTCTTCCTAATGTCCGCAAGGAATCATCGTGTCACATGTTCTACGTAGCTGGATTCATATCGGTAGCAACGCCTATAACGAGTACACGTTTGTGCCGTGGCTTGGCAGAACCATTTATCGCCGTACGGTCGACTTCTCCGCCATATGCATCCAGTAGTCGCAAGTCAGCAGTTGCGCTGCGGTGATTCTGACTAGCGCGCTGATCAAGGCCGGCGCACGCGTCTGAGACGCGCTGAAATGGAAAGCGCCCTTATCGGCCGGATTCGCGGACCCCGGGCCCCTCGTCGTTCACCGGATCGCCGGAGCGAAAGCGCTGCCGGTACTCAACGGGACTAATCTGAAGCCGGCGACTGAATGTGCGCCGCAGCGTATCCGCGCTCTCAAAGCCGCAACGCTTCGCGATCTCGCCGATTGGGTGGCGAGTGCTTTCGAGGTAGCGGCGCGCGGCGTCGATGCGCGCGTCGTTCAGGAATGCGATGAGACTGACGCCGCACTCCCTGGTGAAGAGGCGCGACAGATTGCGCGGACTCATTTTGAGCCGGTGCGCAAGCGACGTGGTCGTATGATTCAGATGAAGGTTGTCGAGCAGGTACTGCTGAATCGACTGGATCTGCGAATCGCTGGCGGCCTGGGTTTCCAGCAGCGGGCTGAACTGCGACTGGCCGCCCGCGCGGCGCACGTACACGATCAGATACTTCGCGACGTCGAGCGCCATTTGCTTGCCGAAGTCCTCTTCGATCATGACCAGTGCGAGATCGATGCCGGCGGTCACGCCGGCGGTCGTATAGAGCCCGTTGTCTTTTACGTAGATCTGGTCGGGTTCGACTTTCGCCTTCGGAAACATCGATGCAAGACGCGTGGCGTCCATCCAGTGTGTCGTGACCGTCCGGTTATCGATCATGCCGGCCGCGCCGAACGCAAACACGCCGTTGCAGATAGCGGCGATCCGCCTGGTGCTCTTGTGCTGCTTCGCGAGCCATTCGCTGAGCGTCGAGTCTTCCAGTACTTCGAATACGCCGAGGCCGCCGGGCACGATCACCGTGTCGAAATGCGGACACGGATCGAAGATGGTCCGGTCCGGCATGACCGTCAGCCCGCTGGAAGACAGCACACTGCCCCGCGTCGTGCCGATTGTCAGCATTTCGTATTCGCATGCCCCCTGACTGAGAACGCGGACCTCCGCAAAGGCGTCTTTGGGGCCCGCGATATCGAGCAGCTGGAAGCCGGGGTACAGGACCATTCCGACGGTGATCTTGCGCATAGATGTCAGTCAAAATGGAGCCGAGGCGGCACGGCGCATGCCGCATGCGCTCGCCTAGTGGTTCGTCTCGAGTTCGTGGAAGCGCCGGGTTCGGTAAAGCACCATCGATACGAGCCAGCTCGCGGCGAAGATACCAATGATGATGTAGCCCAGCGTGCCGAAGTTGTCGTTCAACGTACCGATAGCATCCCACAGCTTGCCTTCGAGCTTCAAGTGGTCAGAAATCAGGCCCAAGGCCTCGATCGTGCCGACCAGCAGCGCGACCGCGACCGACACTAGCGTAATCGTCATGTTGTAGTAGATCTTACGAATCGGCTTGAGATACGCCCAGCCGTAGGCACCGAGCATCAGATGACCGTCGAGCGTGTCGACCAGCGACATCCCCGCGCTGAAGAGCGCCGGGAACACCATCACCGACCATGCCGAAATGCCGTGCGAAGCCTGCGACGCGGACATGCCGAGCAGGCTCACCTCGGTCGCGGTATCGAAACCGAGTCCGAACAGAAAGCCAAGTGGGAACATGTGCCAGCTACGCGCAACAAGCCGAAACATCGGGCGAAAGATCCGCGCGAGAAAGCCGCGGTTGGCCAGCAACATGTCGAAGTCGACGTCGACGTAGGCGCCGCCTGCGCGTACGTGGCGCCATGCCTGGAAGATCGACTTCAGAATCACGAGGTTCAGGAACGCGATCGCGAACAGGAAGAGGGTGGATACCGACGTGCTGATCAATCCGCCCAATTCTTTGTATTGGGTAAAGCGTGTATTCAACGCGCTTGCGACTGCCGCGACCGCGAGCGAGGCGATCACGATGATGGTCGAGTGACCGAGCGAGAAGAAAAAGCCCACGGCGACAGGGCGTTTTTTCTCCTGCATCAGCTTACGGGTCACGTTGTCGATCGCGGCAATGTGATCGGCATCGACCGCATGGCGCAAACCTAGTCCATAGGCGATCAACGCGGTGCCGAGCAGGACCGGGTGGTCCCGGAACGACGCGAACGCCCAGATCCACGCGCCGACATTCATCACCAACAGCAGGCCGTAAATGCCGAAGAGCTTGCGCTGGACCTGTGGATCGGATCCGGTGAGTACATTGGACAGTTGCTTGAGCATGGTAGATATCCTGATGAAACTTCGTTTTGCGACATGCCGGGCGTCTCGCGCTATTGCCTGAACGCCGCGAGCATGGGCGCGGCTCAGTTGCCGGACGGACGCAACGCACGCAGATTCAGCGACGCCATGTCGCTGGCCGACAGCACGCCGGCCTGTGTCACGGTCTTTTCGAGGGCGAGCAGAAAGCGCTCGTAGTAGTCCCACGGCGGCTGCCCCGCGCAGTATCCGTCTTCCCATTCAGCGATCGACTCGATGAGGTTCTGACGGAAATCGTCCCACTCGAAGTGCCCCGCCTTCGAAAGCGAAAGCGCGAGCCCGAATACCTGCCGTTCCCATGGCTTGTCGAACAGCAGTTTGCCTTGCATGCGCGGCGGAGAGTCCGGATGTCCCAGCATGCTGGAGGCTGCATATTCCTCGAAACGGGTAAACATGATCAGGCCGCCGGCTGTGGCGATGCGCAAGGCGAGGGCACCAGCGCCACACCCATCATCGCTTCGGGGGTGACGAGCGCGGCCAGTTCCGCTTCGCTCATGCCTTCGGTGCCGGCGGGTCGCTCCGGGATGACGAACCAGCGGATTTGCGCGCTGCTGTCCCATACCTTGACTTCCGTGTCGTCCGAAACCGGCACGCCGAACTCCTTCAGCACGGCGCGCGGTTCGCGCACGCCGCGCGCGCGGAACACCGGGTCTTTGTACCAGTACGGCGGCAGACCCAGCACGGGCCACGGATAGCAGGAGCAGAGCGTGCAGATGATGAGGTTGTGAACCCCGTTGCCGTTGGCGACAGCGGCCATGTGTTCGCCTTCCGCGCCTTCCATCCCGGCCGGGAAGTTCATTTCCGCAATGGCCTTCGGTGTGTCTTCGACGAGGCGTTCCCGGAACGCCGGATCGACCCACGCGCGCGCCACGATTTTCGCGCCGTTGAACGGGCCAGCCATCGTTTCGAAATGGCCGAGCACGGTGTCGACCGAGTCGCTGCCCAGCACCCCTTTCTCGATAAGAAGCGCTTCGAGTGCGCGTACCTTGGCCGCGCTCGCGGCCTCGCGGTCATCGTCGTATTTGAAAAGTTCGCTCATGTTGGTTTCGTACCGGATGATGGATGGAGAGATTCAGTTCGATGCGTCGAGATACGCTTCGTAGAGGTCGGCGTAGATCGTCGTGTTGGGTTCGCTCTTGTCCTTGCCCCAGATGTCCTCGGCCTTGAATGCCACGCGATAGACGGGCATCGGCTCGCCGATGCCGTCGGGCCCGGTCGAAACGAAGTAGGAGAAGGCGCCCGGATAGACGAGATCGATCACACCGCGCTTGTTGCGCAGGTGGCCCGGCAAACGCGTGTGATCGA
>NZ_JAXDPY010000621.1:0-2590 GCF_034668105.1 Paraburkholderia sp. | reverse complement strand
TATGCCGCGGCCAATGCCTACCTCGACGCGCTGGCCGACGATTTGCGCCGGCGTGGCGTACCAGCACTTGCGGTGAACTGGGGTGCTTGGGCGAAGCTGGGCTTAGCACAGTCACCAGGAGGGCGGCGTACTGTCGAGGAACTCGGTCGCCGCGGTATCCGGGAATTTGCGGCAACCACCGGCACTGCGGCGCTCGGACTTCTGCTCGAGGCAGGAATTGCCAACGCTGCGGTCGTTCCAGCTGACTGGTCTCGCTTTGGGATGACCGCTCGAGGCGTGCGATTGCCATCGCTCGTACAAGAACTTGCATCGCCGGGGATGCCAGCGGTGAAATCTCTCGAGCCCACCGTGCGTGCTTCGCTGGACGCTGCCGAGCCGGATCAGCGGGCGCCGATGTTCATCGAGCATTTGCAGGGTCTGTTGGCCAAGGTTCTGCGGTTGTCTCCGGACAAAGTTGACGTCGATGCGCCAATGGGCACACTCGGCCTCGAATCGCTTACCGCTCTGGAATTCCGTCGTTACATCGAGTCCAGTATCGGAATGCGCGTCCCGGCCATGGTCCTCTGGAGCCACTCGACCGTTGCAGCCCTGGCGCGGCATCTGCTTTCAAAGCTCTATGGTGATTCGGAAATCGCAGAGGCAGGACCCAATCGCGGCAATACCCACTGGCAAGCGACTTCCGCCATGGCTGCCATGAGTGACGAGGACGCCCTTCGGGCACTGATCGGCGCGGGCGAGCAATGACGACCATGCGAACAATGTCAGGCGCCAAGATCGCGTTGGCCGCGCTCAAACTGCGCGAGAAGACGCTGGATTTCGAGCTGGCCGCGGCGGAGCCGTTGGCGATCATCGGCATCGGCTGTCGTTTTGCGGGGGGCGTCACCGATACCGACTCGCTGTGGAAGTTGCTCGAATCTCGCCGGAATGTCGCAACCGAAGCGCCGCCTGACCGTTTCACGGCTGATGATCTACGCGGCACGATTCCAGACACGGCGCCGGACCTACTAAAAGGTGCATTCCTTGACGACATTGACCGCTTCGATGCGCATTATTTCGGCATCGCCCCGCGCGAGGCGGCCCACATGGATCCGCAGCAACGCATGCTGCTCGAGCTGTCTATCGAGGCCATCGAGGACGCAGGACTGCTGGCGGAGCGGCTGCGCGGCTCCGCCACCGGCGTATTCGCGGCTATATATAATCATGACTTCCTGCGGTATCAACATGCCGATGCGGACCAGATAGCTGCACACACCGCATCTGGTACCTCGCCTGCCATCGCCGCCGGGCGCATTTCGTTCCTGCTCGATCTGAGCGGGCCGGCGATCATCATCGATACCGCATGCTCTTCATCGCTGGTGGCGGCCCACCTCGCCTGCACGAGCCTGCGAAACCGGGAGTGCGACCTCGCGATCGTCGGCGGGGCCGGTTTGCTTCTTGGCCCGGAGACTTACCTGTCGCTGGGCAAGTGGGGTATGCTCGCGCCTGACGGCCGCTGCAAGACATTTGATGCGCGGGCGGATGGCTTCGGGCGCGGGGAGGGAGGCGCCGTCGTCATCATCAAGCGTCTCGCAGATGCGCTGCGTGACGGCGATAGGATACGCTCTATCATCCGCGGCACGGCTATCAACCAGGATGGGCGTAGCACCGATCTCACGGCGCCGAACGGCCTTGCCCAGCAGGATGTGATCCGTCGTGCGCTTCGTTCCGGCCAGGTGAGCGCCCGCGATATCGGGTATTTTGAGGCGCATGGCACCGGTACGCAGCTTGGCGACCCGATAGAGGTTGAGGCGCTTACCGAAGTGCTCGGTGATCGCTCGGACGATGCCATTCCTTGCGCGCTGTCGTCCATCAAGGCTAACGTTGGGCATCTTGAGGCAGCCGCCGGCGTCGCCGGCCTAATAAAGTCAACGCTCGTTCTGGAGCGTGCCGCGATCCCGCCGCAGGCACTGTTTGAGACACTCAATCCCCACCTCGATCTTGAGGGCTCACGCTTTTACGTTCCGACGCGACACACAGAATGGCCGCGCGGTCCCGTGCCGCGGCTGGCCGGCGTCAGTTCTTTCGGCTTCAGTGGCACGAACGCGCACGCGATCCTGGAGGAGCCGCCGCGGCTGCCTGCCGCGCCACCGATCAGCGCAGACAGACCGACTGCGCAACATCGCCTGCTTGTCGTCACGGCTAAAAGCGAGTCGGCGCTCCAGAGTCTCGCAGGGCGCTATGCTGATCGCGTGCTGAGTGAGCCCGACGAGATCGACGACATCTGCTTTACCGCGGCACTGCGCCGTTCTCACCACGACCATCGCCTTGCCGTGGTCGCGGAGGGGAGGCAGCAGCTGGCTGAATGTCTACATCAGTTCGCGATCGGAGCGCTCCCTGCGGGTGTAGCGAGCGGACGGCGCCAGCGTGCGCGCGATCCGCGGCCGGTATTCGTATTTAGTGGTCAGGGTCCGCAATGGCCGCGGATGGGACTTGAGTTGTTCGAGGCTGTTCCCGTGTTCCAGGAGGCGCTGAAGCAATGCGACGTTGAGCTGCGCCGGCACTGCGACATCGAGTTATAGAAAGAATTGGCGGAAAACGATGCGACCTCGCG
>NZ_JAXDPY010000620.1:0-8021 GCF_034668105.1 Paraburkholderia sp. | reverse complement strand
CCGTTGCGTCGATCTGGATCTCGAAGTGCAGGCCGTGATGTTTGAGCAGGACGGCGGAAGGGGAGCCCGCGTCGCCCTGATAGCCGATGAACTGCGCGGGAACCTTCAATGCCGACGAGCCGTTCTTGAGCGTGACGGCGAGCTTGCCGCACTCCACGCGGTAAGCAATGGCATCGACATGCGAGCCGTTGGCGAGCGGCGCGGCTTCATCGAGGAATGCACGGGCGCGCGCGATCACGCGTGCACCACGGATCGGGTTGAAGTGAGCGGTGCGCTCTGCGCCGTCGGTTTCGGGGATCGCGTCGGTACCGTAGAGCGCGTCATACAGGCTGCCCCAGCGCGCATTCGCGGCGTTGAGCGCGTAGCGCTGGTTCGAGAGCGGCACGACGAGTTGCGGGCCGGCTTGCCCGGCGATTTCGGTGTCGACGTTCCGGGTTGTCGCCATGACGGCTGCGCCCGCCGGCACGATATAGCCGATGCTTTCGAGAAATGAGCGGTATGCCTTCAGATCGCGCACCGGGCCCGGATTCGCGCGGTGCCACTGGTCCAGTTCCGTCTGCAGACGATCGCGTTCTGCGAGCAGCGCGCGGTTCTTCGGGGCGAGGTCGTGGACGAGCGCAGCGAAGCCTTTCCAGAAGGCTTCGCTGTCGATGCCGGTCCCACTCAATGCCTCATCGTCGACAAATTTGCTGAGAACAGCCGCGACGCGCAGCCCGTTTCGCTCGATCATTTCACCCATCATGTGCTCCAACAGTTTCAAATATCAATCAATCAGCCGTTGAGGCTGTTTGCTGCGGTTCTGGCCACTTGCGAATCCTGATCCGGCTTGACACCGGATACGCCGACTGCGCCCACAACGTGCCCGTCGACCACGACCGGGACGCCGCCTTCCAGCGTGCCGGCCAGCGGCGCGCTCAGGAATGCGGTCCGGCCGCCGTTGATCATGTCTTCGTACTGCTTCGATTCACGTCGGCCGAGCGCTGAGGTACGCGCCTTTTCGGTCGCGATATAAGCGCCTATCGGCGCACAGCCGTCGAGACGGAGCAGGGCCAGCAAATGGCCCCCGTCATCCACCACCGCGATGGTGACCGCCCACTGGTTTTTCTCCGCTTCGGCGCGCGCGGCTTCGAGGATTTGCGTAGCTTCTACAACGGTCAATACGGATTTGCTTTGCATGTCGGGTTATCGAGTCTGTGTTTCGAAGTGAAGTGTCGCCACCGGCGCATGCCGGTGGCCTGGATAGGTTGTGTGGCGAACCGGGTTAGCCGCCCAGTGCGCCCTGCGTGTTGACGTGCACCGCATAAATGGACTGCGACGACGCCATGAACAGCCGGTTCCGCGCGCGTCCGCCAAAACACAAATTCGCGCAACGCTCGGGCAGTGCGATCCGGCCGATCATCTTTCCTTGTGGCGAAATAACCATGACGCCATCGAGTTCGTCATTGCCCATGCCCCAGCCGCACCACAAATTGCCGTCGACGTCGGCGCGCATTCCGTCGATCGTGCCGGCGCCCGCGTCGTGGAACACCCGGCCTTTACCGATTCCGCGACCGTCCGCGTCCATTTCATAAACGTGAATCATCCGGTTGGGTAGACCGCGCGACTCGATGATGTAGAGCAGCTTCTCGTCGGGTGAAAAGCACAGGCCGTTCGGCCCTTTCAGATCGCGAGTAACGACGGACGCTTCGCCCGTCACGCCATCGATCCGATAGACGGAGTGCGGGAGTTCCTGCTCCGCCTTGATTCCTTCGTAGTGTCCGGCAATGCCCATCGGCGGATCGGTGAACCAGATGGAACCGTCCGATTTCACGACCAGATCGTTGGGGGAATTAAGCGGCTTGCCTTCAAAGGAATCGAGAAGGACGGTGATGCTGCCGTCGTACTCGGTACGGGTGACGCGGCGGCCGTGCTCGCACGTAACGAGCCGCCCCTGCCTGTCGCGGGTGTTGCCGTTCGCGTAGTTGGAAGGTTTCCGGAACACGCTGACCACGCCCGTTTCCTCTTCCCATTTCAGCATCTGATTGTTCGGAATGTCGCTCCACAGCAGGTAGCGCCCATCGCCGAACCAGACCGGACCTTCGGTCCACCGGTAGCCGGTAGCCAGCCGTTCAACAGCCGAAAAGGCCACACGGTATTTATCGAAGGAAGGGTCTAGCGAAATCACCCGCGGGTCGGGGTATCGCTCAGCTTGTTGCCACATCTCAGTCTCCTGTTCGGGTCCCGGCATTTCCGCCTAGCCGGCGGCACGACCGGTAGTATAAGGGGAAATGAGTAAGCGCTTTCTCTTGAATTCGCAACTGATGTGCCATAAGATGGCTGGAATTCTGGAGTTTAGAGCAGTGGCGTGTCGGCCGTATCGGTTATGAAAGAAAGCGATTACTCGCTTTGCAACCACCTTTGACCGCCCGGCGCAAGATTTTTTGAAGGGCAATGCCTGATGACTGAGATGACGAGCAAGAACGTAACCGGGCCAGTGATTCGGTTGCATCCCGCTGACAATGTGGTAATCGCGCGCATCGACGTCGCAATCGGTACGCCGGTTCCATCGGAAGATTTTGTGTGCCGCAGTCAGGTGACCGCGGGTTACAAGATCGCGGCAACGCCGATCAAAAAGGGCGAACCGGTTCGCAAATACAACGTGGTGATCGGCTTCGCCGCGACGGATATTGCGCCAGGCACGATGGTCCATAGCCATAACGTCGAGTTCCGCGAGTTCGACCGGGACTATGCATTTGGCGCGGACTACCGGCCCGTCGAGATGGTGCCCGAAGCCGGGCGCGCCACGTTTCAGGGCATCGTGCGGGATAACGGCGAGGTTGCCACGCGCAATTACATTGGCGTGTTGTCGACAGTGAATTGCTCGGCCACGGTCGCCCACAGGATTGCCGAATGGTTCACACCGGAACGGCTGGCGGACTACCCCAACGTAGACGGCGTGGTCGCGTTCACGCACTCGATCGGTTGCGGCATGGAAATGAGCGGTGAGCCGATGGCGCTGCTGCGTCGGACGATGGCGGGTTACGCGCGCCATCCCAATCTCGCCGCGGCGCTGATAGTCGGGCTGGGATGCGAGCGCAACCAGTTGGCCGGACTGATGGATCAGGAAGGTCTGAAGGCTGACTCGCGGCTGCACACGTTCATCATGCAGGAGAGCGGCGGCACCCGCCGGACCATCGAGGCCGGTGTGGCCGCGGTCCAGGCGCTGCTACCGGATGCCAATCGCGTGAAGCGCACGACGGTTCCCGCAAGCCACCTGAAGATCGGTCTGCAATGCGGCGGCTCGGACGGCTTTTCGTCGATCACCGCCAATCCTTCGCTGGGCGCGGCGATGGACTTGCTGGTTCGTCATGGCGGCACAGCCATCCTCTCCGAAACGCCCGAGATCTACGGCGTCGAACATACGCTCACGCGGCGTGCGGTCAGCCGCGAAGTCGGCGAGAAGCTGGTTGAGCGGATTCACTGGTGGAAAGACGAGTACTCGGTCGGTCGAGACGTTCAGATCAACGGCCAGGTCAGCCCCGGCAATCAGGTGGGCGGACTGGCGAACATCTTCGAAAAGTCGATTGGCTCGGCGATGAAAGGCGGCACCGGGCCGTTGATGCAAGTCTATCGATACGCCGAGCCGGTGAAGCAAGCCGGACTCGTATTCATGGACACGCCCGGCTTTGACCCTGTCTCCGCGACGGGCCAGATTGCAGGCGGCGCAAATCTCATTGCCTTCACCACAGGGCGGGGTTCGATGTTCGGCGCCAAGCCCGTGCCATCGCTGAAGCTCGCCACCAACACGCCTATGTACACCCGTCTGACCGAAGACATGGATCTGAACTGCGGTGGGATTCTGGACGGCACTGCGTCGATCCAGAGCACGGGTCAGAAAATCTTCGACGCCATTCTTGCAGCCGCATCGGGCGAGCGCACAAAAAGCGAAATGCTCGGGCTGGGTGATCACGAATTCGTGCCGTGGCAGATCGGCATCATGAGTTGAGTCCGCGGTGCGTCAGCGCATCGCGAGGGCGAGCGGCCATTTATATCCAAAACTAAAACCGCCGCCCTGTAGCTAGTCGAACAAAATAGCGGAGACAGCCCTTGAGCACGCAAACCCCGGCAATACACGTACCTGACAGCGCGGCAAGCAACTCGATCTACTCGCGAGTGACCTGGCGCTTCATGCCCTTGCTGTTCGTCTGCTACGTGGTGGCGTATCTGGATCGGGTCAATGTGGGCTTCGCCAAGCTCCAGATGCTCAGCGATCTGAACTTCAGCGAGGCGATGTACGGCTTCGGCGCCGGCATCTTTTTCATCGGGTACTTCTTCTTCGAGGTGCCGAGCAACCTGCTGCTGCACCGGCTCGGCGCGCGCCGCTGGATCGCCCGGATCATGCTCACGTGGGCCGTGCTCTCGGCCGCGACCGCGTGGGTCAGCACGCCCACGATGTTCTACGTCTTGCGCTTCTTTCTGGGCGTGGCCGAAGCGGGCTTCTTCCCGGGACTGGTGCTGTATCTCACCTACTGGTATCCGTCGCACCGGCGCGGCAAGATGATCGCTTTCCTGATGGCGGGCAATCCGGTGGCGGGTATTGTCGGCGGTCCGATATCGGGCTTCATCATGCAGCGCCTCGCGGGGAACGCGGGGCTTGCCGGCTGGCAGTGGCTGTTCATTCTGGAAGCCATCCCCGCGCTGATCCTGGGAGCCGTCATTTTCTGGTTTCTCGACGACCGCGTGAAAGACGCAAAGTGGCTGCCGGTTGAAGACCGCGACTTCATTGCAGCGGAAATTGCTGCGGAAGCCCGCACCAAAAGCCACGGTTCCGTGCGCGAGGTGTTCACGTCGCTCAAAGTCTGGACCTTGTGCACGATTCTCTTCGGCATCGTGATGGGCTCTTATGCGGTTGGCTTCTGGCAGCCAACCATCATCAAGAGTTCCGGAATCACGGACGCCTTCACCATCGGCCTGCTGACCGTCGTGCCGTATCTTGCCGCCTTGATTCTGATGATCGTGGTCGGCCGCCACGCGGACCGCACGCGTGAACGCCGCTGGCACGTCGTGTTGCCGCAATGCATGGCGGCGGCGGGTTTCGTGATGTGCGCCTACGCCGGCAGCAATACCTATATTGCGTTGCTTGGCCTGACGCTTGCCGCTTCGGGCGTGATTACGGCCTTGCCCATGTTCTGGGCGTTACCCACGTCTTTTCTCGGCGGCACCGGTGCCGCCGCCGGCATTGCATTGATCAATTCGACGGGCAATCTCGCTGGATTTGTGAGCCCTGCGCTGGTTGGGTGGCTAAAGACGGTCACGCATTCACTTGATTCGAGCCTGTTCCTGATCGCGGGGTCGCTGATTGTGTCCGCCTGCCTCATCCTGACGCAACTGCCCGCCACGCTGGTGAACAAGTAGTACCCCCATCGAACTCGAGAAGAGTGCCAGTCAATAACATTTGGTATCCTTAATTAAATGGAATAGAGACAACATGAAGACCGGGAAGTATCGTTACGTTGTTGCGTTGCTGCTGTTTATAGCGGGCGCGATCAATTACATGGACCGCGCGGCGCTTGGCGTGGTCGCGCCTATCCTCAACAAGGAGCTGAGTCTTTCGCCGTCGCAGCTCGGCGTGGTGTTCAGCAGTTTTTTCTTTGGCTATTCCATCTTCGCATTCGTCGGCGGCCAACTCGCCGACAAGTACGGGCCGCGCCGGGTCTTCTCGTGGGCAATGGGAACGTGGTCCATTCTCTGCGGGTTGACTGCGGCCGCAACCGGATTCGGCACGCTGCTGGTCTCGCGGGCCCTGTTCGGTTTCGGCGAAGGCCCGATGAATTCGACGACCAACCGAACCATCACCAACTGGTTTCCCCGGCATGAAACCGCGACCATGGTCGGCTTTACGTTTTCGGGCCAGACGGTAGGCAGTGCGATCGCCGGGCCGGTGGTGGGTCTGATCGCGATTGCTTACGGCTGGCGCACGTCGTTTGTGATTATCGCGGCGCTCGGGCTGATATGGATCGTCGCCTGGCGTATCTTCGCGACCGACAAGCCGGCGCAAAGCGCACGGGTCGGCGAGGCCGAACGCGAGATGGTCGAAGCGAGCCGTAGCGCGGCACATCCGGCCGAAGGCGGCGACGAAAGCACGCCGCTGCGCAGCTATCTGTTTCGTCCGAGCACGCTCGCGCTTGGCGTCGGCCTTTTCGCGGTGAACTACACGCTGTTCGTGTTCATCTCGTGGATGCCGAGCTATTTCACCAACGCACTGCATCTGGACATGAAACACATGAGCATTCTGAGCGCCGTGCCATGGGCATGCGGCGGGATTGGATACTTCGGCGGCGGTCTGGTTGCCGATGCGTGTTTCAAGCGCATGAGCAACAAGCTGCTGGCGCGCAAGGTCTCGGCGATCGTGCCGCTCGCGCTGTCGGGTCTCGCCCTGCTGGGCGTGAGCATGGTCGATTCCGTGACGCCCGCCGTGCTGCTTGTCGCATTCGCCGTGTTGTTCCTGACGGCTTCGTCGCAAGCGTGCTGGGCCACCATGCACGAGCTCGTGCCGGGCAGGCATCTTGGCGGCGTAAGCGGCTTTGTGCACCTGCTAAGCAACATTTCGGGCATCGTCGGTCCGACCATGATGGGTCTGGCGGTCCAGTATTTTGGTGGTTACAGCAGCGGCTTCATGCTCGGCGCGGCGGTCGATCTGGTCGGCGTGCTGGCCATGCTGCTGGTCATCGGCCGGCGCACCGCAGGCGAGACGGCTGGGACGCCTACCACCGCCGCATGAACGGTCCGTCGTGCCATGCATGCTGTCAGGGCGGCGCAGGCGGGGCCAGCCGCCCATGACCGTGCGCGCGGCCGCACGATCGGTCGCGTGAACACTGTCGTCTTTTTTGAGTCGATCTACTGCTATGAAACACGTCATCGTTGAACCCGAGCAAGCCGACTACCAGACACGTTCGCGGATCGTTTCGGTGGAGGCGCGCACCGTCCGCGTGCCGCTCGACCGCCACACTGCATTCTCGACCCGTCTCGTCACTGCCCGCGACTATACGGTGGTGCGCGTCACGACCGCCGACGGCCATTACGGCATCGGCTTTTGCTACAGCGGCAACCGCGCGGGCATGCTGGTCACGTACGCCGTCCGCGAATTGTTCGCGCCGCTATTGCGTGGCCGCTCCGCGCTCGATGTCGAAGGCACGTGGTGCGCCATGTACGACGAGTCATTGCTACAGGGTCGTGCCGGCTCGGTCATGCGGGCGCTGTCCATCATCGACATCGCGTTGTGGGACCGGAATGCACGCGCTGCGGGCCTGCCGTTGAGCCGCTATCTCGGCGGCACATGCAGCGCCACCGTGCCGGCCTATGCCAGCGGCGGTTACTACCTCGAAGGCAAGACGCCCGAGCACCTCGGCGAGGAAATGGCGGGCTACGTGGCGCTGGGGTTTCGCGCCGTGAAGATGAAGGTAGGGCGGCTCGATCCGCGCAGCGAGGAAGCGCGGATCAGGGCGGCACGAGAAGCGATCGGCGACGACGTGCTGCTGATGCTCGATGCCAACAACGCCTGGTCCGACGTTCCGACTGCGCTCGAATACATGCGCCGCTACGAGCCGTTCAACCCGTACTGGATAGAAGAGCCCTTTAGTCCAGATGACATCGAAAGCCATGCGCAACTGAGTCGGCGCACGCCGGTGAACGTTGCGACGGGTGAGATAGAAGCGGGGCGCTGGCGGCATCAGGCGCTGCTCGACAAGCGCGCGGCCGTGATCCTTCAGTCGGACGCGGCGGTCTGCGGCGGGATCAGCGAATGGCGACGGATTGCGGCGTCGGCCGCGGCCGTGGGTGTAACGATGTGCCCGCACTGGTTCCACGATCTGCACGTGCATCTGGTGGCGTCGACGCCCAATGCGCGCTATGTCGAATTTTTCCCTGACGATCAGGTGCTGAATTTTCGTCGGCTGGTGGATACGCAACTGTCGTTCGCAGACGGCAAGCTGACCGTGCCGACTCGTCCAGGCCTCGGATTCGACTTCGATGAAGCCGCGCTG
>NZ_JAXDPY010000619.1:0-8481 GCF_034668105.1 Paraburkholderia sp. | reverse complement strand
CACTGTCTGAAATATTGCATCAGCTGTGCGTTGTTGTGGATGCTGTCGGGCACCTGCAATGGCAGGCCGCCGGGCGTGTGCGTGCCCAGATTGAGGAGGCTGACTTTGCCGAACCTGGTATCTCGCAGAGACGGAAGGTACTTACCCGTCTGATCCGACAAAGATAGATAGCCGCTCGCCTGCGCGTAGGACGTCAGCGTCGCCGTGAAAGTCTTGCTGATAGAACCCAGTTCGAACAAGGTGTCGCCCGTGACCGGCTTTCTGTTTTCCGTCGACGCGAGGCCATAGTTGAATACGTAGTGCCTGTCACCGTCGATAATGCCAACCGCCATGCCAGGAATGCCATAGTGCGCCATCACCGGTTCAACGGCGCGGTCCACTACACTTTTGATCCGGCTCTGCTGATCGTCGGCCGCGTGGCTCACGACTGCGGTTGCACAGGCAAACAAGGCGGTTGCGATGAGGCTGATGGTTCTGAGATTCATGTCCCTGGTCTGTCAATTTTGTGCGGTTGGGTTACGTCCAGGCGGGTTCGCCGAGGAAGGAGTATGCGTGCACCCAGCCGCATCGACTATCGACGATATCTTGTCCGCGGCGAAAGAAAATCTTTCGAGTAGCAACCTCAAGCTGCTGGCCCCGGACGCAGGCTGGCGCAGCCGCGGCGACATGGACCCGCAGTTCACGCGGCCCTTTCGCGCATCAATCGTGGCGCGCGCCCGCTTCATTGAAGATCTGGTCGTGGAACAGGCCGGTCGCGGACTGACTCGCTTGGGTAGTGGACAAGGTTGGGTTAAAAGTACACAGCGTGCTGTCTGACACACCGCATACTCCAAACACCCAGCGTAACCTGTTAGCGGCGCAGTCGCCAAGTCAAAAAATTTGTCGGTATGTGAGCGAAATTAACCGGTGGTTTCACGCTGTATGCGCAAGCGTTCGACACGCCAACGTTGATCGCAGCGAGCAAACATGCGCCCATACGCACTCAGCGCCTGGCGGTTGGCGGTTGGCGGTTGGCGCCCACATCGCGCCTGAACCGCCGTTCGCTGACTGATTGCCAAGCCTTCGGCGCTAGGTTGCCGAGCGGCCGCCCAGATGTTGCGCGAGGAACGCTTCCATGGCTTCGTAGAACTCGAACTGATTCTCTTCGTTGTGAAAGCCGTGACCTTCGTTGTCCTTGAGCATGTACTTGACGTCGACCCCGCGTTCGCGCAGCACGTTCACGATCTGATCGCTTTCGGCCTGCTTGACGCGCGGATCGTTCGCGCCTTGCGCGACAAACAGCGGCGTCACGATCCGGTCCGCGAAGAACAGCGGCGATGCATCGTGCAGCGCCTGTTTGCCTGCCTCGGTTTGCGGGTTGCCGATCATCTCGTACATCATGTCGATCATCGGCTTCCAGTAAGGCGGCATCGATTCGAGCAACGTGAACAGATTCGACACGCCAACGTAGTCGACCGCCGCGGCATAGCGTTCGGGTGTGAACGCCACGCCGGCGAGTACCGCGTAGCCCCCGTAACTCGCGCCGTAGATGCCCACGCGCGCAGGATCGATAAGACCTTGTGTGACGAGCCAGTCGACGCCGTCGTCGATGTCGTTTTGCATCGACTTGCCCCATTGACCGAAGCTGGCTTCCCAGAACGCGCGTCCATAGCCCGTCGAACCGCGGAAGTTCAGCTGCAACACCGCGTACCCGCGATTCGCGAGCAATTGCGCTTCGGCGTTGAACCCCCACGAATCGCGCACCCAGGGGCCGCCATGCGGATTGACGATCAATGGCAGCGGCTGCGCCAGCTTTTGCCCACGTTCGATGCCCGCAGGCAAGGTCAGATAGCCGCTGATTTGCAGACCGTCGCGGGCGGCGAAGCGGATCGGTTCCATTCGCGCCATGTCCGCGGTGTCGAGCCAGGGCATCAGCTCGGCAAGCCTCGAAAGATGACGGCTGGCAATATCGTAGGTCCAGGTCGAGCCCGGTGACAGGTCGCTCGACGCATGCACGATCGCGCGCGACTCGTCGCGCGTGATGCTCGTGATCGTGATTTCCTGGTCGGGCAACTGACGCTTCAAGTCCTCATGGATCGAGCGGGCCCGCTCGTCGAAGAAGTGCCGATGCGTGCGGTCGTCGACGTACCACGCGGCGGTCAATACGCGCCGATGCTCCGAAAACAGCAGGCCGCTCACGTCCACGTGTTCGGCTTCGAACAGCAGCTCGCCCTCCTGCGCGCTTTGCGGGTCGAACTCGAAGATGGCCGTCTTGTCCCGGCCACGATTGGAGAGCACGTACAAACGCTGATCGTCGAAGGTGAAGAACAGCGGCGCCACCGTTTCGCGAAAGTTCGTCGTCAGGATCGGGCGGAACGGTTCGGTTTCGGCATCGCGATAGAGCAGCGTCGTGTTGACACCGTCGGTAGCCGACGCAACGCGCAGGCGCCCGGCGTGATCGGTCATCCATCCCATGATGTTGCCCGGGTTTTCAGCGATCGGTGTGAACTCGCCCGTTACCACGTCGACACGGAACACGTCGAACACCTGCGGATCGCGCCGGTTCATCTGGATCAGGATATGGCGGTCATCGTCCCTGAGATCGTCGACGATGCTCGCCTGGACACCGTCGAACGGAGTCAGGTCGAACGGTTCGCCGCCATGAATCGGCACCGACAACACATGAAAGTTTTCGTCGCCGCCGAAGTCCTTGACGAACAGGATCCGATCGTTGCCCTTCCAGGCGTGCCCGGGTACGTCGCGTTCGGATTCGCTGGTCAGCGCTCGCGCGTCCCCAAGCGGCGAACCGTCGGCGCCGAGTTCCTGCACGAAGATGTTCTGGCGACCCGCGTGCCGGGTCAGAAACGACAGATGCCGGCCATCCGGTGAAATCGTGAAATCGTGCTTCTCAGGCCTGCGGAAAAAGTCGCGCACCGGATAGAGTCTGGCGGTCCGGTCAGCGGCTTCGTTCGTATCTTTTGCGGCACTCATGCAGTCCTCCTCAAAAGCCGTATTTGACCATGATCGAGGGTTTTCTCGCAGACTGCACGTTGCAGCAAAAACGGGGGCGGCTGATTGCCCGCGCGGATAGCGTTCAGGCAGCGTGAAGCCATCGGCCTGAACGACGGCGTGTCTGACGTTGCGCCACGCAATCGCCACAGAACAAATACACGACGAATCGTCAGCCCGGCAGGCGCACGGCGGACATCGCCCGACTCACGATCCGACGGCACGCGGGGACGTAAAGCAGCATCGTCACGAGGGTGACAAGCGCAAACCCCATGCAGATCGGCCGCGTAAAGAAGGGCACGATACTCCCTTCGGTCAGGACGAGGCCACGGCGCAAGCTCTTGTCGAGCACGGATCCCAGTACCAGTCCGAGTACGAACGGCGCCATGTGGTAGCCACGCTTGCGCAGGAAAAAGGCGCCGATACCGATGGCAACCATGCAATAAACGTCGAAGAGGCGCGAGGCACCTGCAAATGCACCAACCGTACAGAGCAGGAAGACGATCGGCATCAGAATCGCGCGCTTGATGCGCAACACCAGCAACAGCGGGCGCACCATGAACAGGCCGAAGATCAGGATGCTGACCATGGCGAGCGAGGTCATGGCGACAACGTCGTAGACAAACTGCGGATGCTGGATCATCAACATCGGTCCAGGCTGAATCCCGTGGATGATCATCGCGGCCAGCAATACCGCCGACGGAGCCGATCCGGGAATGCCGAGCGCGAGGCACGGAATCAGGTGGCCGGGAATCGACGCCATGTCGCCGGTCTCGGCAGCCATCAGGCCGTCGATCGAACCATGACCGAACTTCTCCTTCTCGCGGCTGAAGGCCCTTGCCGCCGCATACGACATCCAGGCCCCGGTGTCTTCGCCGACGCCCGGCAGCAGACCCGTCGCGACGCCGATCACACCTGAGCGCAAGACGGTCGGCCAGTACTGAAGCACTTCCCGAAAGCGCGGCAAGGAGGAGTCCCGCATGCTGACAATCTTGCGTTCGACCGGGTCCGCGAGCGTGGTCAGAATCTCCGAGAACCCAAACGCGCCGACTAGCGCGGGAATGAGCGCGATTCCGCCCGACAGTTCGTTCCAGCCGAAGGTGAAACGGTCGTACGCGTAGAGTCCCTCCTGGCCGATCTGGGCCACGAAGAGCCCGAGTATGCCCATGAGCCAGCCCTTTAGCGGGTCGTCTCCGACAATCGAGCCCGACAGGGTCACGCCCAGCAGCGCGAGCCAGAAGAATTCCTGCGCGCCGAACGACAATGCAACCTTGGCGAGCAGCGGCGTGAACGCAGCGAGACACAGCACGCCGAACAACACGCTGGTAAACGCGCCGGAGGTTGCGATGCCGATCGCACGGCCGGCCTCTCCGCGCAGCGCCAAAGCATGGCCGTCCGCGCATGACGCGGCATTGGCCGCCGTCCCTGGAATATTCAGCAGGATCGCCGTGCGCGAGCCGCCATACAGCGTGCCCACGTAGGAACAGATGAGGATGAGAATGGCGTCGTTCGCGGGGAGCTTGATCGTCAAGGTCGTCAGCAATGCGATGCATAACGTGGCAGACAGGCCAGGAAGGCAGCCGACCATGATGCCAATGAACGTCCCGCCCAGACCATAGGCGATCGATATTGGATTCAGGAAACCCAGATAGGCCTGGCCAAAGTCCGCAAGTCCGGAAAACATCGCTTCCTCCTCAACTGAACGACCGCTTGTGCCGCGCGCTATGGCAGGCGGACGAGAAAAAAGGTCTGGAAAATCAGGGTAATCGCGCCGCCCGCGCCCAAACCAATCAACCCGGCGGTCGCAATCTCGCGCAGTCCCAGCCTCGCTTGCGCGGCCTGTCTTTGTGCCTGCTGCAACGTCAGGATCGACGTGGACACGAAAATCGCTCCCACGAGCCAGAACGGCAATCCATGTCCCAGCAGCGCGACGGTAAAGATGAGGCAGAGGGCGAGCACGCGAAGGAGCTGCGCGTGCCCACCAGCGGCCGGCACGCCGGACGACACCGGCGCGCGGCGCGTCAGCGCGCCCTCGCCGATGCTGCGAAACGCCAGTAGCCCACCAAGGCACATCATCGCGACGCCGAGCAGCCCGGGCAGCAGACCCGGTGCCGTGTAAGGATTGATCCCCTGGCTTTCCAGCCGATCCATCGACAACGACGCGACGAGGATGATCCCGCCCAATACCACCCAGACAACCGCATCCTGGAGATTGCGTCGCGCGCTGGGCGCACGGTCGCGCGCCCGGTCTTCCGTTGAATCATTCATGGACGTTGATCCACTGTGCGTGCTGCGTGGAAATGGCCGCTCAGAGCGTGGCTGAGACCGCGAGACCACTATGCATTGCGACCGCGCTCAAGGAGCCGGAATGCCGACCGTATCAGGCGACACCTTCGCTTTGCCGGTTCTGAACAGCATCCACGCATTGGCCTGAACCGCCGGGAACGCCGCCTTCTGCGCCGCGTCGCCGTCGATCGGCGTGAACAGCGCGCCGCGGCTCTCGGCGAACTTGCGCAGCGCTGCGCTGTTCGCAATCGAGGTGTTCCAGATTTTCGTCACGGTGGCGACCACATCGTCGGGGACGCCGTTGGGAATGAAAATGCCCGTGTAGTTGGCCGGCGCGTTAAATCCAGGGAGCGTCTGCGACAACGCGGGAATGGTGCCGTAGCCGGCCAGCACGAGCGGTTGATTGCTGATCGTGGCGAGCGGGCGCAAAAGCTTGCCGCGGATCATGTCGGCTTCCTCCGCCGCAAGCTGGCTGGTGGCATCGGTCTCGCCCGACACTGTTGCGACCACGGCAGGGCTGCCGCCGTCATAAGCAACATGCCGATAGCTCACTTTTGCCGCGCTGGCGAACTGATCGATGGCCATGTGTCCCGAAGACGTGATGCCCGCCGTTGCCACCGAGATTTTGCCCGGATGGGCGGCCATCGCCGCGATGAGCTCCTGGGTGGTTTTATAGGGCGTCTGCGGATTGACGCTCAGTACCGGAATGTTCGCCACGCTCAGAAACAGGTGCCAATCCTTGAGCCGGGTCTTCAGCATGCCCTGGGTTTCGTAGCTGCCCAGATCCTGCAGCGCGCCGGCGGTCCACGTGTAGCCGTCGCGCGGCGCGTCAAGCGCGCTCTTCGTGCCGATCGATCCGGACGCCCCCGGCTGATTGACGATGACGATGGTCTGGCCGAGCGCCTTTTCCATCTCCGCAGCCGCGATCCGGGTAACCTGATCGGTCGCGCCGCCTGCTGCCCATGGAACGATGAGGTTGATCGGATGGGTCGGCTTCCAGTCCGCGGCGAAGGCCGGCGCGCCGGAAACCGCCAGTGCGCCGAGCCCCAATAAGATCAGTTTTCCGAACGGCTTCGTGGCGTGTGAAACGGCACGGTCGAGTAAGCGTTTTTTCATGTCCGAGTCTCCTCCGTTATGGGTGACGTCACAGGTCGATGCGACGCCCTTCATCTGCGGACCAGTAGGCCGCGTAGTGCACTTTCATGGCTTCATAGGCGAGATCAAGACCCGCCAACGGTGCCCGCCCGAATGCCACGCACTCCATGAAATCCTGAATCTCCTGGCGATAACCGCGCGTCCATTCCTCCTCGAGGCAGACGAATTGCCAGCCGGTCTTGCGATCGACTTTCTCCGTGATGTACACGTCCTTGAGCTTTTCCTCATCGGTCATGTAGGTCGTCAGGTGGTTGTTCGGCGTGATGTTCGCGAATAGCGCGCCACCGCTCGTGTAGGCCTCCACCACGTTGCGCACACCGCCCAGGATCATGTCGCCGGCGAACACGGTTGCCTTCGTGCCGTCGCTGAACGTCAGGCTCAGCATGCCCCAGTCTTCGACATCGAACGGATTGGCCTTGATAAACGGACGCTCCTCAGGCGCGAGCCGCGCGGTCACGTTGCCGACGTCGGCCACCACGCTCGCGACCGAGATCTGTTCGCCACGTGCCTCGGCTTCGACCCGCTTCAGATGCAGTACCGCCGATAGCGGATGGCAGCCCTGACGGATCAGCGCGCCGCCGCCGGTTTGCGCCCACTGCGCGGCATGCGCGGCGTGCGAGCCGCTGTGACTCTCCTCGGCCTTCATGAACAGGATCTTGTCGCGCGTGGCGCGCACCATCTCCGCGGCCTTGGTCACGGCCGGCGCGTAGACCCAGTCTTCGGCATACATGAAGAGGCGGCCGCTTTGCCGCACCGCTGCCGCGGTGGCCTCCATCTCTTCCATCACGCGTTCGTACATCAGCGCTTTGGGGACGGCCTTGCCAATCGGCGTCGGGTCGCCGGGACGGCCAAAATAGCCGGTGAAAGGCTTCTCGCAGATGACATGTTTGCCGGCCTGCACGACCTCGGCGACCATCCCGGCGTGCAAGTCCGGCGGCGTGCAGATATCGATCACATCGATGCGAGGATCGGCCAGCAAGGTCCGGTAGTCGCGTGTGGTTTCGGCAATCGCGTACTTGCGTGCGAAGTCGACGACATGGTCGCCGCGCGCCGCCACGCTCACCACCTCGACATTCACGCCGTAGACGCGCCGGTAAGCGTGCATGTGCAGCTCCGAAATGAAGCCGCAGCCGATCAGACCTACTCTCACTTTCGACATGCTTTAGCTGTCCTGTTGTTGTGGGCCGCCTTGACGGGCCGCATCGTGGGAAGAAATGTCTTTGACGGATTGCCCGCCGCGAAGCGAAACGGGCAGCACGAGCCGAGGCTCGGAATACGCTGGATCAGCGACTTTCGACAGCAGGAGTGTGGCCGCATGCCGACCCATTTCCGCCTCCGGGCGCTCGATGCAGCACAACGCCGGCGAGACGAGGTCGCACCACTCAGGCGTGCCGATGAGGATCAGCGAGAGGTCGTCCGGCCAGCGGATGTGGCGTGCCTGAAGTTCCATCAGCACGCCTTTGCCAAGATCGAGGTGATTGGCCAGCACGAGGGCCGTGACGTCGCCGAAGGGCAGCCGCGCCGCGAGACGCCGGCCTTCGCTCTGGGTCAGATCGCCCAGCAGGAGCCAGTCTGGCTTCGGCTCGATGCCGGCCTCCCGCAACGCGTCGAGATAGCCGTCGGCGCGGTGCCGGATGTTCGGTATGGGTGAATCCCAGCCGATGAAAGCGATGCGCCGATGGCCGGCTTCGATCAGCGTACGGGCGGCGAGATAGCCGGTCATGCGGTTGTCATGCCCGACGAAGTCGCGTTCAGGCAACTCGGTGCCCACGGGGCGTTCCAGCACGACTGTCGGCATTCGGTGCCTGCGCAACAATTCGCCGCTTTCGGTTCCCGACAGCACCGGACAGAGAATGCAGCCGTCGATGCGCTGAGCGACAAGCCGCTCGAGGATCATCCGTTCCTGCTCGAGGCTCTCGTCGCTGTTGCAGATGAGAACGACATAGCCGGCCTGACGGGCGACGGCTTCGACGTCGACGCAAATACGCGTAAAGAACTCGTTGCCAAACTGCGGGACCAGCACGGCGATCATGCCGCGCTCCTTGCCCTTCA
>NZ_JAXDPY010000618.1:0-16656 GCF_034668105.1 Paraburkholderia sp. | reverse complement strand
AAACCGGCGCTGAACCGGTGCTCGACGTCTTTTATGCAGCCGTCGGCGTGGCGGCGAAATCCGGCGTATCGGTCGAAGCGTAGTTGAAGGTCACGTCGCGCCACGTGTCGAGCGCCTGTTTGAGCGGCGTGCACCAGCGAGCGGCGGCTTCGAGCACGTCCGGGCCCTCGTTGAGAATGTCGCGGCCCTCGTTGCGCGCCTTCACCATGGCTTCGAGCGCCACGCGGTTCGCCACCGCGCCGGCCTGGATGCCGGCCGGATGGCCGATCGTGCCGCCGCCGAACTGCAGAATCGCGTCGTCGCCGAACAGGTCGAGCAGTTGATGCATCTGCCCCGCGTGAATCCCGCCCGACGCCACCGGCATGACCTTGCGCAAACCGGCCCACGGTTGCTCGAAAAAGATGCCGCGCGACAGATCGACGGCATTGTGGGCGTCGCGGCAGACGTTGTAGTAGCCCTGCACCGACAGCGGATCGCCCTCGAGTTTGCCGACCGCCGTCCCCGCATGCGCATGATCGACGCCCGCCATACGCAGCCACTTCGCGATGACGCGAAACGAGATGCCGTGGTTGCGTTGGCGCGTGTAGGTGCTATGCCCGGCGCGATGCAGATGCAAAATCATGTCGTTCTTGCGGGCCCAGTGCGACATGGATTGAATCGCGGTCCAACCGATCACGAGGTCGATCATCACGATGCACGAGCCAAGCTCCTTCGCGAATTCGGCGCGCTCGTACATGTGCTCCATCGTGCCGGCCGTGACGTTCAGATAGTGGCCCTTGACCTCGCCGGTTTCCGCCTGCGCCCGGTTGACCGCGTCCATTGAAAACAGAAAACGGTCGCGCCAATGCATGAACGCCTGCGAGTTGATGTTCTCGTCGTCCTTCAGAAAATCCAGCCCGCCGCGCAGGCCTTCATAGACCACTCGCCCATAGTTCTTGCCCGATAGCCCCAGCTTTGGCTTGACCGTCGCGCCGAGTAGCGGCCGTCCATATTTGTCGAGCCGCTCGCGCTCGACAACGATACCGGTCGGCGGCCCCTGGAACGTCTTCAGATAGGCAACGGGAATGCGCATGTCTTCGAGACGCAGCGCCTTGAGCGGCTTGAAGCCGAACACGTTGCCAATGATCGACGCGGTCAGGTTCGCTACCGACCCTTCCTCGAACAGATCGAGTTCATAAGCGATGTACGCGAAGTACTGCGGCTCGTCGGCGCGCGAAGCGGGCACCGGCTCGACGCGATACGCCTTGGCGCGGTACGTGTCGCAGGCAGTCAGCCGGTCGGTCCACACGACCGTCCAGGTCGCCGTCGACGATTCACCGGCCACGGCGGCCGCCGCCTCTTCCGGCTCGACACCGGGTTGCGGCGTGATCCGAAACAGCGCGATGACGTCGGTTTCTTTCGGCTCGTAGTCCGGTTGCCAGTAACCCATTTCGCGATATTTCATCACACCGGCTGCGTACCGCTGGCGCGCATTGCGTTCCGGCTCGATGACCGGTTGGCTGAAATCGTTCATGACGTGTCCTTGAGGGTGGCCAAGCGCGCTGCCGGAAGAACGAAGCGCTTGTTCGCACTGTAAGCACGGACGTCCCCAAGGGGAATTCACGATTTTATTTGGCAGACTTAACCGATCCGTTATCGAACGCATAGCGCGGTATGGTTATTCGCGACCCGCGCGAAAAATCGGCGCAGAATGTCTCGTGACGAAACAGGGAATGGCGGGACAGCGCACCGCAATCCATTCGGGTGCGATGGAACACTTTGCTTCGTTTTCGCCACACCGCGCGCTTCCCTTGAACGCAAGGGCGCGTGGCGGTTGGACTGGCGTAATTCGGCGGACGCTGCATAACCGGTCGGACGCGCGCCAGCGCACTATTTCGGCATGACGCCCGGGCATAAAGCTTGCGTGATGCCGGATGCCCATGAAGTCCGGCATCACGCCGGGCCGACGGCAACGCCGTATCAATCTGTGGAGGAAGCACGTATGCAGTGGACCACTCCGAGCTACACCGATGTGCGTCTCGGTTTTGAAATCGTGATGTACGTCGATACACGTTAAGCCCGTAATCGGGCCGCACGTCGCGGCCCCTTTGCGAATCGTGTTTGTCATCAGCTAACCGGCCGGCCTTTCCGCGCTGTCAGGACACGCGTTCTCATCCATGATCCACGAAACGATCGTCACCACGGCAGCGTGCGATGGCCGCCCTCACGTCGCTCCGATGGGCGCGCGGTATGAGGCCGACCGCATTATCCTTTCCCCTTTTCGTCCGTCCACGACGCTCGACAACATCGTGACGTCCCGTGCGGCGGTTCTGAATTTCACCACCGACGTGCGCGTCTTCGCAGGTTGCGTCACGCGCTGCGCAACCGATTGGCCGACCGTTGGCGCAAGCCGCGTCGCCGGCGTGCGCCTCGCCGAATCTCTGGCGCACGCCGAACTCGAACTCGACGAATTGCGCGATGACGCAGAGCGGCCTGTGCTGCTGATGAAATGCGTGCACCGCGAAAACCACGCACCGTTTGCGGGCTTCAACCGCGCGCAGGCGGCCGTGGTTGAAGGCGCGATTCTCGTGAGCCGGCTCTTCATGCTGCCACCCGACAAGATCGATCGCGAAATGGCCTACCTGCAGATCGCCATCGACAAAACCGCCGGCGAGAACGAACTTACCGCTTGGGGCTGGCTCGTCGCCGCAGTCGCCAGACACCGGGCGAGCCTCGAATCATCCGGCGGCCAGGCCGCCGCAGCCGCACACCCGTAGTCTTCCCGGAGAACACCGATGACCGCATTGCTCGCGAGCGTCCGCTCGGATGAGGAAGCATTCGACGCCGCGCGCGCCGGCGCCGAACTGATCGACCTGAAAGAACCGAATGCCGGCGCGCTCGGCGGCCTGCCGATTGACGAGATTACGAACATCGCGCGCCAGCTGCGCGCACGCTACCCGGTCAAGCCGATCAGTGCGACCATCGGCGATGTGCCGGCCGATGCGTTCGAGCAGATCGCCGCGCGCGTCATCGAGGTCAGCGACGCGGGCATCGATTACGTGAAGGTCGGCGTGGCGCGCGGACCGAACGCGCGACGCTGCCTCGAGCAACTGGCCGATCTGCCGGCAACGGTGGTACCGGTGCTCCTCTGCGACGGCGGCATGGACGACGAGCTGGTCACCCACACCGCCGCGCTCGGGTTTGCCGGCGTGATGTTCGATACCGCCGGCAAGGACGGCAGCACGCTGTTCGATCACGTGGATGTCGATACGCTTGCCCGCTGGCTGCGGCTCACGCGCGAGCGCGGCGCGATGGGCGGGATCGCCGGGGCTCTGGGTTGGGCGCAGCTGGAGCAGATCCGTAGGCTCGCACCGGACGTCGCCGGCTTTCGCACTGCGTTGTGCACCGACGGGCGCCGCTCGAGGCTCGATCCGCAACGCGTCGCGCAATGGGCCAGCGCGTTGCACCGGCCAGCTGGCGATGCGGGCGTGAACGGCGCCGCGTCGGCACCGGGCGACGTAGACGCGGCGCGGCTGTAGGACGCTGGGACAGTGGGCGGTGAAACGGCGAAACGGCGAAACGTCAGGGACAAACGGGCCCCGTCCCCGTTCACGCCGCGAATCCCCCGTGAATCCCCCGTAATCAGGTGACCGGGATGTTGAGCAACCGGTCGCGCATCAACGCAACGTTGTTCTTGTCGAGCAATTCGACCACATAGTTCGCGTCATTCACATAGTCGACAAAACGGCGGTCGACCACTCCCGCTGCGGCCAGGGTTTCGAGCGGGTCGCCCGCGGCAATCGGACAGGATTTCACCAGGACCAGCCGCTCCGCGTTGAGCATCGTCGACAGCCACGCGGCGAGGCTGTCCGAGGTCGTGTCCCAGTTGCTCATCGCATCGGGCGTGTCGCGCATCAGCGCGGTCGGCACCCACACCGCGACATGACCGTCGCGCAAGGTGCGGCGAATCTTGGCCTCGCTCGACGCGAGCACGAGTTCAGGCAACACGCCTTGCATCAGTAACGCGTATTGCGTCATGGCGAGCAGACACATGTTGTGCGCGGCCAGATCGTCGAAATGCCACTCGCTCTGGTATTGACCCACCTTGTCCGCGAAATCGCCGCCACCGGGCACGATGACGACGCGTCCGCCACCCACTTCACATAGCTCGGTGAGCCAGTGGCGCAGCGTCGGGTCGTGACTCAGACTGCCTCCGATCTTGACCACCCACATGACTGTTGTCCTCGCTTCCAGTTGTGTGCCCGTCGGGGTTCCGGTCCGTGCCCCGTTATGTTCCAAACGAGGCTCATCGCTGCCTTGTCCAGCTTGCCCGCCGCTTCATCAGACGGCGTTTCGCGCCGCCGTTTTCACATCACGCCAGGCGGATCGCTGCCTTGCCGTCCCACGCTTGATTCGCGCGCTGCGAATCTCGAACCGCGAGCAGCGCGACCGCCACGCTCGGCGCGCACGTTGCCGCCCACGCGGAGCAACTGTCGGGCACCCCCGCCAGCCTGCCGAAGTCGATATAGCCGCGCGCTTCTTCGCGCGCCAATGCGGCGGCAAGGAACCGGCCGCACCCCGCACCCAGCAGCGGTGCGGCGGCCAGTTCCGGATGCGCCGCGACCACCCGTGCCAGATTCGCACCGATCTCGCGTAACTGGAGCGCGCGCCAGCGTTGCGCAAAGCGACGCCATTCGAGTACGCCCGCCTCGTGCGCATCCCGCCCAATCATGCGGGCGAGGCGCGCGCGGCTCGCGGCTTCGGTCTTCGGCCCCTGGTCGGCGCTCGGATGCACGTCGTGCAGCGGGTCCAGTTCGCCGGTCAGACGATAGATGTCGGCGGTGGTCGCAAACCATTCGTTCATCACGTTGACCATGACGCCGGCGAATTCGATGCGGTGCGCGACCCCGCACAACGGCGTGCGCACGATACCCTGATACACGAGCTCGCCGGTGGCGAGCCGGCCGGCATCGGTCGAGGCGCGCGCGACAACGCGGCCGCCGACAATCGGAATGATGTCGGTGGTCGTGCTGCCGATATCGATGAGCACGGCGTCGGCCACGCGGGTCGCGACCCACTGCGCGGTGGCGAGCCAGTTCGCCGATGCGACGTGACGCCAGCCCGCCGCGCACGCGTCGGCGGCGAGCCAGCCGGCGTCGCCGGCGTAAAAGCGCAGCCGCGCGCCGAGCCGCTGCGCGATCGTGGCCACGATCGCCCGCACGCCTTCGGCGCGGTCCGCGAACAGATCGACCATCTCGCCGGTCATCGTCACCGCATGCTGCGCGCCGGCCATGCCTGCCCGCGGCCAGCGGGCGAAAACGAGGTCGATGGTCCGCTCCAGATGGTCGAGCCCCTGCCACAGCGGGCAGGGCCATTGCGCCACGTCGAACACGGCGCCGCTGTGATCGGCCGTCGACACCTTTACATGCGCGCCGCCGACGTCCCAGCCGAACACCGCCGCGGCCGCTGCCGCACCGTCTGTATGCGCGGCGCTCAAGGCCGCACCCCGAGCGTCGACGGCGACGGGTTCGTGCGCGCCGCCGCGGCTCGCTCGACGCGCACCTCGTGCGCCGTCAGCAAATCAGCGGCGAGATTGCCGCCGAGTGCGGCGGACAGCCCCGCATAAGCCACCGTGAGTCGCGGATTGACCTCGATCACGACCGGTCCGCGCTGCGGATGCCACACCACGTCGATTCCGACAAAGCCTCGCAAACCGGGTATCGCCGTCGCCACGCGTTGCGCGAGCGTCTCGAGCGTGCGGCCTGTGTCGCTGCGGAGATCGATCTGATTGACCAGCACGCCGTCGAATTCGACGATTCGTGGATGCCGGCCCGGCGTGTCGCCGCCGCTCAAACCGATCTGCTGACGGTTGATGGAGATCAACTCGGCGCCGTTGTCCCGACAGATCAGCGACAGGCTCAATGATTCGCCGTCGACCCATGCCTGCAACACCGGATTGCGCGCCGCGGCCGCGCGTGCCTCGTATTCGGCACACGCATCGGCGAAGCCGTCGAACACGATGGTATCGAGGCCGCCCGCGCCGTCGTCGGGTTTCACGACCCAACGGCCGTCCCCGCATTGGCCCGCCTGGCCCGGTTCGAGGGCGGGTGTCGCGGCGATCCGATGCGCGGCAAGGCAGGCGGCGGTGGCGCTCTTGCTCGACGCCACGCGGATCGCTTCCTTGCCGCAGCCCAGCCAGCGGGCGGCGCCGACGGCATCGTAGAGGTGCAGCAGCAGGCCGTCGCATTCCGGCGCGATGACCCACGCGTAATCGTGTTCACGCGCCGCGCGGGCGACAAAGGCCGTCATCGATTCGCCGGGCCTGGCCATACAATGCGAATGCGCCGGATCGACCGTTTCGAAGCGCGAGGTCGCGAACGTGACGCGCACACCGTCGAGCTCACGCAGATCGGCGACCAGCGCGTCGCGCATCACACGCCCTTCGACGATCAGCGCGCTCAGGTCGGCCAGACTGCCTGCGCCAGCCAGCGTGGGATCGATGCCGCCGCCGGTGAGATACTCGTAGACAAAGATCTTGGTCAAAGGAAGGCGCCCCTATGCAGGTGATACCGGTTCTCGATCTTCTCGACGGCCATGTTGTGCGCGCGGTACGCGGCGAGCGGGCCGCCTACCGGCCCATCCAGTCCCGCCTCACCGCCGGCAGCGAGCCGCTTGCCATCGCCCGCGCGCTGCTCGCCGCAAGCGGCGCCCGCACGCTCTATGTCGCCGATCTCGGCGCCATCCTGCAGCGCGGCGCGCATGCCGCGCAACTCGCCGCCTTGCGCGCCGCGTTGCCCGGGATCGAGCTCTGGCTCGATGCGGGCTTCGCGGACTATGCATCGATGCGCACGCTGTTCGACCACATCGACGCCATCGACACCATCGACACCATCGGCCAGCGCGATGACCACCGTGCGCACCTGAACCTCGCGACCCTCGTCCCGGTGTTCGGCACGGAGTCGCTGCGCGATATCCATGCACTGCAATCGGCACAGACCGCCGGCCTCTCGCCGATCCTCTCGCTCGACCACCGCGCGGGCCAGCTGCTGACGGCCGCCGAACTCGAGCGCTCGCCGGCCTGGTGGCCGTCGCGCGTGATCGCGATGACACTCGATCAGGTCGGCAGTTATGCGGGTCCTGACCTGGGCACCTTCGAGCGCATCCGCGCCAGTGCTGCGGCGCGCACCACGGTGATCGGCGCGGGCGGCATCCGCAATCGCGACGATCTGACGGCGGCGGCCAGCACGGATGCGAGCGCATGGCTGGTCGCCTCCGCCCTGCACGATCGACAGATCAGCCTCGCACCGTCAGAATCCTTGTAGGCTTGCTACACAATTTTCATGCCACGGCATAAGCAACCTGCGAATGCAAACGAACGGCAAGCCACGCGGGCCGCGCGTGACACTCTGCTCCAGCGCAGCACACAACCTGTACGGCACAATCGCGTCCGGGGCCGTGTGCCGCGCGACGATCGAGGGGCGTTGCTGAACGCGCCTTCACTCGCGCGATTCCTCTGAGCGCGAAGCCGCACGACCGTGCACGTCATGCGCACCGGGCAGCGCTGTCACGTCATCACATCGATCGGCATGGAGCTTGCTAAAAGTGCGCCATGCACCTTTCGCCCACCGATCCATCGAACCCCAGCACAAACGCACCGGGCGCAGCCGGCGTGCTCGTGCCTGTGCCTGCGATCACCCGCGACTGGATTTGCCCGTTCTGCTCATTGCTGTGCGACGACCTCAAGGTCGGCTCCCACAGCGACGGAACGCTCAGCGTGGCGGACACCGACTGCTCGCGGCTGAGTGCGGCACTCGCGCAGTACGGCGCGGCGGACGCGCAATGCCGCAGCATGGTCGACGGAAACGACGTGGAACTCGATGCGGCGTTGGCCCGCGCCACGCAAATCCTGGCGACCTCACGCCGTGCGTTGTTCGGCGGCCTTGCCACCGACGTCGCCGGCGCTCGTGCGCTCTACACGCTGGCGGCCGCTTGCGGCGCGATTCTCGATCACCTGCACGGCGACACGCTAACGCCGGCGACCCTCGCGTTCCAGGACCGTGGCTCGTTCTTCACGACGCTCTCCGAAGTGCGCACACGTGCCGACCTGCTGGTGTTTTTCGGTTGTCAGCCGTCGCAGCGTTATCCGCGTTTTTTCTCGCGGACGCTGGAGGGCACCGACATCGCGCGCGAACTGATATTCGTCGGCTGCGCAATGGATCCGGCGGCGGCAGGCCTCGCGCATGCGCGAACGGAAGCGCTGCTGCCGCACGCCGAGCTTTACGAGACGCTCGCACTGTGGTCCGCGCTTGCCGAAGGGCGCGCGCCCGGCGCACTGCATCGCGACGGCAACGACGCTGACGCCAGTCCTGACACCAGCGCGGCGGCCACGCTCTCGTCACTGCAGGCCCGCATCGCCGCCGCGCGCTACACGGTGCTCGTCTACGAGCCGGCCGCCCTGCCCAGCCCGCATGCGGCGCTGCTCATCGAAGCCCTGAACCGGATCATCAAAGCCGCGAACCGCACGACGCGGGCCGCGTGTCTCGCGCTTGGCGGCGACGACGGCGCGTCGACGGTCAACCAGACGGTGACCTGGCTTTCCGGGATGCCGCTGCGCACGCGCGTGTCGATACCCACACGCAGCGCCGGCACGGCACCGCTCGATTACGATCCATACCGCTATCGCACCCGCCGCCTGCTCGCGGGCGACGAGGTGGACGCGCTGCTGTGGGTCGCGAGCTTCGCGCCGCACGCATGGCCAACGCCGCTCGATCCCGCCGTCCCGTTGATCGTGCTCGGTCATCCGGCGCTTGCGGACGCGGCCAGGGCGCGCGGCGCGAACACGGTGTTCATCCCTGTCGCGACGCCCGGTATCGACACCGGCGGCCATCTGTTTCGCGTCGACGGCTCGGTCGTGATGCCACTGGTCCCCGCGCGCGGCGCCGCGCTTGCTTCGGTCGCATCGCTTGCCGCGCAGTTGACTACGCAACTGAGCGCGCGCCTGCACGAGCCACGCAGCGGCGAGGAGCAGCAATGAGCCTCGTTCGATTGAAAGGCGGCACGATCTTCGACCCGGCCCACGGCGTGAACGGCGAGCGCCGCGATCTGAGCTTCCGCGACGGGCGCATCGTCGACCTGGCGCCCAATACGCCGGTCGATCGCGAATACGACGCCACCGGCATGATCGTGATGGCGGGTGGCATCGACATGCATTCCCATATTGGCGGCGGCAAGACCAACCTGTCGCGCCTGCTGCTCCCCGAAGACCATCGCGCCGATCCGCCGCGCGAGCGGGCCTACGAATCGGCACAGGACGCCGAGGGCCGCTATCTGCGTCTGCCGTCATGCGGCGTCTGCACGCCAGGCACGCTTGCGACCGGCTACCGTTACGCCGAAATGGGCTACACCGCCGTTTTCGAACCGGCGATGATGCCCTCCAATGCGCGCCATACGCACCTCGAAATGGGCGACACGCCGATCATCGACCACGGCGCGTACGTGATGCTCGGCAACGACGAACTATTCCTGCAGATGCTGGCGGCACGCGACGACTTCGCGCGCCTGCGCGATTACATCGGCTGGACGATTCACGCGAGCAAGGCGCTCGGCGTGAAAGTGGTCAACCCGGGCGGCATCTCCGCGTTCAAGTTCAACCAGCGTTCGCTCGACGTCGACGAAGCGCACGTGCACTACGGTGTAACGCCACGCGAAGTGCTGCACACCTTATCGCGCGCGTTGACCGAACTGCGCGTGCCGCATCCTCTGCATGTGCACGCCAGTAATCTCGGCGTACCGGGCAACATCGATTCCACGATCGCGACCATGGACGCCGCCGACGGCCTGCCGATCCATCTGACGCACATTCAGTTTCACAGCTATGGGACCGAAGGGCCGCAAAAGTTTTCGTCGGGCGCGCGGCAGATCGCCGAGGCGGTGAACGCGCGGCCGAATGTCTCGATCGACGTCGGACAGATCATCTTTGGACAGACCGTCACGGCCTCGGGCGACACGATGATGCAGTTCCGCAACACCCCGCTCGCGAGGCCGCACAAGTGGGTGGTGGGCGACATCGAGTGCGATGCGGGTTGCGGCGTCGTGCCGTTCCGCTATCGCGAGCAAAGCTATGTGAACGCGCTGCAATGGATCATCGGTCTGGAAATTTTCCTGCTGGTCGACGATCCGTGGCGCGTCGCGATGACCACGGATCATCCCAACGGCGGCCCCTTCACCAGCTATCCGCATCTGATCCGTCTGCTGATGGACAAGTCGTTCCGCGACGAGCAGCTCGCGAAGCTCAATCCCGACGCTCAGGTCGCAAGCGCATTGCCGGGCCTGACGCGCGAGTTCTCGCTGTATGAGATCGCCATCATCACGCGCGCCGGTCCCGCGCGGCTGCTCGGCCTGCGCGACCGGGGCCATCTCGGCGCAGGCGCGGCGGCGGACATCGCCGTCTATCGCGACGCGCCGGACCGCGAGCGGATGTTCACGTCGCCCGCCTATGTATTCAAGGACGGCGAACTGGTCGCGCGCGACGGCACCCTCGTCGCCACGCCGACGGGCGGCATCCATTTCGTGTCGCCGGAATTCGACCGCGGCATCGAGAAGACGCTGCGCGCCTACAGCGACGCCAATCTTGCGAGCAACTTCGCGCACGCCGCGATCAGCGACGACGAAGTCTGCGACTGCTGCCGCGGCGGCCGCCTGTTGCCCGTCGAATGTCTGGCTAACGGTAACGGCTGACCGATGCCAGGCGAACCGCACACAATGAACGCTCCGGCCCCGCTCGAGATCAACGGCACGGCGATCGACGCCACCTTCGCGGAAGCCTTTCCGATGAAGGCGACCCGGCTCATCATCACCGCGCATACGCCAACCTGGGCGATGAACGCGGCCAACTCGCTGACCGGGTTTGCCACTTCAGTGATCGGCTGCGGCTGCGAGGCGGGCGTCGAGCGCACGCTTGCGCCCGGGGACACGCCGGATGGCCGTCCCGGCGTCGCGGTGCTGCTGTTCGCGGTATCGTCGAAAGAACTGGCGAAGCAGATCGGGCGGCGCGTCGGGCAAAGCGTGCTCACCTGTCCGAGTACCGCCGTGTTCAGCGGTATCGATCCCGCAACGAGCCGCGCGCCGCTCTCGGATAACGCGGCGCTCGGCAGCGGGCTGCGTTTTTTCGGCGACGGCTGGCAGATCTCGAAGATGCTCGGCCACACCCGCTACTGGCGCGTGCCGGTGATGGACGGCGAATTCGTCTGCGAAGACACGGCGGTGACCGTCAAAGCCGTCGGCGGCGGCAACCTGCTGTTGCTCGCGCGCGACCTCGACGCCGCGCTCGCCGCCGCCGAAGCCGCCGTCGCGGCGATGCGCCGGCTGCCGAACGTCATCATGCCGTTTCCCGGCGGCATCGTCCGCTCGGGGTCGAAAATCGGCTCGCGATACCAAGGCGCGAGCGCTTCCACCAACGACGCCTTCTGTCCCACCCTGATCGGCCTCGCCGCGCACAGCGAACTCAGCGCGGAAATCGGCTGCGTGCTGGAGATCGTGATCGACGGCCTGACCGATGCCGATGTCGGCGCCGCGATGACGGCCGGTATCGGCGCGGCCGCCGGGCTTGGCCGCGCGGCCGGCGTGCTGCGGATTTCCGCGGGCAACTACGGCGGCAAACTCGGACCGTACCACTTCCACCTGCATGCGCTTGCGGCGGGTCTGGGCGGGAGCCCCGCATGAGCACGACGACCTTGCGCGTCAAAACGCCGCCTGGTTTTCGCGTCGATGCCGCCGCGCTGCGGCCGGTATCGCTCACGAGCATGAGCGTGGCTGAGATCGAGCGCATCGTTCTGCCCGCCGGTAACGATCACTGCGTGCTCGGCGACGTGTTCCAGGTGTCGCGCGATGAAGCCACCGCAGCGCCGCTGTCCGCCGCTCCGAACACGGCCACGCTGATCGTCGACGGCGCCGCGCCGTGGCTCGACCGGCTCGGCGCGGAGATGGACGGCGGGCACCTCGCCGTGCACGGTTCGGCCGGCGATCACTGCGGCTTCAGGATGACGGGCGGCGTGCTGCATATCGACGGCAACGCGGGGCATTTCACCGGTTGCGAAATGCGCGGCGGCCGGCTGACGGTCACCGGCGACAGCGGCGATTTCGCCGCCGGCGCGTTGACCGGCGACATGGAAGGCATGAGCGGCGGCACGCTGACGATCCATGGCGACGCGGGCGCGCGGCTGGCCGACCGGATGCGCCGCGGGCTGGTGCTGGTCGGCGGTAAAGCGGGCGATTTCGCGGCTTCGCGGCTCGTGGCCGGAACCGTGGGCGTCGCGGGCGAGCTGGGCCCGCATTATGCGTATGGGATGAGACGCGGCACGCTGCTGCTGGCGCGGCGGCCCGCGCAACTACCTGCGACATTCACGGGCGGCGGCCACGGTTTCAACGTATTCTGGTCTTTGCTCGTGCGCAGTCTCGCGGATGAAATCGCGCCCTTTTCGCAGTGGCGCGCGGAGCGCTTGCCGGTCCGCTATGCGGGCGATCTCGCGGTGGACGGTAGAGGCGAAATACTGATTGCCGGGTAAAGCCGCGCGGCCCGTGGATCAGATGGAAAGGGTGTTCGACAAGAAACGCCAGCTAATAAAGGAGACAGGCATGACGACAGCGCATTCTCCGAACGCGAACTCCGCTATCGGCGCCGGCACGCCGCGCTATGCCGGCTTGCTGATCGCGCTGCATTGGCTGATCGCGCTCGGCATCATCGGCATGCTGGCGGTCGGGTTCTATATGGTCGGATTGCCGAAGGGTTTGCCTGTCAAAGCGACGATTATCAACCTGCACAAGTCGCTCGGACTGACGATTTTCCTGCTGGTGCTTCTGCGCATCGGGGCGCGGGCGGTCCTTCATCGGCCCCCCTTGCCGGCGATGCCACCGTGGCAACGCGCCGCCGCGCGCACTACGCAGGGTCTTTTATACGTCGGCACGGTCGCGATGCCGCTGGCCGGTTATCTCGGCTCGTCGTTCAACCGCTATGGCACGCGCTTCTGGGGCATCCTGCTGCCGAAGTGGGGCTGGGACGATGCGCATTTGCGCGAGCTGTTCTTCGGCATTCACGAGGCTATCGCGTACCTGTTGATCGCGCTGATCGTGCTGCACGTGGCCGGTGCGCTCAAGCATCAATGGATCGATCGCGACAACCTGCTCGCGAGGATGCTGCCATGACGATGCGCCGCATCAAGCGCGATTCGCGCGACGCGTTGCCGCCGCTCGAAACCGGCACGCTGCGCACGCGCGACGGTCATCGCGTGTCGTACGCGGTGGCCGGCGCGGCCGACGGCGTGCCGGTCGCCGTCCTGCACGGCGGCCCCGGCAGTGGCAGTCAGCCAGGCGTGCTGCGGCTCTTCGATCTGAGCCGCTTTCGGGTCGTGTTGATCGATCAGCGCGGCACCGGCGCATCGACGCCGCACGGCAGCGTGCGCCGCAACCGCACCGACTATCTGATCGCCGATCTCGAATCGATCCGCGCGCGGCTTGGTTTCGCTCGCTGGGGCGTGCTCGGCGGATCGTGGGGCGCGGCTCTCGCGCTTGCGTATGCCGGGCAGTGTCCGCAATCGGTCTCGGGCGTCGTGATGCGTGGCCTGTTCCTCACGTCGGCGCGGGAGATGCGCGGGTTGTTCGTCGCGTCCCGCCACCGCGCGCCGCGCGCATGGGCGAAACTGCGCGCGGCGGCCGGGTGCGAGCGGCCCGAGGGCCTCGCGGACCGCTGCGCGGCCAGCCTGCAACGCGGCACGAATGAAGCACGGCAACGCGCGCTGGCGCTGGCGTGGCGCGGCTACGAGGACGCCGTGCTCGCGAGCGCCGTCAGCCGCCGCGCGGTGCGGCCCTGCACGAGAAACGCGCCACGGCATGCCCACAAGCTGATCGGCAAGTACCGGATTCAGGCCCACTACCTCGCGCATCGCTGCTGGCTTGGCGAAACCCGTCTGCTGTCGCTGGCGCGCCGGGCGGCGGCGGCGGGCGTGCCGCTTGCCGCGGTGCACGGCGCGCGCGACCCGGTCTGTCCGCCGGACAATCTGCGGCGCTTGGCCCGCGCGGTGCCCGCCGCGCAGATCGAGCGAGTGAACGCGGGGCATCTGGCGAGCGACCCGGCGCTCCATGAACGCGTCGCGCACGCGCTTGCCGCGATGTTCATCCCGGCCATTCAGGAGGGGCGCACCATGCGTCGCGCGGCATGAAGATCAAGGTACTCGGCTCATCGGCGGGGGGCGGTTTTCCGCAGTGGAACTGCAACTGCCGCAATTGCGACGGCGTGCGCCGCGGCACGCTGAAGGCGACGCGACGCACGCAGTCGTCGATCGCGGTGAGTGCGAACGGCGAGGACTGGCTGCTCGTCAATGCGTCGCCCGACCTGCTCGCGCAGATCGCGGCGAATCCCGAGCTGCAGCCCGCGCGCCGTGCGCGCGATAGCGGCATCGCCGCCGTGCTCGTGATCGACGCGCAGATCGATCATGTCACCGGACTGCTGATGCTGCGCGAGCGCGACACGCCGTTGCCGCTCTACGCCACCGACGCGGTATGGCAAGACCTCGGCTCCGGCTTTCCAGTCGCGCCGATCCTTGCGCACTACTGCGGCGTCGAACATCGCCGCATCGCGCTCGACGGCGCACCGCTCGCCGTCGACGCGTTGAACGGCGTGCGGATCGACGCGCTGCCGCTGTCGAGCAAGGCACCGCCCTACTCGCCGCATCGCAATGCGCCCGAGCGGGGCGACAACATCGGACTGGTCCTGACCAACCTGCAATCGGGCAAGCGCGTGTTCTACGCACCGGGACTCGGCGCGATCGAAGCCCATGTGCTGGCCGCCATGCAAGAGGCCGACCTGTTGCTGGTGGACGGCACGCTGTGGACCGGCGATGAAATGATCCGCCTCGGCCTCTCGAAGAAAACGGCCGCGGACATGGGACACCTGCCGCAGACCGGTGCGGGCGGGATGATCGAAACGCTGGATTCGCTAGGCGTGGATCGCACCGGCGACGCGCGCGCGATGCGCAAGGTGCTCATCCATATCAACAATACCAACCCGATCCTGGTCGAAGACGGCCCCGAGCGGCGCGTGCTCGCCGAGCACGGAATCGAAGTGGCCCACGACGGGATGACTTTCGAACTTTGAAGTGTGAACGCGTGAACGCGTGAACGAAGAGCAGTGACGAGGCGCGACTGTGAACGACAAAAAAACGGAGACGGCATGAACGCGAAAGATACCCATGACACGACGCCGATGCGCGACGCGAGTACAACCGCGAGTACAAAACGAACCTCGGGCGCCGACGCACCCGCCTGGAGCCGCGACGAATTCGAAGCGCAGTTGCGCGCGAAAGGCACCGCTTATCACATCCATCATCCATTCAATCTGAAGATGAATAGCGGCGGCTGCTCGCGCGAGCAGATCCGCGGCTGGGTTGCGAACCGTTTCTATTACCAGATCAACATCCCGTTGAAGGTCGCGGCGATCCTGTCGAACTGTCCGGACCGCGAGACGCGCCGCCGCTGGGTGCTGCGCATTCTCGACCACGACGGCTACGAGAGCGAGGAAGGCGGCATCGAAACATGGGCACGTCTCGCGGACGCCGTCGGCCTGTCACGCGACGAACTGTGGTCGCTCGAACATGTGACGCCCGGCGTGCGCTTCGCGGTCGACGCGTATGTGAACTTCGCGCGCCGCGCGCCATGGCAGGAATCGGTCTGCTCGTCGCTCACGGAGATGTTCGCGCCGCAGGTTCACCGCGACCGGCTCGCGAGCTGGCCGGAACATTATCCGTGGATCGAGGCTGCGGGCCTCGCGTATTTCCGCTCGCGCATTGCTCTCGCACAGCGCGACGTGCAGCACGGGCTCGAAGTCACGCTCGCGCATTTCACGCGGCGCGACCAGCAGGAACGCGCGCTCGAGATCCTGCAATTCAAGCTCGACATTCTGTGGACCATGCTCGACTCGATCGAAAAGGCGTTCCCGCAATGAACGACGTGACACGCGCCGGCGGCGCCATCCAACCCGCCATTCCGCTGACGATCGCGAAGCCCTTCCGCCTGCAATGGGAACCCGCGCAGAACGCGCACGTGCTGCTGTACCCGGAGGGCATGGTGAAGCTCAATCAAAGCGCGGGTGAAATTCTCAAACGCTGCGACGGTACGCGCGACATGGACACGCTGATCGCCGAACTGGAGCAGGCGTTCAACGCCACCGGGCTCGGCGCCGAAGTGCGGGCCTTCATTGCCGACGCGCACGGGCGCGGCTGGCTGGAGTAGCGCGATGACCGATCTCTCGCAAGCCGTTGCGGGCGTACAGCCCGACGATACCGCCGCCGGCGTGCCGCCACCGCTGTGGCTGCTGGCGGAGTTGACCTATCGCTGTCCGCTGCACTGCGCGTTCTGCTATAACCCGCTCAACTATACGGACCACAGCCGCGAGCTCAGCACCGCGCAATGGATCGACGTGCTACGCCAGGCGCGCGCGCTCGGCTCGGTGCAACTCGGCTTTTCGGGCGGCGAGCCGCTCGTGCGCGACGACGTCGAAGTGCTGGTGGAAGAGGCGCACAGACTCGGCTTCTATACGAATCTCATCACCTCCGGCGTCGGCCTCACCGACAAGCGGCTCGGCGATCTGAAGGCGGCCGGTCTCGACCACATCCAGTTGTCGTTTCA
>NZ_JAXDPY010000617.1:0-2578 GCF_034668105.1 Paraburkholderia sp. | reverse complement strand
TCGGCCTCTATTCGTACGGCATCTACCTGTGGCATTCGCTCGCGCTCGCGCCTGGCGACATGCTGATCCGCAAGGCGACCGCCATGGGGCTTGCGCCGAGCGTGATCTGGATCGTAGCGCTTACCGCGCAGTTCGCTTTGGCGATTGCGATCGGCTATGTCACCACGCGCGCGATCGAGTATCCGTTCCTGCTGATGCGCAACGCGCTGTTCCCGGCAAAGCGCAACAGTTCGGTGCGCGAGGAAGTGCCTGCGCCAGTGGCTGGCGGCAAGGAGCCCGCCTCGGAATCGTCCCTGCCGGCGTGAGTGTCGGCGGGCGGGCGGCTCAGCCGTTAGCCGGGGATCACGCCATCTGTTGAAGCAAGGTCTGCTTGAACTGCCCGAGCGTATGCCGTGACAGCAGATCCTCGCGTGCGGAAGGCATGCTTTGCGGCGCATGGGGCCACGAGGTCATGGTTTCAGTGATCGCACGACCGATGGAAGCGGAACTGAGGTCGCTCAGAATCGGCCCCAGTTCGCAGCGCCGGCTGAACCAGCCGATCAGGCCGTCTTCCGTTGCGATCACGGGCTTGCCGAAGCGGTACGCCTGCACGAGCACACCGCTCATTCCATAGTGTCCCTTGTAGCCGAGCCAGACCGCGTCGCAGGCGGAGAACAGATCGCGTTCGATGTCGTTCGCAATGAACGAGTCGAGTATCAGCGGCGCGGGTGTGAGGCTGCGCACATGATTGCGCATGAAATGGCGCGTGCCCGCGTCCTGCTCGCCCGCGACGATCAACGTGGGCGCATGCTCCAGACGCGTCAACGCATGGACGAGTTCATAAATCCCTTTGCGTTCGCTGATCGCGCCGTACACCAGCAGATAGCGCTGGTCGGGGTCCAGTCCGAGCCGCTCGCGAGCCAGAACGGGGTTTTCCGCCCGCTCGTCCGGAAACGGGTCCGCCACATAGGCGACCGCCGCGCTGGTCTTCGAGGCGTTGCGCGCCGCCCATTCCGGCAGCGTGGGATCGATCGTCAGCAGCGTGCGCAAACCTGGGCACCGGATCGCGCGTTTGAACAACTGCGCTTTGATCGCATTGACGATCGGACGATCGGGCGACTTGATACCGACCTTGTGGTGATGGAAGGTCGAGCGCATCGTGATGCCGATCCACGGTGTCTTACGGAACGGCGAGCCGAGAAACGGCAGCGCATAAAAGAAATAGTCGACGTACGGCACGACCACCAGCCTGATCGGCTGCGCATGGCTGACCACGCGATGCACGCGCTTGAAATAGCGATGAAAGCGCGAGTACTGGTTGGACTGACGCAGCAGGCCGCGAGACCGCTCCTGGGGATCGACGAATGCAATCTGCAAGTCGGCGCGATTGGCCGCTACGATCTGTCTGGCGAGCCGGTGATCTTCGTTGCCGGATTCGGTCGCGAGGATGCAGGGATAGCCGGCCTCCGTGCAGGCCTGCATGGTCCACTCGACATAACGCCAGCGATGACCGGTGAGGTTGGGCTCCACAATCAGGACGTAGTCTTGTTCCATCGGTTCAGTGGTCTTCCGTGGTCGAATGCGTCGTGTGAAGCGTGAAGACGCAGCGTTGACGCCGGCTGCCGGGAGGCGCTGGCTGAACAACGTTAGCATCGCGGGCGCGAGTGGATTCGTCTATTTGACTCGTTCTGTGTGAAAACGTACCAGCGCGTCACCGGTTCGGCTGAACAGGCCTAGCTGATGGCGGTTGTCGCCGATTCTCTCGCGGTAAGGTCGTATATAGCGTTCGATGAAAACCTCGCCAGCTTGCTGGTGCAACCCAACTAATTATGCGCCGGCGGCGTTTCGCAGCGATGCGTTGAATCGCTGCGGGGAGCCAGTTCAACGGCGTTCCGATCCGACGGAGATACAGCTTGCGGGCGATCAGGCTTCCGCCGCTTTCCATAGCGTCCAGCTTCGGGGCAAGCGCGGCGACGTGGGTGCTATTGCAGCAGTTCGCCGTGCGTGGACTGGTAGCCGTCAAGTTCCTGGCGATTGGCCGGATGCTTGGGCCGGCGGCGATCGGCAGCGTGAGCGTGGCGCTGCTCGCGGTAGCCATTGCCGAGGCGCTCTCGGACACCGGTCTCGCGCAAGCGGTCATTCAAGGCGAACATCCGCCGACGCGTTCGCAGCTGGGCGCGGTGTGGACGACGCTGACCGCGCGCGGCGTGCTCATCTCATTGCTGCTGGTCGCGCTCGCGCCATTGCTGAGCAGCCAGTTCCATCTGAACGGTTCACTGGTGCTGATCCAGCTTGCGGCACTACTGCCGTTGTTGCGCGGTCTGGCATCGCCCACCTACTACCTCGTGCAGCGCGAGCGGCGCTTCCAGCATATTGCCGGCGTCGAGGTGGGAGCGGCATTCGTCGATTGTTCGGTCGGGCTCGGCTGCGCCTACCTGGGCGCCGGTGCGGCCTCGGTGCTGATCGGCCTCGTCGTCGGTGAAAGCCTGAAAAGCGTTCTGACGTGGGCGACCATGAAGCCGCGTCCGCCGATCCGTGCCGTGTGGTCGGGCATCGGTCACTACGTGGGCTTCAGCCGCTGGATCTGGGCCAGCAGCGT
>NZ_JAXDPY010000616.1:0-12547 GCF_034668105.1 Paraburkholderia sp. | reverse complement strand
TGGCGGATGTAGTCGTCCTTCAGCACGATTCGCTTGTGGGCAATCAACAGTTCATCGCTGACTTCCCGCAGAGTCACGAACATCGTGCCGAAAAACTGGTCGGTGGTTTTGTAGCGGTGGCTAAGCGTGTTGAAGTTGTAGCGCACGTCCACTTCGTTGCCGCGCTCGGCCAGTACTTCCACATTGGTAACGTTGTGACTGGTACGCGGTTCAGGCATCGAAGCACTGCTTCGCTCGGTCCTGATGCGAAACACACGGTCTTCCAGGCCGCCACGGTCGGCGTAATACATCAGTGAAATCTGAGTATCGTGGTCATCGGTCAGCTGGTCGTCGTCATCCCATGCCGGCATCCAGTAGGTGACGTCCTCGGCATAGCAGGCAAGCCAGTCGTCCCACTGGCGATCATCCAGCAGGCGTGCTTCGCGGTACAGTACGGCGCAGATTTTCTGGTAGTCGAAGCTCATGCTAACGCCTCCTCTTGTTCCTTCTTTACTGCGTCGCGCATCACCCGAACCCAGTACTCATGCTGGCACACGAACAGGCCTTCGTCTTCGCTGCGCTCACCGGAAATAAGCGGCTTCAGACCCATACTCTTCGCATTTGCGTCAGGGCCCTCGACCCACAACGGCGCCCCGCGCGAAAGGTCGTTCCACAATGCAGTGGTGCCCGCATAGCCGGCCTGACAGGCGCGGAACTCTTCGAGGTCGTCTGCGGTGCCCATTCCCGAGACGTTGAAGAAGTCCTCGTATTGGCGAATGCGAGTAGTGCGGTCCGCAGCGCTCTCACCCTTTGGGGCGAAGCAGAAGATGGTGACTTCGGTCTTGTCTACGCTAATTGGACGTACCACGCGAATCTGAGTGCTGAACTGATCCATCAGAAATACGTTCGGATACAGGCAAAGGTTTCGGGTCTGATTGACGATAAATTCCGCCTGTGCTTCGCCAACACGTTCCTTGATTTCGTCGCGGTATTTATAGACGGGGCGGACCTCCGGGTTCATCGTATTGGTCCAAAGCAGAATGTGGCCATGATCGAACCCGTATACACCGGCTACCGACTTGCTCCAGCCATTCGCGTCCACCGCTTTTGTGCCATCGACCTTGCGCCGGTCCATGGTCGCGGCATAGTTCCAATGCACGGTGCTGACGTGGTAGCCGTCGCAACCGTTTTCCATCTGCATCTTCCAGTTGCCGTCGTAGATGTACGACGAACTGCCGCGCAACACTTCCAACCCGTTTGCGGCCTGGTCGACGATCTGGTCGATGACGACCTTGGTCTCGCCGAGATAATCCTCCAGCGGAAGCACGTCCTCACTGAGACTGCCGAACAGAAACCCACGATAGCTCTGGAAACGGGCAACCTTCTTCAGATCGTGCGAGCCATTGGTATTGAACTGCACCGGATATTCGGTGGTCTTCGCATCCTTCACTTTCAGTAGCTTGCCGGTGTTGGCGAAGCTCCAGCCGTGGAACGGGCAGGTGAAGGTGCCTTTGTTGCCGTGCTTTCGCCGGCATAGCATCGCGCCTTTGTGCGCGCAGGCATTGATGACCGCATGCAGTTCGCCACTCTTGTCGCGAGTGACGACCACAGGCTGGCGGCCAATCCAGGTGGTGTAGTAATCGTTGTTGTTGGGAATCTGGCTTTCGTGCGCCAGGTACACCCAGTTGCGCTCGAAGATGTGTTTCATCTCGAGTTCAAACAGATCGGTGTTGGTGAAGATATCGCGACGGCAGCGGAATACACCGCTTTGTTTGTCATCCTGAACGGCGGCGTGCAGCAGTTGATCCAGTTGCGTGGCTTTGTCGATAATGACAGGCATGTGTGCTCTCCCCATGCGCGCTCCAGGCGATGGAGCACGCGCATCGGTATAAAGAAACTCTTGTGGTGAATCGAGCGGCAGCAGTGGCATGACGTAGCCGCCGGGCTGAACGGTTACGTCGTGGCTAACGCACGCAAGCGATGGACAAACCTGGTTTCCTTGCCTTGAACCGGCACACTCAGCGCGATGTCCTCGTACCTGTCGGCTTTCATGCCAAGCGGAATGCCGCCAGTCTTTGGATCACATGCGGGATCAAATCCTCGTTGGAAGTGCGCCATTGTCGGCTCCTAAATCTTTCTATTTTGCAGGGGTTAACCCTTGATTTGCCTTTGGCTCTGATATGCTCAGAAGGTATAATTAGTGGCTAAAACAGAGTGTGAACGCAGGATAATGGACGCCATAACGCCCCGTCCAACACTGATTGAGTATCGGTCTATATCCTGGAGGTATGAGATGGAGCTGCGGCATCTTCGCTATTTCGTAGCGGTGGCCGAGGAACGCAATTTCACGCGCGCGGCGCAGCGATTGCATATGGCGCAACCGCCCCTGAGCCGTCAGATACAGCAACTTGAAGAGACGCTCGAGGTGCAGCTATTCCAGCGCAACTCACGTCCGTTGAGCCTGACAGAGACGGGTAAGTTCTTCTATGCCCACGCGGTGCAGTTGCTGGCTCAGACAGCCGAACTCGAATCAATGACGAGGCGCGTGGGCAATATCCAGCGCAGCCTCTCTGTCGGCTTCGTGGGTTCGACGTTGTACGGTATGCTGCCGAAAATCATCCGGCGTTTCCGCGACGAGAACACGACGGTCGAACTCAGCCTCCACGAGATGTCGACAATGGACCAGATCAGAGCGCTGAAGGACGGTCGAATCGACGTCGGGTTCGGCCGCATTCGACATGAAGACCCGAACATCCGCCGGGTGATTCTTCGCGAAGAGAAGATGATTGTTGCGCTTCCAGAAGGGCATCCACTCTCACTCGCCAAGCCCATCCTGGCCCTCAGCGATCTGGTCAATGAGACGCTGATCATTTTCCCGAAGGCGCCGCGTCCCAGTTATGCCGACCAGGTGCTTTCGGCATTTCAGGACCGCGCTCTCAAGCCTCGCCGGGTATATGAAGTACGGGAATTGCAGATTGCACTCGGTCTCGTAGCGGCGGGGGAGGGAATTTCCGTGGTGCCGAGCAGTGTGTACGGCCTGAAGCGAGACGATGTGAGCTACAAGGAACTGGACGACCCCACATTAGTATCACCGATCATTATGAGCATGCGCATGCTCGATGAGTCGCGAGACATTCAGGAGATGCTTGAACTTATCTACCGGCTGTACGAGGAAAAAAGGGTGCCTCATGGGCCGCGTACCGACTGAAGGTTTCTCGATGGCTCGGCCATTGGAACGTCAGGTGGAAAATTCACCGTTCCCACTTTGAGTCCAGGATGATGCTGCAGAGGTTCACTCGCTGGAAGCCCGGATCCTTGTAGGCAAGGAAATCATCGTTGAAGGTACCAAATGTACTGCCGGGCCGATGCTTCATTCCGTGATAAAACGCATCGATCATCTGATGGGCAAAATCGGTGTCCCGAGGATAGGCGGCGATTACCGCTTCGCGTTGTTCGTCTGAGAACTGTTCAAAGCCACGCCCGGCCACGTCCATTCCCGCTCCGGCCTGCAACAGGGCGATTTCTGAATGCATGTGTTCTGGAATGCCCGGAGTCGTATGGAGCGCAACGGCGTTCCAGACTTTCTCTATATCCTGTTTGGAGATGTTGTGGCTTCGCAGGAAATCGCGTGCGGCATTTGCGCCATCCACCTCGAAGCGAAGCTGACTCTCCCGATAAATCGATGTCAAGCCGAGATCATGGAACATGGCTGCGACGTAGAGTAACTCGGGATCAAACGTCAGATCTTTCTGTTTCCCAAGCAGGGCTCCCCAAAAATAGACGCGAGTTGAATGGGAAAACAGCAATTCGCTTTCGGTGTCGCGAATGAGCTGCGTAACCTCGCGTGTCAATTTGCTGTCGGGGATTCGTACATTGAAAATATCGCTCGTTGCCACGGTTTTATCCTCCATTGCTTGGCTTGTGGTCACTGCTGTCGGCAGCAGGCCGGCGTGCGCTTTGCCCGAATCCCAAGCGTTGGGCACCACAAGTCTGAAGCCTTGGCTGGTCGTGGCGCCAATTCATTTTAGGTCGGGAAATGCCGGCTCGCGGGCAGATCCGCCCGTTCACATGGAGAAAAATACGCTTCTCTCAGGTCACAATACAGTGCCAAGATTGACTGGTTTGAATGTACCATCCGAGAGATGACGACCCTCCCTATTGGCCTTGATCGCTCCGGAAATACATCCCTGTCAGCACAGATCTACCGCGCAATCAGAGGTGCGATTGAGACTGGGCAGCTTGCCTCCGGCGCGCGGCTGCCTTCCTGGTTGGATTTAGCCGCCCAACTGGGCGTCTCCCGAGGCACCGTGCGTGTCGCCTATGAGCGTCTGATCGACGAGCAATTCGCAATCGGTTTGGGCGCGGCGGGAACGCGCGTAGCCGAGCGCCCGAACCTGACTGCGGGACCCAATTGGGCACCGGAAGCGCCCCCTCTTCCGGATCTCTTTCATGACTTCGGCACGACACCTCTGACGTTTCAAATGGGCGTGCCCGCTCAAGACGCCTTTCCATTCAAGCTATGGTCGCGCATCCTGACGCGCGGAGCCAGGCAAGCTGCAATGGCTCCGGTTGGCTACCCGGATCCTCGCGGGGACCCGGGCTTGCGAAAGGAAATCGCAGCTTATCTCGGCGTAGCACGAGGCCTTCGATGCAATCCCTCCCAGGTTCTTGTAACGGCCGGGTTCTCTGGTGCTCTCGACCTCGCGATCCGCGGGCTTCGCGTTGAAGGCCGGGAAGCCTGGATGGAGGATCCCGGCTTTCCGCTCACGCGTACCGCACTCGGTCTGGCTGGCATGACCGTGACTGCCGTGCCGGTCGACGCAGACGGGCTCGATATCGAAGCGGGCATTCGGAGCGCGGCCGGAGCAGCCCTGGCAGTCGTGACACCTGGTCAGCAGGCACCGCTCGGGGTGGCGATGTCGCTCCCCCGGCGCCTTGCACTGCTCGCCTGGGCTCGACAGAACGATGCGTGGATCATTGAGGACGATTACTTAAGTGAGCTTCAATTGAAAGGACGGGCAGCGCCGGCGCTTGCCTCGCTCGATCAGGACGGACGGGTGCTGCACGTCGGCAGTTTCAGCAAGACCATCAGCCCGGCGCTTCGTTTGGGCTTCCTGGTGGTTCCGCTAGAAATGGCGCGTCGATTCGGCGACGTTGCAGCGTGCCTGGCGCCCGCCCCAGCGGCGTCCGTGCAATACGCCGTGGCGGAATTTCTGCGCGAGGGGCACTATCTTCGGCATCTGCGCCGTATGAAGCGTCTCTATGCCGCGCGGCGGGAGGCCTTGCTGCGTTGCCTGGAGGAGGTGGCGCCAAAATCAATGAAAGTGCAAGCGACTGCCGGTATGGCCATCGTGACCTCGCTGCCCGACGCTGCGTCAGACGTCGATATCGCTTTGCGAGCGCTACGATTCGGCTTGGCTCCGGCGCCCCTCTCGCCCTGGTACATGCGTTCTCCCCGGCAGCAGGGACTACTGCTCGGCGTGACCAATGTGAATGAAAGTAAGCTGGTTGCCGACTGTCGTCGGTTGGTTGAATTGACACGATAGCAATTGGCTTGTCCACACCGGCGAAATTGTCCGCACCGTGCAGCGCTCCATGAGCGGCAAGTACCGCGACCTGGTAGTGTTCGAGCTGGGAAACGACGGCAGAGCCATCATCGAACAAATGGCCGGCAAGGGGGCTGAGGGGGAGGGGCTCGGCCAAGAGGTCTTGGCCGTTTAGTTGTTTTGCGCTTTTATATGGCAGGCTTTAACGCTGGCGGCCGGCTGTTTCAGCCGCACTCTCGTCGAGAGCGACCTCTATGAATGCCCGTGTCGCCGCGTTTCGATAGGCGTTTTTTCGCAATAACAACGCGGCCGTACGCCGCGGCAGAGCCGGTTCCAACTGCACGAGACAGAGTTCGGTGTGTTCGCGTGCGATCGCCGCCGGCAGCACCGTGGTGAGCGTGCTGCGGCGCACGATCTCGATGACCGCGTTGATCGAGTTCACCTCAATCGCAATGCGCGGCGAAATGCCATGCCGCTTGCAATATCGGTCAATGTATCGACGGGTCGCGAACTCCCCGTTGAGCAGAACAAGGGCCTCCTTCTCGAACTCGTTCACTTTCAACGCGGAGCGCCGCCTTGCGTGTGGATGAGTTCTTCCGACCACCATCGCAAGGGCTTCGACGAATAGCGTCTGGGTCTCTATGTCAGGCGTGTGCGTCTCATCGAAAGCGATGCCGATGTCGAGCGCATCCTCGTTCAGGAGTGCCTCCATCCGGTCCTGCGGCATCTCGAGGATGTTCAGTGTGACGTTCGGATACTTGCGGTTGTATTTCTCCAGCAACGGGCCGATCAGGTACGCGGTGAACGTCGGCGTCATCGCCAGGCGCAGCGAGCCGCGGCTGAGTTCCTGCACGTCGTGGATTGCCCGCTTGCCCGCCTCCAGCTCCTGGAGCGCCCGCTTCGCGTAGCGCACATAGGCGTCACCGGCGTCGGTCAACTGGATCGTGCGGCCGGACCGGTCGAGCAATTGCACGCCCAGCGTGTCTTCGATCTGTTTGATCTGTTGCGACAGCGTTGGCTGCGACACATGCAGCGCCTCGGCTGCGCGCGTGAAGTTGCGATGCTCCGCAACGGCCAGAAAGTACCGGATATGCCGCAGCAGCATGGGCGCCCTCAAAACTATTGGTGTGGCCTATCGGGTGAATAATAAACCGGTCTTGGACACTATAGCCCGATCCGCGCATTCTTGGTCCATCTGTTCTCGACCCACCCCAGACGGAGCAAACCATGCAAGACATCATCGACGGCTTCCTGAAGTTTCAGCGCGACGCGTTTCCGCAGCGTTCCGAGCTTTTCAGGCAACTGGCCACCAGCCAGAACCCGCATACCCTTTTCATTTCCTGTTCGGACAGCCGGCTCGTGCCGGAACTCGTCACGCAGCGCGAACCGGGTGATCTGTTCGTCATTCGCAATGCCGGCAATATCGTACCCTCGTATGGGCCGGAGCCCGGCGGCGTGACCGCCACGGTCGAATATGCAATCGCCGCGCTCGGCGTCACGGATGTAGTGATCTGCGGTCACTCCGATTGTGGCGCAATGACCGCCATCGCAACCTGCAAGTGTCTGGACCATATGCCAGCCGTGCGCAACTGGCTGCATTATGCGGACTCGGCGAAAGTCGTCAACGAGGCGCGCGAGCACAGGAGCCAGGCCGAGCGGGTCGACTCGATGGTCCGCGAAAACGTGATCGCGCAGCTCGCGAACATCAAGACGCATCCTTCCGTGCGTCTCGCCCTTGAACAGGGACATCTGGCTCTGCACGGCTGGGTGTACGACATCGAAACCGGTTCGATCGATGCGCTCGATGGCACGACAAACCAGTTCGTTTCTCTCGCTGAACATCCGCACACCTGTGCGACCCCGGTCCGACTCAACCTCGCTGCCTGACCCGCTGCTTTTCCACTTCGTTTAATGACAAGGAGCATCACCATGACGCAATCCCAATACAGCCAGGCCCCCCGTCAAGCGCTGACCGACGCAATCATCGACGCAAAGGTTCGCAAGGACCTCACATTCGAGCAGATCAACGAAGGCACGGGCCTGGGTCTTGCCTTCGTCACCGCCGCGCTGCTCGGCCAGCACCCGCTGCCGGCCAGTGCCGCGAAAGTCGTGGGCGAGAAGCTCGGACTCGACGAAGACGGTATTCGTCTGCTGCAAACCATCCCCCTGCGCGGCAGCATTCCGGGTGGCGTGCCAACCGATCCGACGATCTACCGGTTTTACGAAATGGTGCAGATCTACGGTTCGACGCTCAAGGCGCTGGTCCACGAGAAGTTCGGCGATGGCATTATCAGCGCAATCAATTTCAAGCTCGACATCAAGAAGGTTGACGATCCGGAAGGCGGTTCGCGCGCCGTCATCACGCTCGACGGAAAATATCTGCCTACCAAGCCGTTCTGAGTAATTCGGGGAGTCGTTTTGCCAGGCACGACTCCCACGAAACATCACCTGGCCGTTGAGCACGAGGTCACTAATATCGGAAACGGTCGCGGACGACTCCCCCGTTCGCACATCATCTCTGAATGTTTCGTTGCTCGGGCGAGCTTTGGCGCGATTTGATATTTCGCGGGAGAACACGTGATGGTGTTTCTGCTTGCCACGGAGATCGAAGAGGTACTTGGCTAATTTCCCGGAAAGCCGCGTCTTCGCCAGCGCGTTAGCGAAGACAACCGAGCGTCGGCTTCGCACGACACATCGATATCAGGGTTCCTTAAGGTTCGGCCCCTATCATCTCTCGTGTCCTCTGACGAGTTGGGCCGCCCATCTCGGTTCTTCAGGAGGCGCCATATGCTTTGCTCAACCGTTGTCGCAAGGAAAGCAATCACTCTGGATTCAATCTTCGATCTACTATGGCCACATACTTTGAGGCTGCAATAACTTGCCTGGCTGAGACCAGCATTTCCCTGCAACCAGGGGTCTTCCAGTGCATCGAATTTGGCAATTGCAATGAAAAAAACTGCTCTGATAGCCCTGTTGACGGGCATTTTTTCAACCGCGGCGCACGCTCAAAGCAGCGTAACGCTGTATGGCCTCATCGATGCGGGGCTAACGTATACGTCGAATCAGAAGGAAGCGGGGTCGACCGCAGGGCACAGTAAATTCGGAATGACCGATGCCAGCATCAACCCGGACCGTTTTGGTCTGCGGGGATCGGAAGATCTGGGCGGCGGCCTCAAGGCTATCTTCACGCTGGAAAATGGCTTCACGCTCACCAACGGCGCGCTTGGCCAGCACGGCCTGCTGTTCGGCCGACAGGCGTTCGCCGGTCTGTCGAGCGATCAATTCGGTACGGTGACGCTCGGCCGTCAATACGATTCGATGGTCGACTACCTGGCGCCGCTGGCGGGCGCCGGCGCTAGCAAGGGCGGCGTGTTCTTCGGGCATCCGTACGACAACGATAATCTGCAGAACACAATGCGGATTAACAATGCAGTCAAGTATGCGAGTCCGAACTACAACGGCTGGCGGTTCGGCAGCCTGTACGGCTTCTCGAACGCGGCGAGCGGCTTTTCCAACAACCGCGCCTATAGCTTCGGTACTTCATATGACAAAGGTCCATTTCGTTTCGCGGCGTCGTATCTGCAACTGAACAACGGCGGTACTGCCTCCAATCTGGCCGGCGCGACAGACTCCATCGTCAATCCGGCCGGCCAGGTAACCGGCAGCGACTCGACGTTTAGCGCCGGTCAGCAACGTACGTTTGGTGCGGGTTTTGACTACGTGTTGGGTCCGGCGACGGTCGGCTTTGTGTTCACGGAAACAAAGCTGGAAGACGCAGCGGGGATCAACAACACCAGCTCCTCGCCGATCTCCCTCGGTAACTCCAGCCTGCGTTTCGACAACTACGAAGTCAACGCGATTTACAACGTGACGCCAGCATTCAAAGTCACAGGTTCGTACACTTTTACGGACGGCAGCTCCAGCCTCTCAGGGGCGGCGAGCCCGAAGTGGAACCAGGTCAATCTTCTGCTGGACTACTCGCTGTCGAGGCGGACTGACGTGTACGTCGAAGGCCAGTTCCAGCACGTGAGCGGCGGGGGCACCGTATTTACGGCTGACATCAACGGGCTGTCACCGTCGGCCACCAGCAGCCAGGTCGCCGTTACCGCAGGCTTGCGTACCCGCTTCTAGGCTTCATCGAACCTGGGATTTCTAGCGCAATCACTTGCCGCGAGCGGCTGCACCGCCGACCGGCGGCACGATTACGCTGGAAGCGGGCATCGACGCCGGGCGAGCTGTTTTGCATGTCGCGGACTCGGGTCCAGGTATAGAACCCGGCGAGCGCGAAGCGGTACTACGTCCGTTCTATCGCAGCCCTAGCCAGCACGCGCATGCAACGGCCGGGCATGGCCTTGGCCTGAGTCTCGTTGCAGCTATTGCGCGCGTGCACGACGCCGACGTCGAAATCCACGACAACAAGCCAGGATGCAAATTCGTGCTGCGTTTCAGGAGTTGCTTGCTGGCGAGCTAATCCATTCGCGCTGGCCAGAACGCGGGTCACACCTTGCTTGCCCGCGCACGCCGCATGATTCATCCGGCATGCACGCATGCCCGACGAAGCATCTGCCTTTCGCCCGGGCGATCGCGGCGTCGTGAAAATTGCGGCTTGCCTTCAACTTCACGGCATGGGTGGCAGCCAGCCCTTAAATCGTTGCCACTGTTCTCTGAGTGCGGTCCACGCGCGCCTGATCGGTCGGCACACTAAGGGAAGGGCACGAGCGCTCTCCAAACCCTCCGTGCAACGTGCGTCCGACTCAGTTCGGCCAATTTCAGTTACTCGACAATCCGCCCTGGATTACCGACAATCTGTTCCAGAACGCCAAACCGACGGATTGGAGGCTGACAGGCGGATACTCTCGCCACGCCATACGGTATGAGATTCATTCGGGTCCGTTCGACGCGATGCCGTGCCGTTGTGCCACCTGCCGGGAGGTATCAGCGTGGCCAGTGGTGTCTGGTGGCGAGTAAGATTTTTGCAAGGTGAGACTTTGTCAGATTGGTCCAAGGAACAGAACCGGGTAATGGATGATATTGCGCTATGCGTCGCCGTGATCGAGCTTGATGAAAGGAAAAGCCTGATCGTCACCGCCTGCAACGACACCTTCTTCCAGTTGATGGGTGGGGCGGTCGCAGATACGCAGGCTTTCCCCATTCCGTTCGACGCACTGATTGCACATTCCGCGTCGCGTGAATTCCGCGAGAAACTGCTCGCGTGCTTTGCGTGCGCTGGGCCACAAAAGGCGGAGACTCACGAGTTCCGCGAAGGTAGACAGTGGTGGCGTCTTTCCCTCAAACCGGTCGGGCATGCAAATGACGGCCCTAGCGTGCGCAAGATTCTTGTGACCGGGTTCGACATGGCTGCGAAGAACAATCGGATACTGGAACCGGAAGTCAATGCATCACGTTATCGCGCGTTGGTGGAGCTGGCCTACGACGCGATTGTGACGATGGACGAACAGCACAACATTACGCTGTTCAATCGCGCGGCGGAGAATCTCTTTGGCTATTCGTCAGCCGAGGTGCTCGGGCAGCCGGTCGTCACTCTCCTGCCGGAAAAGTTTCGAGCTGGCCACGCGCGGAAGGTACAGCAGTTCGCGGACTCGTATCAGCCGGTCCTGCGGCAGGCGACCCCGCCCCGTATGGATGAGAGCAACAGTGTGTACGGGCAGCATCGCGACGGCTCGGTAATACCGGTCGAAATCGCAGTCTCCAGAATTGAGTTCGACGGTGGGGCCGAATTTATGGCGGTCGTCCGCGACGTCACCGATCGTGCCCAACTGATGAAACTGTTGAAGAAGCAGGCTGCGACCGACGCGTTGACCGGTCTGCCGAATCGCCGCGAATTTCGGAAATTCGTAGAGAATGCATTGACTACCCGTGACGCTTTGTCAGTATTCATTCTCGACATCGATTTCTTTAAGGAGATCAACGATCGACATGGTCACGATGTCGGCGATGAGGTTTTGCGCGTGCTTGCAAAGGTCGGGGCATCCATGACGGATGATGGACCGGGTCTGTTCGCCCGCTGGGGAGGCGAGGAGTTTGTCGCGGCCATGCCGGGAGCGGACGCAGAGCTTGCACATAGGATCGCGGACCGACTCCGGCAACGGTTCGAACAGCAGGACTTCGAGCATGATTGGAATGCTGAGCCGATTCCATTTACCGTTAGTATCGGCGTCGTCACGCGTGCAGTAGACGAGGTCGACGTTGACCCGTTGATGAAGCGCGCAGACCGTGCGCTCTATCGGGCGAAGAAATCCGGCCGTAATCGCGTCGAGGTGGGATAGATGAGCGGGACGAACATTTTCCGTCCAGGATCCGACTGGCCATCTAATTTGCGGGACGAGAAAAGAGCAACCGGTCCAGTGGTTACCTTTTAGCGGGAGCCCTATGGGAGATTATCGTCGGTAACGTTGCCGCCGCTGTCCCCTCACATATGGACTTGCACTGCCGCGCGAGTTGTCAAACCGGCGGGTCAGCACTGATCTTTCGGTGTCAGTGCGCGACGCGATCTGTTCTTGCCAGGTGATGTTCCAGCTGCGTAGCGGTACTGCCCAGGTGCTGACCAAGGGAACGACCTCGATGGCGTTGAGCGGCAGCGGTGAAGGCGTGGACCTTGGTGTAGCAGTCGATGCTTTCAAGATCGAACCGGTGCGTTGAGACCTTAGAGATGCTCTGATGTACTTTCGGCAGAACTCAATTTGTCGCCGGTGGGCGCGGCAAAGCGCAGGCGGCTTTTCACTCGTGCGGCCAGAAAAGAGAGAGCCCTGTACGTCCGGTCGGCTATCATGCCTATCCTTTCCGAAGTAGCTCCTTATGATTTCCGTCCGTAATGTCACGCTGCGCCGTGGCGTCAATGTCGTACTCGACAGCGCGTCCGTCACCTTCACCCCCGGCGAAAAGATTGGCCTTGTCGGCCGCAATGGCGCCGGCAAGTCATCCTTCTTCGGCCTTCTCAACGGCACGCTGCACGAAGACGGCGGCGAGTTCTCGATTCCCGCTGCATGGAAGATGGGCCAGGT
>NZ_JAXDPY010000615.1:0-3997 GCF_034668105.1 Paraburkholderia sp. | reverse complement strand
CGACAAGCGTATGCGTTGCTCCGTGGCCGGGCGGTGCCCCACGTTCTGGAACATCATCTCGCGGGTCACCACCAGCTTGATGGGGCGCCGCAGATTGCGGGCCGCGGCGGCAGCGAGTAGCGAGTGGGACCACGGAAACAGCTTGCCGCCGAATCCGGAGCCTAGATACTTCATGATGACTCGGACCTGGTCTTCCGGCACGCCGAGCATTTGTGCCATCATCTGCCGCTGGTAGACGATCGACTGAGTCGTTTCGTAAAGCGTGTAGTTCGTGCCGTCGAATACTGCCACTGTGGCATGCAGCTCGATTGGATTATGCGTTTCGACCGGCGTCGTGTAGATCTGGTCGAGCTTCATCGCGTCAGAGACGGCCGCGAATGCGGCCTGAGCGTCGCCGCGCTGTGTGTCGACAGACGGCGTCCCTTCCGCCGGCATCCGGCTCGTTACATCGGGTTGACTCTGCGCATACCGCGCCTTCACTGCACTGGACGCGGCAGTTGCCTGCTCGAATGTATCGGCCACTACCACTGCAATGTACTGGCCATAGTACGAGATGATGTCGTCGTCGAGCGGCGGCCGCCTTTCGTCGATTCTTGGTCCGAAGCCGACGCGATAGAACTTGCCGATATTTTGGCGGGTGAAGACAGCCCGGACCCCTGGCATCTTCGCGGCAGCGGCCGTTTCCAGTTGATTGATGCGTCCTTTGGCGATTGTCGCGCAGACCGGTACGGCGTACAGCATCCCTGGAAAGTTGAAATCCGACGTGTAGGTTGCCGCACCACTGACCTTAAGCGGTCCTTCAATTCGGGTAAAGTCGCCGCCGATGAGTGGCTGCGTTTTGTTGCTAGCTAATTGCACGTTCTCTCCGCGACACGAACATTGGGTCAAGCGATCTGTGTGGTCAGCTTGGGGGCCGGTTCTCATTTCTAACACCCGCCGTATAAAACAGGCATGACGCGAAGATGAAACTCGCGCCATTTTTTGAAGTCTGGACGGGGGGTGTGGCGGGACGTCGCACAACTCGTGTGCACCAACGGGGATCACGACTCTTCAAAACGCACCGAAATGGTTTCTAGCGGCTTGGCTCAAGCGCCGAGCCCGCGCGAATGTGCGAGTGGCGTCAGAAGCCATCGCGGGGCGCCGCGTTCGATCTTCCAGCAAGCGTAGATGCATACCAGATAGAGCACCAGGAAGTTCTGATTGGCAACGAGCACCAGATCCGGAACACTGATGTGAAATAGCGTCGCCGCCGCGAGGACGGCCGCAAGCATCCCTTCAAAGCGTCAACAGGTTCTTGCACAGATCAACCGTGTTGCTGACTGAATATTTGCGCAGCAAGCTCGCACGATGAACATGCACAGTTCGTGGACTGATCTCCAGCCGCCGTGCGATTTCCTTGCTGCTGCAACCCTCGAGCAGCAGCATGGCGATTTCCCGCTCGCGCGGCGTGAGCGAAGCGCGTATGGCCGACACCATTTGCGGTTCAACCGACAAATCTAGAAACGTCCAGATTGCGCGGGCATAGGGGGCGCGCTTGTCGACGGTCGTCCCGCTTACATGGCTCCAGAACATCTCTCCGTTCAGCCGCTTCATCAGCCAGTTGTCGGAGTAGCTGCCGCGCTTCGCAAGTATTGGGCCGATCTTTTTTCCCCGCGTATCGAAGTCGCTCTCGCCAGCGTAAAGCACCGCGAACGACAGCCCGATTATCTCTGCGCGCGTTCCTCGCCAGATGCTCGAGAACAGCTCGTTGCAATCGACGATGGTGCGCTGATCCAGAACAGCGCAGGCGATAGGGCAGAGCTCAAAAATCTGGCGGTAATCAAGTGGTTCGCCAGACACAACCCGGTTCTCTTTCACAATCAACCCCTCTCCCGTTGCAGCGCGTTGCAGCGTTTACCTAGGTAATCGAAACAGTTTGAATCATGTTTTCGGCCCGTTACACTCGATTTTGCATTACCTAGATGAGTAAGTAAAAGGTCAATCACACGCAACGCCTGGCCGACAATTCGCGGAGCAAAAATGGACATATCGGAATCGCTGGGCATCGGCGAAGTTCGGCCGAACCCACATCGGGCTATCGTGGCGACTGTTATCGGCAACGGGCTCGAGTGGTTCGATTTCACGGTGTACAGCTATTTCGCCGTGATTCTGGCCAAAGTGTTTTTCCCGACAGGCAACGATTTCAGTTCGCTGCTGCTTGCGGTCGCGACATTCGGCGTCGGGTTTTTCATGCGTCCTATCGGCGGCATCGTGCTGGGTGTCTATGCGGACAAGAAAGGGCGTAAGGCGGCAATGACGCTCACGATCATGATCATGGCCGCCGGCACGACCTTGATCGCGCTGACGCCGTCGTACGAATCGATAGGCCCGCTCGCGCCATTGATCATCGTGGTCGCGCGTCTGATGCAGGGCTTTTCCGCGGGCGGTGAAATGGGCACGGCCGCGGCCTTTTTGACCGAGCATGCTCCTGAAGGCCGCCGCGCCTACTACTCGAGCTGGGTGCTGTCGAGCATTGGCTTCGCCGTCCTGCTTGGCGCGGCAGCCGGCACGTTCGTGACAACGGCCCTCGATCCCGCGTCTGTCAAAAGTTGGGGGTGGCGTTTGCCGTTTCTGCTCGGCGCCCTGATCGGTCCGGTGGGATTTTATTTCCGCTCCAGGATTACTGAAACCCCAGTTTACGAGGACACAACGCATCGTGTTATTGCGTCGCCGCTACGGGAATCCCTAACGACGCACGCCAGAGACACATTCGGCTGTTTCGCGATGGTGATGCTATGGACAGTGGCCATCTACGTGCTGCTGTTCTATATGCCGACGTATGCGGCAAGTGTCCTGCATCTCCCGCAGTCGGACGGATTCATCTCGGGAATGGTCGGCGGTTTTGCCATGATGTGCAGCGCGCCACTTGCCGGTTTGCTCGCCGACAGGGTAGGGCCGGGAAGGGTGTTGGCGCCATCGGCGATGCTTGTTTTTCTACTCGCGTGGCCGATGTTTACCTACATTAATGCTGCCCCGGGCCTGGTGTCGCTGCTGGCGTTCCAGGCTGTCTTCGGCATTCTGACCGGCACCTATACGGGGCCGATCCTGTACGCGTTTTCACGGCGTTTTCCGAGTCCTGTCCTCGCGACGGCCATATCGATTGCGTACAATTTCGGCGTTACGGTGTTCGGCGGTTTCGCGTCGTTTTTCGTGACATGGCTGATCGTCGCGACCGGAAGCACCGTCGCGCCGGCGTACTATGTCATGGTCGGCGCGGCTTTCAGTCTGATAGGCATGTGGTTGCTGCGGCGGGTTGATTGATATGCAATGCGAGACGTTAATCTGCAGGAATAGGCTATTGAGCAGTGGCGAGACACTGGCCGAGGCGAAGCTCGTATACGCGACGGCCGGCCGTCTCAATGACGCACGCGATAACGTAATTCTCTATCCCACGTCGTTCGGGACCAGCCATGTCGACATAGCATGGCTGGTTGGGCCGGGCCGGCCGCTCGACACCGATCGCTATTTCGTGATCCTGGCGAATATGCTTGGTAACGGCTTGTCGTCGTCACCGAGTCACTTCCCGCCGGGCATGTTTCCTTCGCTATCCGTCAGCGACAGCGTGAAGCTCCAGCACACCCTCGTTCACGATGTGTTGCGCGCGGAGCGTTTAGCTTTGGTCGTTGGGTTCTCGATGGGAGGACAGCAGGCCTATCACTGGGCCGCGCTATTTCCTGAAATGGTGGAGCGCGCCGCAATCATTTGCGCGTCTGCAAGAACATCGGTTCATAACCAGGTATTTCTGGACGGATTGAAGGCGGCGCTCACGCTCGATCCGGCGTGGAACGGCCGCTATTTCTCCGGCGCGGCGCCGCGAGGCATTCGCGCGATGGCGCAAGTCTATGCAGGTTGGGGTATGTCCGCGGAATTCTACAGACGGGCGTTATATCTCACGGCCGGATATCGCGATCTCGAAGATTTCGTGACTAATGACTGGGGCGCGTTTCTCGCCCGTACG
>NZ_JAXDPY010000614.1:0-12938 GCF_034668105.1 Paraburkholderia sp. | reverse complement strand
CGATCAGTTCGAGCTTGATCCACTCGGTTTCGAAAATTTCACGCGCCATGTGCGCCGTCGCCACGGCCTCGCCGACGGTCAGGCACCCTGCCGTATTGGGCAATAGCGGCACGCCATGGCGCTTGAGCAGGTCGAAAAAGCCGGCTTCCGCGCCGCCTTCGTTCATCTGCCGGCGCAGCGCGACGGTCACCATGCCGGGGCGCGCGGCGTCGATCGAATCCGACAGCGATTGCAGCGACGGATAGCGCGAGGTACCGAGCAGCACGCGGCTCGCGAAGCTTTGGCCGTAGAGCGTGAGCGCGTCGGCGGTATAGGAGGAAGTCATTTGCATAGTCCTGGTCTCCGGCAATGCGTGGCGCGGCATTTAGCCGCCCGCTACGGGTTGCACGACATCGAGCTTGTCGCCCGGCTGCAGCGCGCGCGCCGCATGCTGGGTACGCGCGACGAAATCGCCGTTCAGCGCGACCGCGAACGGCGGACGTGCGCCGAACGCGGCGAGCGCATCGGCGACAGTCGCGCCTTCGGGGAGCGACAACGGCTTCTGATTGATATGAATGTCCATGGTGTTCGAATACGGTTCAATCAATGACGGTAGCGGCACGGCGCGCCGATTTGCCCGCGGTCAGTTCACCAGCAGGCGCGCAACGCTCATGCCGGCTCCCGCGTGGAATCCAGGTGGAACAGCTCGCTCCAGCGCGCGGCACTGTGCCAGTCGGCGAAAGCATCGGCGTCGCCGATGCGGCCGTCGAGCAGCGCCGCGGCGAAGCGCACGGCTTCGTCGGCGACTTCAGGCACGATCATGTAGCCGTGCCGGTACAGGCCGTTCACGCGCAGCGTCTGCGCGCCATCCCACAGCAAGGCCGGACGGTGGTCCGGCAAAGTCGGGCGGCACTGCGAATTCAGTTCGAGGATGCGTGCCTCGCCGAAGCCGGGATGCACGGAAAACGCCGCGCTCAGCAACTCGAGCGCCGAGCGCACGCTGACCGGCGACATATCTTCGCCCTCCACCTCGGTCGCGCCGATCACGTAGAGATCGTTGGGCTTCGGCGCGATATACAGCGGGTAGCGCGGATGCAGCAGGCGTACCGGCCGCGTCAGCTTGATACCCGGCGCATGCACGCGGGCGACTTCGCCGCGAATGCCGCGCAACGTAGGCAGCACCGGCTTCGCGCCCAAGCCGCGGCAGTCGATCGTGACGCGCGCGGGCGGCAGCGCGTGATCGTCGACCGCCGTATTCCAGTGCGTTTCGACGCCGCGCTGGGCGAGGCCCGCGGCGAGCGCGGCCAGCACCTGGCGGTTATCCAGTTGGCCTTCGCGCGGCAGCAGCCAGCCCTGGTTGAAACGCCCCGCCAACGCCGGCTCAGCGGCGCCGACCTGAGCACCGGCCAGCGTGACGAAGCCGCCTTCGAGCAATTCAGCGGGCGCATTCGAGCGCACCCGGCGTTCGAACAACGGCGCTTCAGTGCGGTCGGCGTGATGCCATACGACCAGCGTGCCATTGCGCTGGAAAAACACGGGCTCGGGCAATTCGGCCAGCACGTGCGGCCAGCTGTCGAGCGAGCTCGCGCCCAGACGGGTGATCAGCAGTTCAGCACTGGCGGCCTCGGCAAGCGGCGCCAGCATGGCGGCGGCGACCCACGCCGCGGCTTGCGTGCCCGCGGCATCGCCACGCTCATAGAGCGCAACACGGTGCCCCTGGCCCGCCAGTCGCCACGCGACGAGGCGCCCGCACAGGCCGCCGCCAAGTACCGCGAAATCAGGTTGAGCAGAACGGCTCATCGCGCCCACCTCGAGTCGCAATGGCAGGCAATGCTAGAAGAGCACGACGCTTCGCCACGGCCGACGAAAGCGTGGCCGAGAGCAAAACGCGCAAAACACATATCTGAACAATAGGCGGTCATCGAGTCCTTTCCGTACGGCCAAAAACGCACGTACCCAGGACGAAACCGGCGGGCAAGGCCGGCCGGGCAACACGCGCATCCAATGACGGACGCCGCCCGGCGGGGAATGGAAGACTGGCTGCTTCCGGAAACTTCCCGCGCCGGTATTACCCGGATCGGGTGCAAAGGGTCTCTCTCAGCCTCGCCGCCGCTGCGTGAGAATCACACAGCCTGTGGGCGAAGCACCCCTGTTTCGTCGAAGGTCATTAGACCATAAAAGGCGGCGCCCGCAAACCGACGGGCTAGCCTGCGCGCCCCGTCGATCCGGCACCATCTTTCGCTTCGTCAATACGGCCGAGGGCGGCGCTCTGGCACAATGCCAACACCGGATGCCGCAGGAGCCAGGCGCGTGCGACATGCCTGGCCGCATGCGCGAGGGCGGCATCGAGGCAAGGCCTTGCAGCGGAAATTAATTTTCGCTTAAGGGCTTCACGCCAGAATCGGACGCTCACCCGGCTGTGCGTTCGTCGAGCACGACGCCCGGGGCACGCACCGCAAACCCGACCCAGGCCGGCCTGCCAGAGGCCAGCCCCGGATGGGCCAGCACTTCACCAGGATGCTCATGACACCGAATACCGCTTCCAGCCCCGCGCTGCCGCCGGACGAAAAAGTCTCCGCCTGGAGTCTGATCAAACCTTATTGGGTTTCCGAAGAACGAAAAACGGCGTGGGGGCTGCTCATCGCGATCATCGTGATGAATCTGCTCGTCGTGTGGATCAACGTGCGCCTGAACCGCTGGAGCGCCGACTTCTACAACGCGCTGCAAACCAAGAACGTCCACGACTTCCCGCATCTGCTGATGGTGTTCTCGGGGCTCGCGTTCGGCTTCATCATTCTTGCGGTGTACGGGCGCTATCTGCGCCAGATGCTCGGCTTTCGCTGGCGCCAGTGGCTGACCACCCGTTATCTCAACGAGTGGCTGCACGACAGCGCCTTCTACCGGATCGAACGCGACCGGCTCACCGACAACCCCGACCAGCGGATCAGCGACGACCTGCAATCGTTCGCCACCACCACGCTCTCGCTGACGCTCGATCTGCTGTCCACGGTCGTCACGCTGGTCTCGTTCATCACGATCCTGTGGTCGCTGGCCGGCGCGCTGACCATTTCGCTCGGCGGCATGCCGCTGCAGATTCCGGGTTACATGGTGTGGGCCGCGGCACTGTACGCGGTGGTCGGCTCGCTGATCATCCAGAAGGTCGGCCATCCGCTCGTGTCGATCAATTACCAGGCACAGAAAGTCGAGGCGGATTTCCGTTTCGGCCTGATCCGTCTGCGTGAAAACGCCGAGCAGATCGCCTTCTACAACGGCATGGAAACCGAGAAGAAGAACACGCAAACGCTGTTCGGCCGCATCCGCGACAACTGGTGGCAAGTGATGAAGTACACCAAGCGGCTCACCTTCGTGCTGAGCTTCTATGGTCAGATCGCGATCATCTTTCCGCTGGTGGTGGCGGCGCCGCGTTACTTCGCGGGCGCCTTCACGTTCGGCGTGCTGATGCAGATCTCGAGCGCGTTCGGCACCGTCAGCGATTCGTTTTCGTGGTTCATCAACAGTTACGCCACGCTGGTCGAATGGCGCGCCACCGTGAACCGGTTGCGTGAATTCAAGCGCATCGTGCATGCGCCGCGTCTGAAGGAATCGGTGTCGCCGGCTACCGCGCATGGCGGCATCAATCTGCATTTTGTCGACGACGACAAGCTCTCCACCGAAGGCCTGCAGCTTTCGCTGCCGAACGGTGAGCCGCTGTCGCGCATCCGCAATATCGCGATCACGCCGGGCTCGCGCTGGCTGGTGCGTGGGCCGTCCGGTTCGGGCAAGAGCACGCTGATGCGCGCGCTCGCCGGCTTGTGGCCGTTCGGCAACGGCTCGATCGACGCCCCGGTCAACGCCCGCATGATGTTCATCCCGCAAGTCAGCTACATGCCGATCGGCACGCTGAAAGCCGCGCTCGCCTATCCGTCCTCCGCGGACGCCTACACCGACGAGGAATGCCGCGAAGCGCTCGTCACCTGCCACCTGTCGGAATACGCCGACCGTCTGCAGGAATCGGGGCACTGGACGCGCATCCTCTCGCCGGGCGAACAGCAACGTCTCGCCGGCGCCCGCGTGCTGCTGCACAAGCCGGACTATCTGTTCCTCGACGAAGCCACCAGCGCGCTCGATGCGGAAAACGAAGCACGTCTCTATCACCTGTTCACCGAGCGGCTACCGAAGGCGGCGATCGTCAGCGTCGCGCATCGCGAATCGCTGGCGGCGTTCCATGGCGATACGCTCGACGTCGAGCGCTCGGGCGAACCGATTGCCGCGTGACCAGCATGAGCAACGTAACCGACATGAGCAGCACGACCGGCACGAGCGGCGCCCACCTTGATCGCGTCGTCCTGATCACCGGCGCGGGTTCCGGGATTGGCGCGGCACTGGCCCGGCGGATCGCCGCGCCGCGCACCGCGTTGATGCTGCACGCACGCGGCGCCGACGACGAAGCGCGCCAGCGTCTTGCCCAGGTCGCCGCCGATTGCAGCGCGAACGGCGCACGCTGCGCGACCGTGTTCGGCGATCTCGCCGAACGTGGCGCCGCCGAACACGTGGTTCATCAAACACTCGCGAGTTTCGGCGCCCTCGATCAACTGGTGGCGAACGCGGGCCACGCGCAACGGCAAACGCTCAACGCACTCGAGGCGGATGCGTTCAGCGCCGCCTTCGCCGCGATGCCTGCCGCGTTCGCCGCGCTCGTGAAGCGCGCCACGCCCGCCCTGGAAACCTCGAAGCGCGGTCGCGTGGTCGCGCTCAGTTCGTTCGTCGCGCATCGCTATCGCGTGGATGCACCGTTCGCCGCCACGGCGGCGGCGAAAGCGGCGCTCGAATCGCTGGCTAAAACCGCGGCCGCCGAACTTGCGCCACATGGCGTGACAGTCAATTGCGTGGCGCCCGGCTACACCCGTAAAGATCGCGGCCCCAGTGCCGATAACGCATCGGTGTGGACTCGCGCCGCCGAAGCGACGCCGCTCGGTCACGTCGCCGAGCCCGCGGATATCGCGGCGCTGATTGCGTTCCTGCTTTCCGATGAGGCGCGCCATATCACCGGCCAGGTGATCCATATCGACGGTGGCCTCACGCTCGGCTAGGCGCCAGGCCAACTAGCCGCACCTTTTCTTGCTGTTTCTTACCCGCGAAAGGATTCGAAAGCGTTACGCGCTTTGCGCCGCTCGCGTGGCTCACTAAGATGACCCGAATGAACCCCTCCATTCTGGTCGTCGACGACGACCCCGTCGTACGTGAGCTCGTCAGCGGATATCTGTTGGGGCGTGGTTTCAGGGTGTCCACGCTCGAACACGGTATGGCGTTGCAGCGCACCTTGCAGGACGAGCGTCCCGCGCTGATCGTGCTCGACATCATGATGCCGGAACTCGACGGCATCAGTGCGCTGCGCGCATTGCGCGTCGCCGGCGACGATATTCCCGTGATCCTGCTAACGGCGCGCGCCGAGCCGATCGATCGCGTGATCGGCCTCGAACTCGGCGCCGACGACTACCTCGGCAAGCCGTTCGAACCCAGCGAACTGGCCGCGCGGATTCGCACGGTTCTGCGCCGCCGCGGCGCGCTTGCGCCGGGTGCGCCGGAGCAACGCGCGCCTTATCGCTTCGGCCGTTTCGAAGTGAATTTCCCAGCGCGCGAATTGCACCACGACGGCGAGCGCATTGCGCTGCGCTCGAGCGAATTCGCGATGCTCAAGGTGTTCGTTACGCACGCGATGACCGTCCTCACGCGCGCGCAGTTGCTGGAGAAGCTGCATGGCAATAGCGAGGTGCATCGCAATCGCAGCCTCGATGTGTCGATCTGGCGTTTGCGGCGGCTAATCGAAGTCGATCCGTCCCAGCCCCGTTATGTGCAAACCGTCTGGGGACGCGGCTACGTGTTCGTGCCGGACGGTGAAATCGGCGCGGTGGACCGTAGCGCGCCGCTGCTCACGTAAGATTTGTCCAGACTTCCCACCGTGCGGCTGCGTAAGCATTGGTAAGAAAACAGTCGGTCGCGCGTCACACGCGCCAGTCTAGAATTTCGCCATGAATCCACAGGTCCTTATCGTCGACGACGACCCGGTCGTACGCGATCTGCTTTGCAAGTTTCTGCAGACGAACGGCTTCGACGCGTCGGTGCTGCACGACGGCACCCATCTGCAACGCCGTCTCGAGCGTGAGCGACCGTCGGTCGTCGTGCTCGACGTCATGATGCCGAATACCGACGGCCTGCGCGCGCTCACCGCCCTGCGCGCCGCCGGCGACGACATTCCGGTGATCTTCGTGACGGCGCGCGGTACGGTGGCCGACCGCATCGTCGGGCTTTCGCTTGGTGCGGACGACTACCTGACCAAGCCGTTCGATCCCCGCGAGTTGCTCGCGCGCATCCATACGGTGCTGCGCCGCCGTGGTCCGTCCACCACGAGCGCGCCGGAAGCCCGCAAGCCGTATCGCTTTGGCCCGTTCGAACTCGATTTCGCCACCCGCTCGCTGTCGCGCGACGACTCGAAGCTGCCGCTGCGCGACAGCGAGTTCGCGCTGCTGAAAATCTTCGTCAACAATCCATACAAAGTGCTGTCGCGTGTGCTGATTCACGATCTCGTGCATCGCGACAACCTCGCTTTCCGCGACCGCAGCCTCGACGTGCCGATCTGGCGCCTGCGCCGCGTGATCGAAGACGACCCGTCCAATCCCAGCTACGTGCAGACAGTGCGCGGCAAAGGCTACGTCTTCGTACCCGACGCCGACGGCACCCCGTTCGCCGACGAGGCCGCCGCAAACGCATGAGAAATCCGCTGAACACGCTGTTCGGCAGAATGGCGTTGCTCTCGACGGCGGTCCTGTTCGCGATTCAGGCGTGCTGGTTCGTGCTGGTGGTGATGCAGCCGCCGCGCCACGAAATCGACGGTTTCGCGCGCGGCATTCTGCTGGTGCTGCAGGCGATCAACGGCGAGCCATTAAAGGGAGCCGCGCTCGCGCCCGCCATGCGCGTGCACCTCGTGCCCACCTGGAACATGCCGTCGAGCGTTCATCTGCATACGCCGACCATGCGTCAATTGGTCGAACTGAGCCGGCATTTGCGTGAGAATCTGCCGCCCGGCACGCAGATCGCGGTCGACGACCTACGCCCGCCGCAGCTATGGGTATTGTTCCCCGGCAAGTCGAACTGGGTCGTCGTGCCGGTGGACGTGCCGCCGCGTCCACGCTTTCTGGTCGAGTCGATCTCGATGCTGCTGGCCGCGCTGATTCTGTCGCTGTTCGCGGTCTGGCAGATGCAGCGGCCGCTGTCGCGCGTGGCGGTGGCGGCTCGTGCGTTCGGTTCGGGCGGCCGGCCGGAACCCGTCACGGTGCAAGGTCCGCGTGAGCTGCGCGATCTGATCGGTTCATTCAACGACATGATGCGGCGCCTGAACGAAGCCGGCGACGACCAGGCGGTGATGCTGGCCGGCGTCGCGCACGATCTGAAAGCGCCGCTTACGCGGCTCAAACTGCGCGCGAGCGTACTGGTGGCGGAAAACGAGCGAGCCGGACTGATTCGCGACGTCGATTCGCTGACCAATATCGTCCAGCAGTTTCTTGAGTTTGCCGGTCAGTCCGCCGACGCGGGGGCGCCGATCGAAGTCGACGCCTTCCTGCGCGAACAGTTTTCCGCCAGCGACAGCATCGAGACGCCGCTGTTCGCGCTCGATCTGCGCGCGGGTTCGTCGTTCACGCTGCCGCGCACCTTACTCGACCGGCTGGTCACGAACCTCGTCGACAACGCGCTCGAGCACGGCTCGCCGCCGGTGGATATCGCCACATCCCGCAATGACCGGCATTGGGTGATCAGCGTGCGCGACCACGGGGCGGGCATTCCCGACGAGCGCATCGCCGCGGCAATGAAGCCGTTCGTCCGGCTCGACGCCGCGCGGGGTGGCGAAGGTCATTGCGGCCTCGGTCTCGCGATCGTCGCGCGGCTCGCGCACGATCGCGGCGGACGCTGTCATGTGCGCAATCACGCGCAAGGCGGCCTCGAAGTACGGATCGAATTACCGGACGTCTCAACGCTAACGTGAGAATGGTGGCGAAGGGTTGAGCGCAACTGGAACCGGCGTCAGACGACCAGGTGGTTGTGCAAGGTATCGATGGTCGCTTGAGACATGCCGAGGCCTTGCGTCAGATAGTTCGTCATCGTGCCGTAGCTCGCCTGCACCTGATCGAAACCCGCTTGCAGATAGTTTTCCTGAACGCTGAACAAGGGCGACTCGATCGTTGCGACGGCATCGCCATCCTGCGCACGAAGCGTGGCGGCCTGGGCCTGGATCGACTGGGCCAGATAGACGTTGCTCAGCATATAGTCCTGCATGATCACGTCGAGCGGCACGTTGGCAATGCTGAGCAGGAGAGCCGCGACCCACCCGGCTCGGTCCTTACCCGCGTTGGAGTGAAACAGTTGCGCGCCGGCGCCGTCGGCGAGCCGCGTGAGGAGTTCGCCGTAGCCGATGCGCTGGGCAGCACCTGTCACGTACGAGCGCGCCTGGGCTTCCATGAACGCCACGGCGGCGTCTGCCGTATCGAATGTTGGCGTGACGAAGTCGCTGGTACCCAGGACGTTTAGCGCCTGCGATGCCGCACCGGCCGGCAGGATGTCCGCTGTGCGCTCGATTTCACCGGGCGTGCGCAGATCGTAGACCAAGGCGATGCCGAGTTTTTCGAGGGCGGCCGCGTCGGCGGCACTGAGGGTCAACGCGTTCGCGCGATAGAAGGCGCCGCGGCGCATCTGCCTGCCGTCGACAGTGGGATAGCTGGTGGCCGCACCCGCTACATCGCGAAAGTTGTTCACCGACGCGAGGCGTGGCGTTGCCGGCTGATCGGCGTCCAGATTTCCGCCCCCGCAAGCCGACAGCAGCGAACTGCTCGTCCCCGCGAGCAGCAGGACACTTACCGAAGATTTCAGGAACGCGCGGCGCGATCGATCTGCCCGCAAAGGCGTGCTCGCGAAGCGGCGGGACGGCGAGCGGGCTTTTGCGGTTGCGGGCATGAGCAGTCGAGAGGTGGCGGGCGCGGGCGTAACGAGGGTTGTCGCAGCCTGAAGGCCGCCGGTGCAGTCTAACGACGGTCAATGATTTTTGGGTTACACGGTAGTGGTTCGTAAGGAACTGGAAGAAAGTGTCTTACCCCGCCGCCATTTTTGACCACAACTGGCCGCAGACACCTCGTCCCCTTAGAATACAAAAACCCCACAATCAAGCCGCCGAAAGGCAAAAAACAGCTGGAGACCATAAAAAAACATGCCCTCTCTCCAATGGTTCACCGAACTGACCCAGCGCGAACGCCGCACCCTCTATGCGGGTTTCGGCGGCTACGCAGTCGACGCCTTCGATTTCATGATCTACTCATTCCTCATTCCGACGCTGATCGCGACATGGGGCATGACAAAAAGCGAAGCCGGCATGATCGCGACCAGTTCGCTGATTTCGTCGGCGATCGGCGGCTGGCTCGCCGGTATTCTCGCCGACCGTTACGGTCGAGTACGTGTCCTCCAGTGGACGATTGCCACCTTCGCGATCTTCACCTGCCTGTCCGGCTTTACGCACTCGTTCTGGCAACTGCTCACCACCCGCACGCTGCAAGGCATCGGCTTTGGCGGTGAATGGTCGGTGGTGACGATCATGATGGCTGAAACCATCCGCTCACCTCAGCACCGCGCGAAAGCCGTCGGCACTGTGCAGAGCAGCTGGTCCTTCGGCTGGGCCGCGGCGGCCATCATCTATTGGGCGTTCTTCGCGCTGCTGCCGGAGCAGTACGCATGGCGCGCCTGCTTCTGGATCGGCCTGCTGCCCGCGCTGTGGATCATCTACATCCGCCGTAATGTCAGCGATCCCGACATTTTTCTCGAAACGCGCCGCGCTCGGGAAAGTGGCTTCGATACCTCGCATTTCCTGCAGATCTTCTCCGGCGAGCACCTCAAAACCACCTTGCTCGGCAGCGCGCTGTGCACCGGCATGCTGGGCGGCTACTACGCCATCACCACCTGGCTGCCGACCTATCTGAAAACCGTGCGCCATCTGTCGATCTTCAACACGAGCGGCTATCTGATTGTGCTGATTGTCGGCTCGTTCATGGGTTACATCGTCGGCGCGATTCTGTGCGACAAGATCGGCCGGCGCGCGTCGTTCGTGCTGTTTGCGATCGGCTCGTTCGTGCTCGGCATGGTCTACACCATGCTGCCGATCACCGACGGCATGATGCTCGCGCTCGGCTTTCCGCTCGGCATCGTCGTGCAAGGAATTTTCGCCGGCGTGGGCGCGTATCTGTCGGAGCTCTATCCGAATTCGATCCGTGGATCGGGGCAAGGCTTCTGCTACAACCTGGGTCGCGGTCTCGGCTCGTTCTTTCCGATTCTGGTGGGTACACTGTCGCAAACCATGACGCTCGTTAAGGCGATGGGTATCGTCGCCGGGTCCGGCTATCTGCTGGTGATCGTCGCCGCGGTATGTCTGCCGGAAACCAAGGGCAAAGTGCTCGGCGCGCCCCGCCCTACCGCCTGAAATCGCTGTACACACACATGAAAACGATTGTTCTGGGGGGCGGCGTGATTGGCGTCGCCACCGCGTTTTATCTGCGCCAGCAAGGCTGCGACGTCACCCTGATCGAGCGCGAGCCCGACGTCGCGCTTTCCACCAGTTTCGGCAACGCCGGCGTAATCGCGCCGGGCTATGTGACGCCGTGGGCCGCGCCCGGCATGCCGACGAAAATCCTCAAGTATCTGTTCAAACCGGCCTCGCCGCTGATCTTCCGCCCGACCTTCGATCCGGCTCAATGGCGCTGGATCGCGCGCTGGCTGCGTGAATGCGACCTCGAACGCTTTCGCGTCAACAAGCAGCGCATGCAACGCATCGCTTATTACAGCCGTGAGTGTCTGCACGAATTCCGCGGCCGTCATCCGTTCGACTATGGCCGCACCCAGGGTTATCTGCAGTTGTTCCGCAGCGAGTACGACGTCGAACTCGCGCAACCGGCGTTAGCGGTTCTGCGCGACGCCGGGATCGCGCACCGTGAAGTGAGCGCGGCGCAGTGCGTCGAGATCGAACCGGGTTTGCGCTGGGCGCGTCAGACGCCGCTCTCGGGTCTCTATCTCCCCGACGACGAAGCCGGCGATTGCGCCCGCTTCACTCGCGAACTGCGTGCGATCTGCGAGCGTAATGGCGTGCAGTTTCGGTTCGACACGCGCGTGGCGAGACTCGATGTAGAACGCAATGCGGTGCGTGGCGTGCGCATCGAGAGCGAGCGTGGCAGCGAGACCGTGCAAGCGGATGCGGTGGTGGTGGCGCTGGGCGTCGACAGCGCGGCGCTGCTCGCACCACTTGGCGTGAAGGTGCCGCTCTACCCAGTCAAAGGCTATTCGGCGACGCTGCCCGTCACCGATGAAGAAAAAGCCCCGCGCGCGGCGCTGATGGACGAATCGCTGAAGACGGCGATCACGCGCTTCGGCAACAACCTGCGCGTGGCGGGCACCGCGGAACTTGGCAATCGCCAGACCACGTTACGCGAACAGGCCCTGCAGACGCTGATGAAAGTCCTCAAGGACTGGTTTCCGCACGCGGCCAATCCCACCTCCGCGCACTTCTGGGTGGGCCGCCGTCCGATGACTCCCGACGGCGCGCCGTTGCTGGGTCCGTCAGGTGTGGACAATCTGTGGCTGAACCTCGGACACGGTTCGACGGGATGGGCGATGTCGATGGGCTCGGGGCGCGTGGTCGCGGATCTCATCACGCAGCGCGAGCCGGAAATCGATCTGGACGGGCTGACACTGGCGCGCTATCGGAAATGACAGCGCGCGGCTAAACCGCGGCGTGACGTGCTGCGCCTTGCGTTCGCGTACGGGGCCGCAAACCAGGCATCATGCGGACACTTCCTCGATACTCTCCGCGTGCAACAGACGTCAAAAAGCCGGGTCACCCTCTCAGGTGCCCGGCTTTGTTTTCTACCGCTTTGTCGTCTCCACCTCGTCCTGCAGGCAGTCGCCGGTTTCCGCCTTGAACCCCGGAAACCGGCCAGAGACGTTTAACGCGGAAGTTCCGAATGACCCATCAGGAAGGCGTCGACCGAACGCGCGCACTGACGGCCTTCGCGAATCGCCCACACCACCAGCGACTGGCCACGACGCATATCGCCCGCGGTGAAGACCTTGTCCACCGACGTGTAATACGCCTTGTCGCCTTCAGTCGCGGCACGCACGTTGCCGCGCACATCCTTGTCGACGCCGAACGCTTCAAGTACCGGCGACACCGGCTGCGTGAAGCCCATGGCCAGCAGCACCAGATCGGCCTTCATTTCGAATTCCGAGTTCGGCACTTCCTGCATCTTGCCGTCCTTCCATTCGACGCGCGCGGCGATCAGCTTCTCGACCTTGCCGTTCTTGCCTTCGAGACGCTTGGTCGCAACCGCCCAATCGCGCTCGCAGCCTTCGTCATGCGACGACGAGGTGCGCAGCTTGATCGGCCAGTACGGCCAAACCAAAGGCTTGTTCTCTTCTTCCGGCGGTTGCGGCAGCAGCTCGAACTGCGTGACGCTCTTCGCGCCATGACGATTCGACGTGCCGACGCAGTCCGAACCCGTATCGCCGCCACCGATCACGACCACATGCTTGCCTTTGGCGAGCAACTGGTTCGCGACCTTGTCGCCGGCGTTGACCTTGTTCTGCTGCGGCAGGAATTCCATCGCGTAGTGGATGCCTTCCAGCTCACGCCCGGGCACCGGCAAATCGCGCGGCGTTTCCGAACCGCCGGCGATCACCACCGCGTCGAACTGTTCTTTCAGCTCGGCCGGCGTGATGGTTTCCTTCGCGGTATTGCCGATGTACTCCGGCAGCGAATCCACGCGGCCGATGAACACGTTGGCGCGGAACGTCACGCCTTCGGCCTCCATCTGGCGCATGCGGCGGTCGATCAACCACTTCTCCAGCTTGAAGTCGGGAATGCCGTAACGCAGCAA
>NZ_JAXDPY010000613.1:0-8344 GCF_034668105.1 Paraburkholderia sp. | reverse complement strand
AAGGCTGTACCACCTCCGGCCACGAGGCGGCCGGGTGTCAGAAGCGCAAGGGAAGCGGCTGTCGCGCAGGACGATGCGGCAGTGCGCGAGACTCCAGTATCCACGGTTCAACCGGCTGTTGTCCACCAGCCGCGAGTCGAGACTACAGCCGGTACGGCGAACTCCATGACGAAAAAGCTGAATGAAGTACCCGTCGATGACGACGCAACCCAGAGCGAAGAAACTCCTGTGGCCGCTTCCGGCAAAGTGGAAAAGGTCAAGGCTCGCGACCGTCGTGCCAAGGAAAAGGCGCTGCTGAAAGACGCGTTCTCGTCGTCGCAGCCCGGCACGGTCGAGGAACTCGAAGAGCGCCGCTCGAAACTGCGCGCGCTGATTAAGCTCGGCAAGGAGCGCGGCTTCCTCACATACGCCGAAATCAACGATCACCTGCCGGACAACTTCACCGAGACCGAGGCGATCGAAGGCATTATCAGCACGTTCAACGACATGGGCGTGGCTGTGTACGAGCAGGCGCCCGACGCGGAAACGCTGCTGCTGAACGACAACGCGCCGGCCGCTTCGTCGGACGACGAAGTCGAAGAGGAAGCCGAAGTCGCGCTCTCCACCGTCGACTCGGAGTTCGGACGCACCACCGACCCTGTCCGCATGTACATGCGTGAAATGGGCACGGTGGAGCTGCTGACGCGCGAAGGCGAAATCGAAATCGCCAAGCGGATCGAAGACGGCCTCAAGCACATGGTGATGGCGATCTCCGCGTGCCCGACCACGATCGCCGACATTCTGGCCATGGCTGAGCGTGTCGCGAACGAGGAAATCCGTATCGACGAGCTGGTCGACGGCCTGATCGACGCCAACGCGGAAGATGCGGACGGCTTCTCGGCGCAAGAGGCGGAAGCGATCGAAAGCGAAGACGAGGAAGTCGAGGAAGAGCAAGAAACGGACGAGGAAGAAGATGACGGCGCGGCGCAAGCCACGGCCAACGCAGCGCAGATGGAAGCGTTAAAGCGTGCGTCGCTCGAGAAGTTTGCGCTCATCAGCGAATGGTTCGACAAGATGCGTCGCGCGTTCGAGAAGGAAGGCTACAAGTCCAAGGCGTATCTGAAGGCGCAGGAAACGATCCAGAACGAGCTGATGACGATCCGCTTTACCGCGCGTACCGTCGAGCGTCTGTGCGACACGTTGCGTGCGCAAGTGGACGAAGTGCGTCAGGTCGAGCGTCAGATTCTGCATACGGTGGTCGACAAGTGCGGCATGCCGCGGGCGGAATTCATCGCGCGTTTTCCAGGCAGCGAAACGGATCTCGAGTGGGCCGACAAGATCGTCGGTGAGGGGCACGCGTATAGCGCGATTCTCACGCGTAACATTCCGGCCATTCGCGAACAGCAGCAACGTCTGTTGGATCTGCAGGCGCGCGTCGTACTGCCGCTGAAGGACCTGAAGGAAACCAACCGTCAGATGGCGGCCGGCGAATTGAAGGCGCGTCAGGCCAAGCGCGAAATGACCGAGGCAAACTTGCGTCTCGTGATCTCGATCGCGAAGAAGTATACGAACCGTGGTTTGCAGTTCCTCGACCTGATTCAGGAAGGCAATATCGGCCTGATGAAGGCGGTGGACAAGTTCGAATACCGTCGCGGCTACAAGTTCTCCACGTATGCCACGTGGTGGATTCGTCAGGCCATCACGCGTTCGATTGCTGACCAGGCGCGTACGATCCGGATTCCGGTTCATATGATCGAAACGATCAACAAGATGAACCGCATCTCGCGTCAGATCCTGCAGGAAACCGGTCTCGAGCCGGATCCGGCAACGCTGGCCGAGAAGATGGAAATGCCGGAAGACAAGATCCGCAAGATCATGAAGATCGCGAAGGAGCCGATCTCGATGGAAACGCCGATCGGTGACGACGACGATTCGCATCTGGGTGACTTCATCGAAGATACCAACACGGTGGCGCCGGCTGATGCTGCGCTGCACGCCAGCATGCGCGATGTCGTGAAAGACGTGCTCGATTCGCTGACGCCGCGGGAAGCCAAGGTGCTGCGTATGCGTTTCGGTATCGAGATGAGCACCGATCACACGCTCGAAGAAGTCGGTAAGCAGTTCGACGTGACGCGTGAACGGATCCGTCAGATCGAGGCAAAGGCGCTGCGCAAGCTGCGTCACCCGAGTCGCTCGGACAAGTTGAAGTCGTTCCTCGAAGGGAACTGATCCAGGCTGGTGGACGGCGGGAAATGATTAGTGGGGCGAGGGGGCCGCGGGGTTGTTTCGCTTGAGCGAAGCGGTTGCGGCGGCCCTTTTTTCGTGTAGTATGTCGGCCAATCAACGAATTGGCCCGGCCTTCATGACCGGGTCTTTTTCTTGGGCCGGACGCCGTGCTGGTTGCAGGCAGCGGACTCATAATCCGCCTCCGAAAGGACACCGTCGGTTCGACTCCGACCCGGCCCACCAAAGTTGTAAAGAAGGGTTCCGAGTTTTCGGAACCCTTTTTGTTTTGTGGCGCGAGCGTCTATCTGGTGCGGCAATATGTCACTTCCGCTGTGTTGTTAATCCTGCATTCCCGATACGGAATTCGGTTTGTTAGAAACACTTTTGTCCCAGCATTAAGCGGCCTAAACGACGTTCCGCAATCATCTTCTCCCGTTCAAGCGCCCGTATTAAGCATCGCGTTTCTCTTGGCGATATCGCGGTTCGCTTTATCCCTCGCCGCGGCAAAATCTCCGCCGTCTCAGCGCCTTCTCCCGTCATTTTTGCATGGCTATTCGGCCTGGAGCCTTTTCTGACGGGAGCCGGCGAAATGCCACGCTCCAAGGGCGATCGTCATTGATCGCGGGCCGCCCATAGGACATAGGTGGCGTCACATCGACGGACGTTGAAGGTTTCGCGGCGCACGCCCTCTGGCGCCAGGGCTTCTCCGAAGACCAGAGTGCGCTCGGCCGGCTGTGTTGACTCCTTCACAACGTCCAGCGACCGGGGAAGTAGGGAAACTCCGTGTGAAAAAACGCACGCCTGTGCCGTTAAATGATGACGGAAGGCTGTTCGATGTATGCCGTCCGCTTTCAGCACGGGTTTTTGTCACGCGGCGGTCGGCGCCGCAGCTCACCTCCGGGCAGCGCTCGTGTTGAAGGCATCTCTTTCCTCTTCCCGCGGCGTTGCCTTTGTGGGCCGGAACGAGCGCTCCGTTGGCAACAGCTACAACTGGACTCCGTAAAACCGCCTGACGGCGGTTTTTTGTTGGCCGTCCGCTCACGTGCTATCGGGCGGGGGAGCCGGTCCCCGCAAGCCGCGAGACGGAGCCGGCCGGAGGTCTTCGGCGGTCGCGGAGGCGGTGGAATCGGATCCATCGTCGTTTCTGCGCGCCGGAATCTCGCAATAAAGCACGCAGCCATTCGACACCAGCGTTTTCCGCCTCGATACAGCGAATGCACAGATTCTGTTGCGCGGCGATTGAGCGATTAATTCAGCCGACTGCATTAACTCAATTAAGTTCCCGTTTTTCTGAAATAAATTACTCCGCGTCGAAATGGCACATTGCAATCGCCTGATTGTCGAGCAACCGAATGCTTCTCACTTTTCAAACGTTCCGACCCGATTACGACGCGAATATTAAATGCTGTTGCATACGCACAACTTTGATATTGATACGTTGCAAATAAATTTTGTCGAGAGCCACCCGGTCATCCCGATGATTTTGCGATAAAGGCCTACAAAACAAAGACTTAATGCCTTCGCTGACTTGATTGTTGCTGTTTCTGAAAAATCCTGTTGCGCAAATCGCCGGCGTCGCTACCCAGGGTGTCCCCCTACACTCACGCTTCGTTCTAAGGGTGCCCGGCCGATCCGAAACGATCCGGCCAACAGGGCGGCAGTGAGTGATGCATTCGCTGCTGAGGCAGGTCCCGCTCCCCGCGTAAATTTATCGAACTGGAGTCCCAGCATGAAAAAAAGTCTCATCGTTGTTGCGGTTGCCGCATCGTTCGCTTCCGTCGCTCACGCACAAAGCAGCGTGACCCTGTATGGTCTGCTGGACGCGGGCCTGACGTACACCAGCAACGTCAACCACAACGCAAAGTGGGCAGCCGGTAGCGGTGGCATCAACCAAAGCATGTTCGGTCTGCGCGGTTCGGAAGATCTGGGCGGCGGTCTGAAGGCAATCTTCACGTTGGAAAGCGGCTTCAACATCAACAACGGCAAGTTCGCTAACAACAACGGCATGTTCAACCGTCAAGCGTTCGTCGGTCTGTCGAGCGCACAATACGGTTCGGTCACGCTGGGTCGTCAATACGATGCAGCACAAGACTACCTGGCACCGCTGACCGCAACGGGCAGCTGGGGCGGTACGTACTTCGCTCACCCGTTCAACAACGACAACCTGAACACGAACGGCGGCTACGCAGTCAACAACTCGATCAAGTACTCGAGCGCTAACTACGCTGGCTTCACGTTCGGCGGCACGTACGGCTTCTCGAACCAGGCCGGCGCATTCGCAAACAACCGTGAATACAGCGTTGGTGCTGCATACCAGTGGCAAGGTCTGCACCTCGGCGCTGCTTATGCGCAGCAGAACAACCCGGGTGCAACGAACGCAGCAGGCACGGCAAGCAACGGCGGTGCTTCGGACGGCTCGATCCTGGGCCTCGCCGGCAACTTCCGTCAGCGTGAATTCGGCGCAGCTGCTTCGTACTCGTTCGGCCCGGCAACCGTCGGTGCTGCATGGACGCAGTCGCGTATCGACAACGTCGTTGGCACGCAACAATCGCTGCGCGCTAACAACTACGAAGTCAACGGTAAGTACAACGTGACCCCGGCTCTGGGTCTGGGCGTTGCTTACACGTTCACGGACGGCAAGGGCTACGGCGTTGCTGCAGACGGCGGTTCGGCGTCGGTGCGTTACCACCAGATCGGCCTGCAAGCTGACTACTCGCTGTCGCGTCGTACGGACGTCTACGCTCAAGCCGTGTACCAGCACGCAATGGGCGACGGCGGTGTCGCTTCGATCTACAGCGGCGACAACACGCAACTGCCGTCGTCGTCGAAGAACCAGACGGCTGCTACGGTCGGTCTGCGTCACCGCTTCTAAGCTTCCGCAGAAGCTAGTTGTTGCAGAAAAGGTGCCGTTCGCGGCACCTTTTTTTATGGGTGTGCCGCTTTGAACCGACGGTTGCCGCTCGCCGCATTCAATCTGACGAGCCTGACAATAATTGACTTTCGCGCAAGCGCGCTTGGGTTAGTCTGAAGCGATTGATCCATAGACACGATGTTCGCGCCGACGCCAGCACGTCCGCTGCAAGTGCGCGTTCTAACTGCATGAATACTCCGCTTTCAAACTCGCTGGCCCGCTCGCCGGCCATTCAGGATCTCACCGACGAGCAATGGCATCGCATCGTACCGCTCCTGCCGGAAATGAAAGACCATGGACCGAGGCGCGGCCGACCGAGCATCGACATTCGCTGCGTGGTGAACAGCGTGCTGTGGGTGCTGCACACGGGCAAGCCCTGGCATGCGATGCCCGACCGGTATGCGCCTTATCAGACGGCGCATCGCTACTACTTGCGCTGGAAGAATTCAGGTGTGCTGGCTAGCATCGCTTTAGCACTGTTTGATACCGACGCCATGTTGATGCGGCCTTTCTCTCGCAGGCGCGACGTGCGCACGGTATAGCAGGCATGGCAAACAAAAACGCCGTCACCCCGCAATCGGATGACGGCATTTTCTATTCGGCTACATTAGTCCACTGAACCAGTCGACCAGGTTAATCGTCAGCATGAACGCGCGGCTCGATCACGCATGTTGCTCGACCTTGAACACCGCAACCGTATTTCGTAGACGTTCGGTCTGCTCGTCGAGCGAACCTGCCGCAGCCGCTGCCTGCTCGACTAACGCGGCATTGCGCTGCGTCACGTCATCCATCTGGCGGATCGCGAGATTGACTTCGCCGATACCTGAACTCTGTTCCTTCGAAGCCGCCGAAATCTCGTTCATGATGGCCGTCACGCGGCGCACCGCGTCGACCACCTCGCCGATCGTGCTGCCGGCCTTGCCTGCCAGCGTCGATCCTTCACCGACCTGCGCGACCGACTGATCGATCAGCACCTTGATCTCCTTGGCCGCCGTCGCGCTGCGCTGCGCGAGATTGCGCACTTCGCCCGCGACGACGGCGAAGCCGCGGCCTTCCTCGCCAGCGCGCGCGGCTTCCACCGCGGCGTTCAGCGCCAGGATATTGGTCTGGAACGCGATGCCTTCGATCACGCTGATGATCTCGCCGATCTTGCGCGAACTATCGGTGATACCGGCCATTTTCTCGACGACATCGTTCACAACCTGGCCGCCACGCGCGGCGATCGCCGACGCATCGGTAGCCAGTTCCGAGGCGGTGGCCGCGTTGTCGGCATTCTGCGTGACAGTCTTGGTGAGCTCGTCCATGGTGGCGGCCGTCTGCTGCAACGAAGCCGCCTGCTCCTCGGTGCGGCTCGACAGATCCAGGTTGCCCGCGGCAATCTCTTTCGAGGCGACCGTGATCGTCTCCGCGGATGTCTTGATGCGCCCAACCGTCGCGGCGAGTTGATTGCGCATCTCGTGCAGCGAGAACAGCAGGCTCGACGTGTCGTCGCGACGCAGATCGATGTGAGTGGCGAGATCGCCGCGTGCGATCTGCATTGCAATCGCCGCCGCCGCGGAAGGCTCTCCGCCGATCGAACGCGATACGTTGCGCACCACGCGCGAGGCCACGAACGACGCCAGCGCCCCCAGCAGCAGCAACATACCGGCCGAGCGCTCGAGCGTGGCGTAGAACTGCGCCTGGATGTCGTCCATATACGCGCCGGCGATAAAGTCCCAGTTCCACGGAACGAAGCGTTTCACATAGCCGATCTTTTCGCTCGGTGCCGTCTCGCCGGGTTTCGGCCACCAGTAGCGCAGATAGCCCGAGCCGCCCGCCGAACCGCCTGCCTGCGCGATGTCGTGATACAGCGCGTTGCCCCTGGCGTCGCGAAAGCCGCTCATGTCCTTGCCGTTCAGATTCGGGCTCATCGGATGAGCGACCATCACCGAATCGCCGCGCACGATCGTCACGTAGCCCGACGTGCCATAACGCTGCGCGTTGATGCGGGCGATGGCCTGCTGTTTGGCCTCGTCGACCGTGAGTTTGCCCGCGTCGGCCTGTTTCGCGTAGTCCGCGACGATCGATGCCGCCATGTCGATGACGTCGGCCAGATCCGCGCGACGTGCGTCCATTTGGGCGTTTCGCGCGTCGAACGCGTTCACGGCGGTAATGATCAGGAGCGCCGCCCAGCAAAGCAGTATCGGCACCCACAATTTCTGTTTCAGTGTCAGACGGTTCATTGTCGGCTTCGGCAATACGTTGGACTTGGAATAGGGAGGGCTGCAATCTCCGTTGCATAGGCGACATAACGGCCATTGCGCCGGATTCTTTATTCCGGCATCCGAAATTCCTGGCTGGGCGCGAGCCTCCGGTATTGGGCGACCGCTGAAAAGCGGGAAACATCGGGGAAAATCGGGGAAAAGTTGAACCAAATCTGTAGAAAATCGCGGGAAACCACGGCAAGCTGATGGCCACCCCCCAGCGCGCCGATGAGCGCCAGGGCGCGCCACGCTGTCATTTGAATCACAGACGGTTCACCATGGCGGTTGCCAGGTTAGTGCATCAATCAATCAGAAATCAATCAGAAAAAGCGACGGCGCCGCCTGCGCCTCAGGAGACAACGATGAAGCACATGTTCGAAGAAGGCCTTGAACGGCGCGAGGCCAATTATGTCCCGCTGACACCCATCGATTTCATCGTACGCGCAGCGGAAGTCTACGGTGAGCGGCTGGCGGTCGTGCATGGGGAGATTCGCCGTAACTGGCGCGAAACCTATGAACGCGCTCGACGTTTGGCCGGCGCGTTGCGACAGGCCGGCATCGAACGTGGCGACACGGTTGCGGCCTTGCTGCCGAACATTCCTCCGATGATAGAAGCGCATTTCGGCGTGCCAATGGCCGGCGCGGTGCTCAACACGCTGAACACGCGGCTCGACGTCTCGTCGCTGCTGTTCATGCTGCGGCATGGCGAAGCCAAGGCGTTGATCGTCGACACGGAGTACAGCGAGCTGGCGCACCGCGCGGCGCTGGAATTCCCCGAGTTACGCGTGATCAGCGTGGCGGACGCAATGCCCGCCGACGCCGACAAGTTCATCCGCGCGACCGACTACGAAGCGTTCCTGCAATCCGGCAACCCTGAATTCGCTTGGACCCTGCCAGCCGATGAGTGGGACGCCATCGCGCTGAACTACACTTCCGGCACGACGGGCGATCCAAAGGGCGTGGTCTACCACCATCGCGGCGCCTA
>NZ_JAXDPY010000612.1:0-3925 GCF_034668105.1 Paraburkholderia sp. | reverse complement strand
CGACGACGACGAACTGCTGCCCTACTTCGAGAACGTCGTGGTGGAAGGCGAAACGCCGGAGCTCGCGGCGGCGATCGTCGCGCTGCGCGCATTCGTGACGGAAGTGCGCCGCCGCAATGCCGATATTCCGATCTTCCTGTACGGGGAAACGCGCACTTCGCGCCATCTGCCGAACGACATCCTGCGCGAGCTGCACGGCTTCATCCACATGTTCGAGGACACGCCGGAGTTCGTCGCGCGCCACATCATCCGCGAGACCAAGGTGTATCTGGATTCGCTCGCGCCGCCGTTCTTCAAGGAGCTGGTGCAGTACGCCGATGAAGGCTCCTACTCGTGGCATTGCCCGGGGCACTCGGGCGGCGTTGCATTCCTGAAGAGCCCGCTTGGCCAGATGTTCCATCAGTTCTTCGGCGAGAACATGTTGCGGGCGGACGTGTGTAATGCCGTCGACGAACTCGGTCAGCTGCTCGACCATACCGGTCCGATCGCGGCCTCGGAGCGCAACGCGGCGCGCATCTTCAGCGCCGACCACGTGTTCTTCGTGACGAACGGCACCTCGACCTCGAACAAGATCGTCTGGCATGGCACGGTGGCGCCTGGCGACATCGTGCTGGTCGACCGCAACTGCCACAAGTCGATCCTGCACGCGATCACGATGACCGGCGCGATTCCGGTGTTCCTCACGCCCACGCGTAACAACTTCGGCATCATCGGTCCGATTCCGCGCAGCGAATTCGAACCGGAAAACATCAAGAAGAAGATCCTCGCGAACCCGTTCGCCCGCGAAGCGCTCGCCAAAAACCCGGATCTGAAGCCGCGGATTCTGACGATCACGCAGAGCACCTATGACGGCGTGATCTACAACGTCGAGATGATCAAGGAAATGCTCGGCGACTGGCTCGACACGCTGCATTTCGACGAAGCGTGGCTGCCGCACGCCGAGTTCCACGAGTTCTATCAGGACATGCACGCGATCGGCGCGGGCCGTCCGCGTATCGGCGCGATGGTGTTCGCCACGCACTCCACGCACAAGCTGCTGGCCGGCATTTCGCAGGCTTCGCAGATCGTCGTGCAGGACTCGAAGAACAGCCGCTTCGATAAGCATCGCTTTAACGAAGCGTATCTGATGCATACGTCAACGAGCCCGCAGTACGCGATCATCGCCTCGTGCGACGTGGCTGCGGCGATGATGGAAGCGCCGGGCGGCACCGCGCTGGTCGAGGAGTCGATCGCGGAAGCGTTGGATTTCCGCCGCGCGATGACCAAGGTCGACGCCGAATACGGCGACGACTGGTTCTTCAAGGTGTGGGGCCCGGACCAGTTCGCGGAAGAAGGGATCGGTTCGCGCGAAGACTGGATGCTGCGCCCGAACGATGCGTGGCACGGTTTCGGCCCGCTCGCCGAAGGCTTCAACATGCTCGACCCGATCAAGGCGACCATCGTCACGCCGGGTCTGGATATGGACGGCGGCTTCGGCGAGTCCGGCATTCCGGCCGCGATCGTCACGAAGTATCTGGCCGAGCACGGCATCATCGTCGAGAAGACCGGGCTGTATTCGTTCTTCATCATGTTCACGATCGGCATCACCAAGGGCCGCTGGAATTCGATGGTCACCGAACTCCAGCAGTTCAAGGACGACTACGACAACAACCAGCCGCTGTGGCGCGTGCTGCCCGAGTTTGTCTCGCATCATCCGATGTACGAGCGCGTCGGCCTGCGCGATCTGTGCGAGCAGATCCACAGCGTCTACCGCGCGAACGACATTGCGCGCCTGACGACCGAGATGTACCTGTCGAGCATGGAGCCTGCCATGAAGCCGTCGGATGCATTCGCCAAGCTGGCCCATCGCGAAATCGACCGGGTACCGATCGACGAACTCGAAGGCCGTGTCACGTCGATTCTGTTGACGCCGTATCCGCCGGGCATTCCGCTGCTGATTCCGGGCGAGCGCTTCAACAAGACCATCGTCAACTACCTGCGGTTCGCGCGCGAGTTCAACGAACGCTTCCCGGGTTTCCACACGGATATCCACGGGCTGGTCGGCGAGACCATTAACGGGCGCATCGAATATTTCGTCGATTGCGTGCGCGCCTGACGATGTGGATGGTGAAGTCTCTGTTGGGTGCTGACGGCCGGCGGCGCGCGTTTGGCGCGCTCGCCTTGACGTCGGCGATGGCGGCGGCGGGCCTCGCCTTCGCGCCGCTAGCTGCGCATGCCGAAGTCGCCGCCGCCGATCCGATCGACGCGTCGATGCGCAGCTGTCTTGCGCGCAGCGATATGTCGTCGACGGTGGGGCAGGTGCAGTGCATGGACAACGCGCGGATCGGCTGGCGGGCCGCGTTGGACAGCGCATGGCAGCAGCTTCTGACGAAGTTGCCGCAGGCGCAACGTAAGCCATGGGAAAAGAGCCAGGCGAGCTGGCAGGCCTCGCGCGATGTCGAGAGGCAGTTGCTGGCGGCTGTGTTCGCGACGACGCGCGGCACGATGTATGTGCTGGCCGAAGCCGATATGCAATTGCAGCCGGTGCGTGATCGCGCCCTGGCGCTGCGCAGCGCCGCGGCCAGGATCAGCGCCGGCGGGGACCCGCCGCGGCGTTCGCGCGCCTGTAGCGCGGACGCGCAATGCGAACACGCGATGTTCGATCTGAACCGCTATTACCGCCGCTTGCAAGCGAAGATGCCGACGCGTTCGCGCCCGACGCTCGCGCGCGCGCAGAAGGCCTGGACCGCGTATCTCGACGCCACCACGCCATTGATCGACGAACGCGGCCGCATCGATATCATCGGTGCGCGGGTGGCGACGCTCAAGCGCTTGTCGGAAACGGTCGGCAACGACTGACGGTTGTCGGCCCGTCGACAACGAATGGGCCTTGGCGCTCAACGGTACGTGTGGTGGACCAGCCTGGCTGGCAGCATCTATTCTTCTCTGATCACGCGGCCGCGCATGCGCCGCGACGTCATCAATTGAGTATGTAAGCTTCTTCCCCTTGGGGCTTGGGCATTTCCAAAGCGGGCTCGCCGAGGAGGTCGCGCATCGCGTCTTCGATAAAGAGCGACATCGTATTGAGCGCGAGGTCGTTGTCGTCGGTGCCGAAGGGTTCTTCGAGCTGCGAGGCGATCGCCTCGTGCGCCATGAAGGTGTACGCCACGAACACGGCGAAAACCGGCGTAAACATACCGATGCTTTCGACCAGCCCGAACGGCAGGGACGCGCAGAAGAAGTACACCGTGCGGTGAATCATTACCGAGTAGGCGAAGGGCAGCGGCGTCGATACGATGCGTTCGCAGCCGCCGATGACGTCGGATAGACCATTCAGATTCCGATCGAAAGCGAGTACCGCCATGGGATCGATCGCGCCTGTTTGAGCGTGACGCTGCACCCATTCGCCGAGAGACAGCAGGAGTGTCGCCGGTTTGTAGCGCGATGCCATGACGCGATCGAAAAGCGGCTTGGGCAGGCGCGCCGCGAGGTCCGCCTGCGGGTCGCTCTTGCGAAGCTGGTGGCGCAGAGCATGGGGAAGGGCGCAGAGCGCGGTGACGAACTCCTTGATGTCTTCGTTCGGCAGCTGTTTGTTTTGCAGCGTGAGCGCCTGGCGGGTGAGCGAGCGCGATTCGTTGAGCAATTGGCCCCATAGTTTGCGGGCTTCCCACCAACGGTCGTAGCTGGCGTTGTTGCGGAAGCCGAGAAAGACCGCCAACGCTATGCCTATCAATGAGAATGGGGCGGTGCTGTTGAGGTTGAGCGAGACCGGGAGCAGGTGGTCGTGTGCCGCCACGGCGACAATCGCGATGCAGAAGATCAGGGATAGTCGCGGCAGCAGTTGCGGGAGGACGGAGCCTCGCCAGGCTAACAGCATGCGGAACCAATTGAGGTGTGGGCGGATGATCATCGCAGCGGGGTTTTTTTTGCCTTCGGCGGGTGGGGG
>NZ_JAXDPY010000611.1:0-3242 GCF_034668105.1 Paraburkholderia sp. | reverse complement strand
CGAAGCCGACGGCGCCGAGCAGTTCGGTGGCGATCGGACTGGCCAGCGAAACCCAGCAGCCGATCAGGGTTTCGCCGCCGCGGACGGCGCGGCGAAAGCTATTGGGTAAAGGCTGATATGGCGTGGCGGCTGTCATGAGGATGTCTCCTGGAACTGGGTTATCCGGGCAAGCTGCGGTGGCTGAACTGGTTGTTATAGGTCGTCGTACATCTAACGCAGAGTAGCATCGGCACTGTAGGTTGTAACGGGCACGTAAACCCGAATTCCTCTTTGAGTAGGGGTTGCAGGTTGCCGAGGATCTTCCGGTGTTGTAGGATGACCTATATCGGGGACGTCCATTCAAGGAAAGCGAAATGTCTATCACCGGCGAAATGCTGATCGGTCGCAAAGCGGTGCGCGGCGAGGAAAAACCACTGCGTGCATTCAATCCCGCCACGGGATCCGAGATCGCCGAGCCGGTGTTCGGCAGCGGCTCGGTGGCGCACGTCGAGCTCGCCTGCGAGCTCGCCCAGAAAGCGTTCGACCCGTATCGCGCGCTGCCGCTCACGGTGCGCGCCGAGTTTCTCGAGCGTATCGCGGACGGCATCACAGCGCTCGGCGACGCGCTGATCCAACGCGCGCACGAAGAGTCCGGCCTGCCGAAGGCGCGCCTCGAAGGCGAGCGCGGCCGTACGACCGGGCAGCTCAAACTGTTCGCGCAAGTCGTACGCGCGGGCCAATGGCTCACGGCAACGCTCGATTCGCCGTTGCCCGAGCGCAAGCCGCTGCCGCGTTCCGACCTGCGGATGCAAAAGATTCCGCTGGGGCCGGTCGCGGTGTTCGGCGCCAGCAATTTCCCGCTCGCGTTTTCGGTGGCCGGCGGCGACACCGCCGCGGCGCTGGCGGCGGGCTGTCCGGTCGTGGTGAAGGCGCATCGCGCGCATCTGGGCACCTCGGAAATGGTCGGCCGTGCAATTCAGCAGGCCGCGCAGGAGATGGAGCTGCCGGAAGGCGTGTTCTCGATGATCGTCGGCGCCGGCAATTCGGTCGGGGAAGCACTGGTCGCGCATCCGGCGATCAAGGCGGTCGGTTTCACGGGTTCGCGCGCAGGCGGCACGTCGCTGATGCGCGTGGCGGCCGCCCGTGCCGAACCGATTCCAGTGTATGCGGAAATGAGCAGCATCAACCCGGTGTTCCTGCTGTCGAATGCGGTGTCGCAACGCGGCGAGAGCATCGCGCGCGGCTTCGTCGATTCGCTGGTGCTCGGCGCGGGACAGTTCTGTACCAACCCGGGGCTCGCGATCGCGGTCGATAGCGACGCGCTCAAAGGCTTCGTTGCAACGGCGTCCGAGGCGCTGAGCGGCAAGCCGGCCCAAACCATGCTGACCGCCGGCATCCACGCCGCCTATGAAGACGGCGAGGGCAAACTGGCGGCGACCAAGGGCGTCGAAACCGTGGCCCAGGGTGTTGGCGCGACGGGCCCCACGCAAGCGCGCGCGGCTTTGTTCGTGACCGATGCGCAGACCTTCCTGGCTACGCCGGCGCTGGAGGACGAAGTGTTCGGACCCGCGTCGACCATCGTGCGTTGCAAGGACGAGCAGGAAATGCTCGCGGTCGCCGAGCACTTTGACGGTCAGCTGACCGCGACGTTGCAGATGGACAGCGCGGATCTGGCGGCGGCGAAGAAGATGGTGCCGATCCTCGAGCGCAAGGCCGGGCGGATTCTGGTCAATGGTTTCCCGACCGGCGTCGAGGTTTCGCATGCAATGGTGCACGGCGGGCCGTTCCCGGCCACCGCCGATAGCCGGGCGACGTCGGTGGGCACGACCTCGATCGAGCGTTTCCTGCGTCCGGTGTGCTATCAGGATTTCCCGGCCGATCTGCTGCCGCAGGCGCTGGCGGACAGCAATCCGCTGGACCTGTGGCGTCGTCGCGATGGCGAGATTACGCGCAGCTAAGCGCTGCATGAGCGGTGCTTGAGCGGCGCGCAACTGGGCGCCGCGTGAAATAAAAAATGGCCGGGATATCCCGGCCATTTTTGCGTCCAGCGTGATGAATCAGCGGCTGCTTCGCGTAATGAATCAGCGGCTGCTCAGCGCCAGGGATCAGCGATCCACTTCAGGCGCCGGCTATTCGCCGCTAGCTATTCATTTCAGCGGCTTCGTTCGCGCGCCGCAGCCGCTCGCGGCTATTGGACAGGTGCATGCGCATCGCCGCGCGCGCGCCTTCCGCGTCGTGCCGCGTGATCGCCTCGAGAATGCTTTCGTGCTCCAGATTGACGAGCGACAGATACGCGTCCGGCTCCGCATGCGCGATCCCCGCCGAATCGAGCCGGTTGCGCGGAATCAGTGCGCTGCCCATTTGCGTGAGGATGTCGACGAAATAGCGGTTGCCCGTTGCTCGCGCGACCGAGATATGGAACTGCAGGTCGGCGTCGACGCTATCGAGGCCGTTGTGGCGGGTGGCTTCGATCGCGTCGAGCGCGGTGCGCATGCGCGCGAGGTCGTCCGGTTTGGCCCGTTGAGCCGCGAGACCCGCGCATTCCGTTTCGAGGCTGATGCGCAGTTCGAGGATGGACAGCACGTCGCGCAGGGTGGTGGCGGGCACCATGTCGATACCGAGCTTTTCGCGCTGCGGTTCCAGCACGAAGCTGCCGATGCCGTGGCGAGTCTCAATGATCTTGCCGGCCTGCAGGCGCGAAATTGCCTCGCGGATGACGGTGCGGCTCACGCTCAGCGTGACCATCAGCTGCGATTCGGTCGGCAGTTTGTCGCCTGGTTTCAAGGCGTTAGTCGCAATTTGGTCGGTGACGTAGCTGACGACAAACTCGGCAAGATTGCGCGCGCGTCGTGGCGGTACCGCGGATGCCAGTGGTGTAGCCATCGAAAACGCCCCTTAAATCAGATAGTTGCAGATACTTCCTGCGATTCATTATACCGTCGTCTGACGACTGATTATATAAACGCCAAATCATTTTCGAAATCGGCGCGAGCCCTGGCCTCGATGCCAGTCTCAGGCGCCTGGCGGACCGGCAGCGTTGATTCACTGGCGGGCCGTGGAAGTACGATAACTGCCCCTTAAACAACCTCTTTTAACTGCCCTTTGGTTAGCTTTGGCGCAGTTCGACCCGCTTGATGTCTTTCACGATTACGAGGTAGCTGAACACCGTCAGCAGCGCATTCAGGCCGACGAAAACCAGCGCGCCGTTGAACGAGCCGGTCTTCGCGACGCGGTAGCCGATCACGATAGGCGTCACGATGCCG
>NZ_JAXDPY010000610.1:0-4622 GCF_034668105.1 Paraburkholderia sp. | reverse complement strand
TAATGCGCGCGGATCATGCCGCCGCACGAGCCGGACGGCACCACGACGTAGTCGAACTGTTCGAACTCGCGCAAGGTTTTCTCGGCCAGGTCGCGCGCGATGCGCCGTTCGCCCGAGTTGTACGCGGGCTGCCCGCAACAGGTCTGCGCGGGTGGCACCACCACCTCGAAACCGGCGCCTTCGATCAGCTTGATGACCGAAAAACCGATCTCCGGACGCATCAGGTCGATCAGGCAGGTGACGAACAATCCGACTCGCATGAGCCCTCCTTCGGGAAAACGTCCCTGATTATCCGCTGTTTGCCGCACAATACCAACGTCCGGAAGGCATAGGACGAATGCCACGCCAAATTGGAATAGGCGTTCCACCCGCGTTCCTTCTTTTCACAATACGGGATACAATCAATTTCCGCTGTTTGACGCGTCAACCGATTCCTCCCCATGAGCGATACGAACCCGGATCCCAAAACTTCGATCCAGGTGATCGAACGCATGATGCGCCTGCTCGATGCCCTCGCTGCGCATAGCGACCCGGTCAGCCTGAAAGAACTCGCCATCCGCACGGAGCTGCACCCGTCCACCGCGCACCGCATCCTGAACGATATGGTGATGTGCCGGCTGGTCGACCGGTCGGATCCCGGCACTTACCGTCTCGGTATGCGCCTGCTCGAATTAGGCAATCTGGTGAAGGCGCGCCTGTCGGTACGCGACGCGGCGCTCACGCCGATGCGCGAATTGCACCGCCAGACCGGGCAGACAGTGAACCTGTCGGTGCGGCAGGGCGACGAGATCGTCTATATCGAGCGCGCCTATTCGGAACGCTCCGGCATGCAGGTGGTGCGAGCGATTGGCGGGCGGGCGCCGCTGCATCTGACTTCGGTAGGCAAGCTCTTTCTCGCCGCTGACGAATCGACCCGCGTGCGGGCCTACGCCACGCGCACCGGTCTGTCCGGGCACACGCAGAACAGCATCACCGATCTGACCAAGCTCGAACGGGAGCTATCGCATGTGCGGCAACAGGCCTGCGCGCGCGACAACGAAGAGCTGGAACTGGGCGTGCGCTGTATCGCAGCCGGGATTTACGACGACACCGGCAAACTGGTCGCGGGGCTGTCGCTGTCCGCCCCGGCGGATCGCTTGCAGGACTCGTGGCTGGGACAGGTCAGCCAAACGGCCTTGCTGATTTCCGAGTCGCTCGGATACCGCCCGCAGACACCGCAGGAGCATGCGCACTCGCAGCACGTGTAAGCAGATAGCTGTTCTCAGCGGCTCAATGAAAAAAGCCTCGCAAAATGCGAGGCTTTTTTTGGGCCGGTCCGAGAACCGGCCACTGCGGCACCCCAGGGCAATTTCAGGTGCCCGGGCCGCCGGCATCCGCACTGGTGATGCGCGTTTGATCGCCACCGTTATCTAGCCAAGTACGCAGACGCGTCGCGTCCGCAAAGCGCGAGTATTTACCCGACGAGTCGAGCAGCACCATGATCATCGGGCGGCCATGGATGGTCGCCTGCATCACGAGACACTCGCCCGCTTCGTTGATGAAGCCGGTCTTTTGCAGACCGATGTCCCACGTCGGGTTGCGCACCAGCGCATTCGTGCTGTTGTACGCCAGCGAACGCTTGCCGGTGTACACCTCATAGCTGTGATCGGTCGAGAACTTACGGATCAGCGGATATTGATACGCCGCATTGACCATCTTCACGAGGTCGCGTGCGCTCGACACGTTCTGGCTCGTCAGACCCGTGGGGTTTTCAAAGTGCGTGTCGGTCATGCCGAGTTGCTTGGCCTTCGCGTTCATGGCCGCGAGGAACGCCGGACGGCCGCCCGGGAAATAACGCGACAGTGCGGCGGCGGCACGGTTTTCCGAAGCCATCAGCGCGATGTGCAGCATGTCTTCACGCGAGAGTACCGAGCCCACCGACAACCGCGAGCCGGTGTTTTTCTCGTAATCGCGATCTTCATCCGTGACTTCGATCTGGTCGGTCATCGGCTCTTTCGAATCGAGCACGACCATCGAGGTCATCAGTTTGGTGATCGAGGCGATCGGCACCACGGCGCGCGAGTTCTTGTCGAATAGCGCTTCGCCGGAGTTCTGGTCGATCACGTAGGCAACGCTTGAACGCAGCATCAGCGCGTCCGGCGTTTCGTGCAGACCAAACGCCTGGCCGACCGAAGGCGGACGCGGTTCGTACGCGACGCGGCGCACCACCGAGTGATGGCGACCGTTCGAGGTGTACGTCACGCGCTTGCGCTTGACGCCCGCACGCGGCGCGTCGTCCGCTGCGGCGACGGTCTTCGCAGTCGCGACTTTGCCGGCCTTCTTGCTCGACACCTTGTCGGCGGTGGCCGCGGCCGGCTTTTTGGCTGCTTTCGCGTGTTTGGAGGTTTTTACAGGTGCGTCGGGCGTGGCAGCAAAACTGCACGCGGGCGCGGCGAACGCCGCTGCGATGACCATGGAGGCGGCCACCGACAGAGCGGTGCTGCGGGCCGCGCCGTGGATCACTTTTAGCGACGAAAGCATGTCGGTTTTCATGGGTGTTCGGTAGGGAGCGGCGAGAGGTTTCCGCAAGTGTAGTAAAACAACGAAAAATTAGCAATTTGAAGCACTTATACGCGCTCCTTAAACCGGCTTGTAAGCTCCGATCGCAAAAACACAAATAAGTGCCGCGCTTCGATCGAAAAAGACGATCGCCTGCATGGTTTGCCTCGCCGTTGTCGCTACAGGCCGGAATCGAGATGATTCTTTCAGCATAACGGCAACTTCGAAACAATCTTGATCAGGGGAAATACGGTCAGAGCGCAGGCGGGGACAGCCTTGCCAGCATGACGTTTCAGGCCGGACGTCGCAGGCGCCTCGCCGCAGTTGTTAAACGTCTACTGCAGAACGCCAACGCGCATTCGACCGGCATGCAAGATTAACGTTCCGTGACACTTTATGGTTTACAGCGGATCCGCCACAACCTGAGTTTTTCCGACATTCAAAGCGATGTATCTGACGCAGCCCTTCCCGCCGACGATCAGACTCGCCGATTGAACCGGCAAAAAATGCTGTCTTCTAACGCACCGATCTGGTGCAACGGTTAATCTGACCTGTATCTTATTAATGTCATGCCTACTGCATAACACGTTGTTTTATCAGTAAATTCTCGACATTGTGCGACGCACAAAAAGCACTTGACATTCGTTGCGGCCATCCTAAAATGGGAACCATTGCTGCGATGCACAAAACGTCGCGGCCCGGGCAGACGATCCTAAATCGTCTTGCCACCAACCCAATGCGGTCCGCACAGACAGGCCGCAATCCAGGAGCGTAAACCATGACTCTGCTGACCCCTGAGCAATTCGCTGCAGCCCAGAAAGCCAACTTTGAAACGCTGTTCGGCCTGACGACCAAAGCATTCGAAGGCGTCGAAAAGCTGGTTGAACTGAACCTGCAAGTCGTGAAATCGACGCTCGCGGAAAGTCAGGAAAATGCCCAGCGCGCCCTGTCGGTGAAAGACGCGCAGGAATTGCTGGCACTGCAAGCAAGCCTCGCCCAGCCGGTGGCTGAAAAGGCGCTGTCGTATGGCCGTCACGTGTACGAAATCGTTTCGGCAACGCAAGGCGAATTCACCCGCGTCGCGGAAGCCCAATTCGAAGAGCAAAACCGCAAGGTCCAATCGCTCGTCGAAAACGTTGCGAAGAATGCCCCGGCCGGTTCGGAAACCGCTGTCGCCGTGATGAAGTCGGCTATCACCGCCGCCAACACCACGTACGAAACGGTCCACAAGGCCACCAAGCAAGCTGTTGAAATCGCCGAAAGCAACTTCAATGCAGCCGCAACGGCCGCATCGAAGGCAGCATCGCAAGCCGCTGCACAAGCATCGCGCTCGGCAAAGAAGGCCGTCTAGGTTTCAAGCCGCATGCATGTCACGCCGGCCCGCCTTCAGGCTGGGCCGGCGTTATTGCAAGCAACAGCGTCGCGCCGTTGCCGCTTACACGGTTGACCCTGGCCGAACGCTCCGATACGTTGAAATAGCGTATCGTTTGCCCGGCGAAAGGCCGGGATTTTTTTTCCCGCTGCAAGAAGTGCGCAACGCATGTTTCATGCGCCACGTCACGACAGACGTTCTACGCTGCCTGCTGCAATAGAAAAACGGCGCGCCCTTTGCGGGGCGCGCCGTTTTTTGTTTCTGCATCCAGCAACCCACCTGCATGCAGGTGGGTCTGGCGGCATTTACTTCTTTTTCTGCGGCGGCAAGTCTGTGCAGACGCCTTCGTACAACTCGGCGGCCATGCCAATCGATTCACCCAGCGTCGGGTGCGGGTGAATCGTCTTACCGATATCCGTTGCGTCCGCACCCATTTCGATTGCGAGACACACCTCGCTGATCAGATCGCCCGCATTCAGACCGACAATCCCGCCGCCGATCACGCGATGCGTTTCTTCGTCGAACAGGAGCTTGGTGAAGCCTTCATCGCGGCCGTTGGCGATGGCGCGACCCGAAGCTGCCCACGGGAACACGGCCTTACCGTACTTGATGCCCGCGGCCTTCAGCTGGTCTTCCGTCTTGCCGGCCCACGCCACTTCCGGATCGGTGTAAGCCACCGACGGAATCTGCAGCGCGTCGAAGTAAGCCTTCT
>NZ_JAXDPY010000609.1:0-5916 GCF_034668105.1 Paraburkholderia sp. | reverse complement strand
AACTCTTCGCCGACCTTCTCCTGCGCCTGCTTTTCCTCGTCGTTCAGCGCGCCAAGATCCAGGTCGCCGCGGGCCACGCTTTGCAGCGGCTTGCCATCGAATTCGTTGAAGAACGACAACATCCATTCATCGACACGATCCGTCAGCAGCAGCACTTCCACGCCCTTCTTGCGGAACACTTCCAGATGCGGGCTATTCTTCGCGGCTTGCCACGTGTCAGCCGTGACGTAACAGATCTTCGTTTGCTCGGGCTTCATGCGCGAAACATAATCGGCGAGCGACACCGTTTGCTCCGGCGTCTCCGTGTGCGTAGAGGCAAAACGCACCAGCTTTGCAATACGCTCGCGATTGGCGAAGTCTTCGCCAATGCCTTCCTTCAGCACCTGGCCGAACTCCTTCCAGAAACCGGCGTACTTTTCCTTATCGGCATCGTTGTCCGAATTCGCCAATTCCTCGAGCATCGACAGCGACCGCTTGGTCACCCCTTCGCGGATCGCCTTGACATCGCGGCTTTCCTGGAGGATTTCACGCGACACGTTCAGCGGCAAATCAGCCGAATCGACCACACCCTTCACGAAGCGCAGATACGCGGGCAGCAGTTGTTCGGCGTCGTCCATGATGAACACGCGCTTCACGTACAGCTTCAGGCCGCCGCGATGATCGCGATTGAACATGTCGAACGGCGCGTGCGTGGGCACATACAGCAGTTGCGTGTATTCGCTGCGGCCTTCGACGCGGTTATGCGTCCACGTCAGCGGATCCTGATGATCGTGCGACAGATGCTGATAGAACTGCTTGTACTGCTCTTCAGTGATGTCGTTCTTTGCACGGGTCCACAGCGCGCTTGCCTGGTTGACGGTCTCGTCTTCGTCCTTCGTGACCATCTCGCTCTTTTCGGCGTCCCATTCTTCCTTCGCCATCAGGATGGGCAGCGCGACGTGGTCCGAGTACTTCTGAATGATCGACTTCAGACGATGCGACGACAGCAGCTCGTCTTCATCGGCACGCAGATGCAGCGTGATGGTCGTGCCGCGCGCGGCGCGCTCGATCTGCTCGACCGCGAAATCGCCCTCACCCGCGCTTTCCCAGCGCACGCCTTCCGAGGCCGGCAAGCCGGCACGGCGCGTTTCCACCGTGATCTTGTCCGCGACGATAAAGCCCGAGTAAAAACCCACGCCGAACTGGCCGATCAGCGCCGCATCTTTCTGCTGATCGCCGGAGAGCTTGCCGAAGAATTCCTTGGTGCCGGAGCGCGCGATGGTGCCGAGGTTGGCGATCGCTTCGTCGCGGCTCATGCCGATGCCGTTGTCGTCGAGCGTGATGGTGCGCGCGGCCTTGTCGTACGACACGCGAATCCGCAGATTCGAATCGTTTTCGTACAACGCACTGTTTTCGATCGCTTCGAAGCGCAGCTTGTCGGCCGCGTCTGACGCGTTCGAAATCAGCTCGCGCAGAAAGATTTCCTTGTTGCTGTACAGCGAATGGATCATCAGGTGCAGAAGTTGTTTGACTTCTGCCTGAAAGCTCATGGTTTCTTGTGCCATGGTCGGACTTCCTCTCTGTTACGGATACGAATGGGATTGAACATTGCCGGCGTAAATTGGGGCGAGCCGGCGCGGTTTCAAGAGGCACGCCGCGCGACGCTGTCCAGATAGCGGCACAGGAACGTCGCCAGTTCAGGATCGCCGCAGTTGGCAATATTGAAGCGCATCCACGTGGTCGGCGATTGCTGCGGAGAAAACAGACTGCCAGGCGTCAGCAAAAACCCGTCTTCGTGGCCGGCGGCCGCGAGCGCGCTCGCATCGACACCCGTGTCGGCCCACAGGAACATGCCCGCCGTGGGCGTCAGGAACAGCTTCAGGCCGGTCTTCTCGAGCATTCGCACGGATTTTTCGCGCACGCCGTCGAGCCGCGCGCGCAGCCGCTCGACATGCCGGCGATAGTGGCCCTCGGTGAGAATCTTGTAGAGCACGCGCTCGTTCAGTTCGGGGCTCGTCATGCCGACCAGCATTTTCTGATCGCTGACGGCCGTGGCCACCTCCGGCGCGCAAGCGATAAAACCCACGCGCAGATTCGGCGCGAGCGTCTTCGAAAAGCTGCCGAGGTAGATCACGCGCTTCAACTGGTCGAGACTCGCGAGCCGCGTGCCGGGATAGCTCGGCGGGCAGAGATCGCCGTAAATATCATCTTCGACGACGATGAAATCGTAGGCCTCGGCGAGACGCAGAATGCGGAACGCCTGCGCGGCCGTGAGCGATGTGCCGGTGGGGTTCTGCAGTACCGAATTGATCACCAGCATTTTCGGCCGCCACGTCTGCACCAGCGACTCGAGCGCGTCGAGGTCCGGCCCGTCCGGCGTATAGGGCATGCCGACCAGGTGCGCGCCCTGCGACGCAAAACGCCCGAACATCTGAAACCAGGCCGGATCGCCGACGATCACCGCATCGCCCGGCTTCACATAGATGCGTGAAATCAGGTCGATCGCCTGGGTAATGCCGGAGACCATCACGATCTGATCCGGCGAAGCGCCGATTTCCAGCTCCTCAAGCCGCGTCTGCAACTGTTGGCGCAGCGGCAAAAAGCCCTGCGGCGTGCCGATGCCGAGCATCTGCGCACCGCTTTGCCGGCCCAGCGTGCGCAGCGCGCTGGTGATCAGATCGCCGTCGAGCCAGCGGCCCGGCAGGTAGCCCAGTCCGGGGCTGCGCTCGGGGCGCGCGCCCGTATGCAGCATATTGCGCAACAGCCAGACGACGTCGATCGTGGCCGGCGCGGGCGCCGCCGCGGCAATGGTGCGGATCTCAGCCGTTGGCGCACCGCCCAATCGTTCGCGCACATAAAACCCGGAACCGCGCCGCGACTCCAGGTAGCCCTGCGCCACCAGCCGCTCGTACGATTCGACCACGGTGAAGCGCGAGACGCCCTTGTCCAGCGCCAGCTTGCGGATCGACGGCATGCGCATGCCGGGACGGAACACGCGCTCCTCGATGCGGCGGCGCGCCCACTGGACGAGCTGCTCCACCAGCGTCAGCGACGCCGTGTCGTGCGGGGTGGGAATCTGGGCAAGCGGGACGGACATGACGGGCTCCAACTGTACCGAACGGTATCGAGTCGATTGTACCGTTACTGTGCTGGTCTGCGCCGCTACATTGAACGCTACATTCAAGATAAGCAGCGGATGACGAAGCGGCCCAGGCGCTATGCACCGCACACGGCCAGGCTCGGGCAAGACCAGCCCAAACGCCATCCGTCTGGCCCGCCGACCCGGCAAACGGTTATGCTTACGACCCCGGCCAGGCTGCTGCCGCACCCAGCGCGCGTTCCGGCTTACCGCAGAAACCGCTTTCCCGATCCGCCATGACTGCCCATTCGCTCCATCTCGACCATCTCGTGATTTCCGCCCGTACCCTCGACGAGGGCACGCAGTACGTCGCCGATACGCTCGGCGTCGCACCGGCAGGCGGCGGTACGCATCCGCTGATGCGCACCCACAATCGCCTGCTGAAGCTGTGGGGTGACGTGTATCTGGAGGTGGTCGCAATCGACTCGCAGGCCGCGGATCCCGCGGATGGCGCCGCGCCTCGGGCCCGCCTGTTCGCCCTCGACGACCCGGCGACGCAGGCACGGCTCGAAACGGGGCCGTACCTGTCGCACTGGGTTGCCCGAGTCGACCGGCCGAAGCGGCTCACGGTCTGGCAAACGCAGTATCCACAGCGCATCCCCCCGATCGTGCCGATGACACGCGGCGATTTCACGTGGGGCCTGTCAGTGCCCGACGATGGCGCCTTCCCCGTCTGGCAAGGCGCGGGCGACGGCGTGCTGCCGTCGCTGATCCAGTGGGACACGCCGCGCCATCCGTCTGCCGTCTTGCCGGAAACGGGCATTGCACTCAAGGCGCTGAAAGCCACGCATCCGCAAGCCGACACGATCGCGGCGCAATTGCACTGGCTAGGCGCGGCGCACCTGATCGTGCTGGAGCCCACGGCAGGCGCTGCGGCGCTGGTCGCCGAATTCGAAACAGCCGACGGTCTACGGACCCTTAAATAAGCAGCGCGCGCGGGTCGCCGACTCGCGCGATAATTGAAGTTTTGACCGGTTCCAGAGATACCAGCAGAGGAGACCATGGACCAAAGCGACTTGAAAGCCCCCACGTGGCAACTGTCCGAACGCGCACGCAAGCTCACGAGCTCAGCGATCCGCGAGATCCTGAAAGTCACGGAACGGCCTGAAGTCATTTCGTTCGCGGGCGGCCTGCCCTCGCCGGCGACCTTTCCGGCCGAACGCATGCGCGAAGCATCCGACCGCATTTTGCGCGACGCACCCGCCGCGGCTTTGCAATACAGCGCGACTGAAGGCTACCTGCCGCTGCGCGAATGGATCGCCCAACGCTATTCGGTGAACGGCGCGCAGATTCGCCCGTCGCAGGTATTGATCACCACCGGCTCGCAGCAAGCGCTCGATCTGCTCGGCAAAGTGCTGGTGTGCCCGGACAGCCCCGTGCTGGTCGAGACGCCCACCTACCTCGGCGCGCTGCAATCGTTCTCGATGTACGAACCGCGCTATGTGCAGGTGCCGACCGACGAGCAAGGCCTGATTCCCGAGGCGCTCACGCCCGAGCTGACGGCCGGCGCGCGCCTCCTGTACGCCCAGCCGAATTTCCAGAATCCGACGGGCCGACGCCTGCCGGTCGAACGCCGCCGCGCACTTGCTGCGTTTGCCAAAACCGCGCCGTTCCCGGTGATCGAGGACGATCCCTACGGCGCGCTCGACTACGCGGGTGAGCCGCTGCCCACCATGCTGTCGATGGCGCCGGATCACATCGTCCACCTCGGCTCGTTCTCGAAAGTGCTGGCGCCGGGCCTGCGGGTCGGCTACATCATTGCGCCCGAAGAGCTGATCTTCAAACTCGTGCAAGCCAAGCAAGCCACCGATCTGCACACGCCGAGCTTCACGCAACGGATCGTGTACGAGGTGATCAAGGACGGCTTCCTCGACACTCACGTGCCGACCATTCGCGAGCTGTACCGCGATCAATGCGCGGCGATGCTCGCTTCGCTCGAACGCTACATGCCCGAAGGCGTCAGCTGGAACCGTCCGGAAGGCGGCATGTTCGTGTGGGTGAATCTGCCTGCGCAAATCGACAGCATGAAGCTGCTGGAAGAAGCCGTCGCGCAGAATGTCGCGTTCGTGCCGGGCGGTCCGTTCTTCGCGAACGAAGCCGAGCACAATACGCTGCGCCTGTCGTTCGTCACGGTGCCGCCGGCCAAGATCGACGAAGGCGTGGCGCGTCTCGCGGCGCTGATCCGCGCGAAGCTCTAACGCAGGTCAAAACGCGCCCGGCCGCGCGCCGGGTTACCGAACTCCCTTACTGACGAAGGACACACCATGGCTCAAACAAACGTGTACGACAAGCTCGAGGAATTGGGCATCGAACTGCCGAGCGCGGGCGCGCCGGCAGCCGCCTATGTGATGAGCGCGCAAAGCGGCAACACGGTGTACCTGTCGGGTCACATCGCGAAGAAGGACGGCAAGCCGTGGACCGGCAAGCTGGGCGCCACGCTCACCACCGAAGAAGGCAAGGCCGCCGCACGCTCGATCGCCATCGACCTGCTTGCCACGCTGCACGCGCATGTGGGCGATCTGAACCGCGTCACGCGCATCGTCAAGCTGATGAGCCTCGTCAACTCGACATTCGAATTCACCGAGCAGCACCTGGTGACCAACGGCGCGTCGGAACTGATCGCTGACGTGTTTGGCGAGCGCGGCAAGCATGCGCGCTCGGCGTTCGGCGTGGCGCAGATTCCGCTCGGCGCATGCGTCGAGATCGAGTTGATCGCCGAAGTCGAATAACGCAGGCTTGCGGGTTCGCGCCGCCGATTTTTCCGGCGGGCCGCTCCTGAGTGCATTGAACGCGTCGCG
>NZ_JAXDPY010000608.1:0-3544 GCF_034668105.1 Paraburkholderia sp. | reverse complement strand
GCGTCCACTCCAGGAACGAGCATTCAACCACGATCGAGGGGTCAAGCCACAGATAGTCGCGCTCTTTTTCCGCCTTCGGCGGATTGTAGAAGGCGGCTGCCTCCCGGCGCTCGGATTCTGCCTGGGTCAAAAAGGCGGACACAGCGCGAGTGGAGAAGTACGGTCTGACGCTGCCCGCATACCGCAACGAGCCGTCTTTCTCGTACACGCCAAGCAACAATGAATGGACGCCGGAGCGCGCGCCCTTCGCACGCGTAAAGCCGCCGACGACAAATTCCTGGCGGAGCTGGCACTTGATTTTGATCCAGGCCGGCGACCGCCCGGAGCGGTAAGGCGCGTCGCCGCGCTTGCCGATGATGCCTTCCAGCTTCATCTTGCACGCCGACGCGACGAGCGAGACCGGGTCCTGCGGAAAGTCTTCGGAGAAGCGGATAGCGTCGGACGTCTGCTCCGCCATCAGATCCCGCAGCAGCGCCCTGCGGGCTCGCAGCGGTTGCTCGCGGAGGTCGGTTCCGTTCAGCCACAGGATGTCGAAGAAGAACATGACGATCTCCGCCGTGCTGCGTCGATCAAACGCGTTCTGCAACGCGTTGAAGTCCGGCTGACCACTTGAGTCGAGCACGACGGCCTCGCCGTCGAGCCACGCGTCGTCAATCTGAAGTTCATTGCAGGCTTCCGCGAGACGCGGCATCCGGTCTGTCCAGTCATGACCATTGCGCGTGAAGATGGTCGCGACGCTACCCTCGATGCGGGTCATCACGCGGTAGCCGTCGAATTTGATTTCGTAGGACCAGTCACCGCCCTCTGGCGGACGGTCGACCAGTGTCGCGAGTTGCGGCTGGATCAGCGCGGACAGGCCAGTCCCGCCGCCTCGCTGCGGTACGACTACCGCTTTAGCCCGCCCCCGGCTCCAGCGTCCCATTTCACGCACCAGCCTCGTGCGGCGGCGCATCGATCAGCCACTGCTTCACCTCCGGACGGCTGCTGAATACCGGCTGCGAAACCCAGTTTTCGAACGTCGGTCGCCAGTCATCCCAGACATAATCGTCAATGTCGAACTCTTCCTCAACGACGCCAGTCCCGCGCTCACCCAGGAAGGCGAAGACCACTGAGTAACCGTTCCAGTAGGCGACCATGCAATCATTCAGGTCAGCAGTGGTGCCCACTGGCAGATCCCGGAGCATCATTGCAAGCTGGCGTACGAAATCCTGACGTTTCATAAAGTTCTCTCCCCTTCGCCCGGGCCGTGGGCGAAAACCCGAATTTTAGGGTGCGGCCATCGCCCTTGCGCAGCACTCTCCATACCGGCGAGCTTTTCGCCCGGCCGGCATTCAGTTTCGGCCGATTCCCGCCGATAACCAGTGAGTCGCAATCCGCTCCGCGCCAACGCAGCTTTTCTCGGTACCGGCGGGGAGCGAACTTGACAACCTGTTCGCGCCAGTAAGATGAAATGACATCTATCGGGGTAATTATGGCGCGACACGACCGCATCGCATCACATCTGACAGCATGAGCAAGCATCTCAAGACCACGGCAATCAAGGGGCTGATCGTTGGCTCTTTCATCGCTGTCATTGGCCTGCAAGGCGCAGCACCCGCCTCTGCGAAAGAGCGCGGCACGCGCATCGGCTGGCATGTCCGGCAGCCTGCACGGTTCATCGTCTCCGGCGTATTGCGAAAAGACGGAACGCCGGACGTCATCAAGCCGATCCACGCCATCATTGCCGCCGACGACGGAGACGCTGCCGTGGCGATGTTTTCCGGGACAGCGCGGAAACAATATCCGGGCTACACGCTGATCGCAACGCTTGCTTCGCCGGTGCCCGCAGCAGGCACGTGCGAAAACAGCATTTAAGTCTTCGACGCAACACATCAATGCCCGTATCGAAAAAGCGCAGGAAGCTGGCCAACGTGAGCGCCGAGCAGGCCACAAAGAAGCGACTGCTGACGTCACCGCTTGCACGCGCCGAGGCAGACCGCATAGTCCTGCATATCCGCGTTGGCCTTGAAGCGATCCGCTCAGGCCACCGCGATGAAACAGCATTGCTTAACCTGCAGTCGGTGATCCTGCTCACTGAAACGCTGACGGCCGAAGGGCGAGGTGCCTTGTCGTTGGACATGATTCGAGACACTGGCCGGCGCATTGTTCATTTACTGGAAGAAGGCAAGGATACGGAGCCTTGGACAGTGCCTGCCGCGTTTAGCGACGCCCTGACAGCGATCGTTAACGAATACGACCGGATGATGCATCAGGTGCCGTTGCAGGCCGTGCTTGCCGCCACCGGAAAACTGGAGCGTCTCGAGGAAGAAGACCCGCAGTATTTCCGTTGCATGCGCGACGACGATGCCCGCTCAGCTGACTGACGTGCGTTCCACGACCGCTTTGTGGCGAGCGTTCGCCCAATGGCCAGCGAGTCGCTGGCAGTTTTTTACCTTAACCACACAAGGATCAAAATGCGTTTGTTGCTTGCTCTCGTTTTCCCGTGGCTGCAGTTCTTTACTATCGGCCGCCCCTTTGCGGGAATCATCTGCCTGCTGCTGCAAATCACACTGATTGGCTGGATTCCGGCTGCAATCTGGTCGGTCTATGCGCTGAGCCAGTACAAGACCGATCAGAAGATCGAGCGCGCGCTCGGGTCTCGCGGTTGAATCAGCCACTCAACGCGCCCAGCGCACGAGACACAGCATGTCTGATGTAGATACACAGACGGAATGGAAACAGGATTCGCCCTATGGCTGGTCGCACGCAAGCGGCTGGTCCATTGGGCGATACGTCGTCGCAGGCGTATCGCATTTCATGCTTTTGGCAGGGTCGCGACCACCGGGGCAAGTTCGCAAGCCTCGAAGCGGCTCAGGCAGAGCACCGCCTGCTGACGAAAGCATAGGAGAAGTAGATGTCGAGTTACCTCAAGCTCAAGACAGAGCTCGCAGCGCTGGACCTTCAGATCGACATAGCGCTCGCCCGTGAAAAGGCTGCGGCGATTCGCGAGATCCAGGCAAAAATCGAGGAGTGGTGCATCCCACTGCGCGACCTTCAGCAGGCGCCGGGCGGTCGTCAATCCCGCGTCAGCACGGCCGGCACGCAAGAACCGAAGTACAGAGACCCGTCAAGCCGGGCCACCTGGAGTGGCCGCGGACGCGCGCCCGGCTGGCTAGCTGGCAAAGACCGTACCGCATTTGAGATTGCATCACCCGCGTCTTGACCCGCAAACCCAGCAGCGCATAGCCGGTTGGCCGCCGCGGCACCCGTTTCCATGCTGCTACCATTGCGCCAAGCCCGCTGACTTGTGGCGGGCGATTCAACGGAGCGATAAACAGAATGGCGTCAAGCCGAAAGCGCGCAGGCGACAAAAAGATGGCGCGCAGGCCACTTACCAAAACGAAGCTTTTGCCGATGAACGCCGCACTGGCGCGCGACCGGTCACTCTCCTGTCACGTGGCGCTGGACGGCTGGCGTCGGGGCCACGGGAACCGCCGCATCGTCAATGAACTCACACGAGCCACCTACATGACGTGGTTCCTTCAGTGCGCCGGTTATGGCGACG
>NZ_JAXDPY010000607.1:0-3560 GCF_034668105.1 Paraburkholderia sp. | reverse complement strand
GCCACGCCCGGCGAGTACGCCAGCGCGAGGTCGCGCTGGTTGATCATCTGCTTGGTCGGGGCGATCGCGATCTTGCCCGGCGTCGGGAACTCGTGATAATCGAGGGCGGCTTCGCGGATGTTCCGTGCGTCGGTCTTGTTTGTCATTCTGGCGTTACTCGCAAACGATGGGTACGGTCGAATATCCCAGGCATCTGAGACATTCCACGCGGGTCAAAGTACGGGGACGTGGGGAAGCAGTAGCTTATCCGCGGGATGCGGGTTTAGAATTCACTGCAAATCACTTGTTTATTCACTTTCAGTGAAAACTGACATCGCTTCCGATCTTGAGTTCTTTGTCCTGATCGCGCGCCACGGCAGCCTCTCGGCCGCTGCGCGAGCGCTCGATCTCACGCCGCCGGCCGCCACCCGACGACTTGTGCAGATGGAAAACCGGCTCGGCGTGCGACTCGTCAACCGGACCACGCGCAGCGTCAGTTTGACGAGCGAGGGCCAAACCTACCTGCTGCACGCAACACGGATTCTGGCCGAAGTCCGCGAAATGGAAGACCTGGTGTCGAGCGGCCGCTCGACACCCCGCGGCCTGTTACGCGTGAACGCGACGCTCGGCTTTGGCCGCACGGCGATCGCGCCGCTCGTCTCTGAATTCGCCAAGCGCTATCCGGATGTCGCGGTGCAGGTTGAAGTGACTGACAGGCCCATCGATCTGGTCGAAAGCGGCATTGATCTCGCGATTCGCTTTGGCTTGCTGCCCGACAAACGCCTCAATGCGCGACGTGTGATGTCGAACCGGCGTTTGCTGTGCGCGTCGCCCGGCTATCTCAAGCGGCACGGCACGCCGTCCAGCCTTCAAGAGCTCAGCGACCACCGTTGCATCATCCATCGGCAGAACGACGACGCCTACGGCATCTGGCGCTTCATGCACGGCGAACAGAGCGAAGTCGTGAAGGTACACGGCATGCTGTCGAGCAACGACGGCGACATCGTGCTCGGATGGGCGCTGGACGGCCACGGGATTGTGATTCGTTCAGAGTGGGATCTGGCCAAGTATCTGGAAAGTGGCAGGCTGAAGGTGGTGCTGCCTGAATTCGTGCTGCCGTCGGCGGATCTGTACGTCTACTATCCAAGCCCAAGCAACCAGACCGTTCGTGCGAGAGCGTTCATCGAATTTCTGGTCGAGCATTTCCAGACGCCGGCCCCGACGGGCGCGGAATAGCCGTAGACACCGTGAGGTACTGCGGAATCCGCGCTTTCATGAGCGCATTTCCAGGCGGTCATCCGCACCACACCGCATAGTCGCGGAGCATTACGCACCGTCGCGGCGCATCGAATCCCACCTCTGCACCAGCGCTTGGCATCGGCGTCCTGCCGTATCCTCGTGCCATTTTGTCCTTATTTTCCGCCTCGGACAGAAACCGCCGCATTTTCAGCGCATTCGGGACAAGCTGAGTTCCCCTACAGACGGATGACGGCGACAGGCCTGGTACTCGCTCTATTGAGTCAGTCTCGATCAGCAACGGACTCACTCATGAATCGCACACTCACACCGCGCAAGCTTCCTGTCACCATCATTTCCGGGTTTCTCGGCGCCGGTAAAACCACGCTCGTCAATCAGTTGCTGCAGCAACACGCGCCGGGATCAATCGGTGTGGTCGTCAACGAATTCGGCGAAGTCGGTATCGACGGTCAACTGATCGTCGCTGAAGAACAGGCGCTGGTCGAGATCAATAACGGCTGCGTGTGCTGCACGGTGCGCGCGGACCTCGTCGACAGTGTGAAAGCGCTGCTGGCGCGTCCACAGACCGGTTCGGCGCCCATGCAACGGCTGATCGTCGAGACATCGGGACTGGCCGATCCGGCGCCGGTGCTGCAAACGTTCCTCGCCGATCCCGACCTGCGCGAAGCCGTGGATCTCGAATCGGTCGTCACCGTGGTGGACGCACTGCATTTGCGCCAGCAACTCGATGACGACATCGCGCGCGAACAGGTGGCCTTCGCCGACGTCATTCTGATCAACAAGCTCGACCTGATCGCGCAAGACGAGCTGATCGCCCTCGAACGAACGATCCGTTCATTGAATCCGAGCGCCGCCATCATCACCTCGACGCGTTCGCAAATCCGCGCGGACGCTCTGCTGGGCATGCGCCGCTTCTCGCTGCCCACGCTGCTCGCGATCGAGCCCGATCTGCTCGACGAAGGCGCTCACGACCACGAACACGACACGTCGATTCAATCGTGCGCACTGGTCGAAAAGGGCGACCTCGATGCGACGCGCTTTAACCGCTGGATCAATGAACTCGTGCAGCAGCAAGGGCAGCAACTGATGCGGATGAAAGGGGTTCTGAATTTCCACGCCGAAGCGCGGCAATTCCATTTCCATAGCGTGCATATGTTGCTGGAAGCCGCACCCGGACGCGCATGGCTGAAGGACGAGTCACGCGAAAACAAGTTCGTGTTCATTGGCCGCAATCTGGATTTTCCGCAACTGCGTGAATCGTTTCTCAGCTGTATTCACTAGCCCCCACCTACCCTCAAGGAGTCTGTAATGAAGAAGACTAATGCGCTTACCGTCAGTATCGGCGTGCTCGCCGTCGTCGACACCTACGTGACCGCTACGGTGTTTCCGGTCCCGGTGTGGGTCACCTTTATCGCGTGGGCGTCGTTCTTCGTGGTCGGCGGTGGTCCGCGCGGCTTCGTGCAAAGCGTGGCGTCGAACCTGACCGGCCTCGTCATCGCGTCGCTCTCGCTGCTGGCGATCACCAGTACCGGCCCGGCGCCGCTTGCCGTGGCGATTTGCGTCGGCGTCGGGAGTGCGGCGATGGTGCAGGCATCGAAACTGAAGCTGCTGAATGTGCTGCCCGCCGTCGTATGGGGCTTCGCTTCGACGGTCGGCACCACAGTCGCCTCCGGTAGGGCGATTACTACTGTCGGCATTCACAACCCCGCGTTGGTGGCCGCCGCCGCACTCGTCACCGGCGCTGTCTTCGGGCTCGTCTCCGAAGTGTTCGGCGAAGTATTGAGCCACAAGCCTCAGCATCAATTCAACTGACCTCACGCTTCAGGAACCGCACACCATGAAACTACAGCACAGCCTTGGCGGGCTCGAAAATCTCGGACCCGTCAGTGTCGAAACACGGGTTTTCGTCGAGCAGTGGGAGAAGCGCATTTTCGGCATTCACACGGTGATGATGGCGGAAAGCGCGCATCTGTCGGACGCGCTGCCAAAGTATCCGGTGGCGACGCTGCCGACCACGTTCAGGAATACGTGGACCTGGGCGTCGCTGCGCACCGGCGCCGAAGGCATGCAGCCGTTCGAGTACTTCAAATACCGGTACTACGAAAAGTGGCTGATGGGGATTTCGCAATTCTTCATCGATCAGGGCTATGTATCGGCCGACGAACTCGCGCAGAAGACCGCGCATTACCGCGCTCATCCGGATGCGCCGCTGCCTGCACAGCCGAATCCGGCCATTGCCTCGCAGATCGACGACTACCTCGCAAAAGGTGATTCAGGGCTGAACGCACTGAAGCAGGCACCGCGTTTCGAATCCGGCGCCGAGG
>NZ_JAXDPY010000606.1:0-15727 GCF_034668105.1 Paraburkholderia sp. | reverse complement strand
GAACAGGACCGTGAAACGACTCCACGCCGATGATAGTGCGGATTCCCGTGTGAAAGTAGGTAATCGTCAGGCTCCCCAGCAGCAACAGAAACCCCACCCCCAGAAGGTGGGGTTTCTGCGTTTACCGTCCCGAAACAAACGGGCAAACGCAAAAAACGGGCAAAGCAGCGCCGGCTCAGGCACACGGCTCAGGCACACGGCTCCGGCAAAGAACGCCCCCGCAAACGGGTGCAGACCGCGTGCTTCGCCCCCGCCGTCATCACCGCGACGGCGGCACGCTCACGCCCGGACCGGGACCGCGTCCCCGCAACTGTCCGCCGCTCTGTCCGTCACAACGGCCGGCTCCGCAAACATCGAATGGCCTGATCTGGAACATCGCCCGACCTTGCCCAAATACCCCAATCTTCCAGTGCTCACTCCTTTCCCAACCAAAAATTGCCGCTCCCTTGCAGCCCCCTTGTTGCCATCGCAAATGGGGCCTGCCACTCACTAATCACGTCGCTGTCTTACTCAGGCGCGGTCTTCGCACTTCGTCTGCAAAGTCTGCGTCAATCCGCAGCCACGTCCCTGTCCTCAATGCCGCCGGCCTGTGCAGGCGCCAAACCATCGGCTGCATACATCTGGCCGACCTCAGCAAGCAACGCCTCGTCGCGTGCAATCATCTTCGGCAGATGCGTGCGTAAGAACTCGACCCACGTCCGCGTCTTAGCGTCGATAAACTTGCGTGACGGATATAGCGCGTAAACGTTCGTCTTCTGCAGCGTATAGTCGGGCAGCACGCGGATTAACGTCCCGTCACGTAACCCGGCAATCGCCGCGTAGAGCGGCACCATACCAATGCCCATTCCTTCGTGAATCGCGACGATCAGCGATTCCGCGATATTCACGTGCACAGGGCCGTTCACTTCCATCACCTCGCTGCCGTGCGGACCGTCGAGCACCCATTCGTGGGGTGGAAATGCAGGCGTGTGCAGAATCAAACACTCGTGATCCGCCAGATCGCTTGGCTGTTGCGGTGTGCCATGAGCGCGCACGTACGTAGGCGATGCACACAAGATGCTGAACGTTGTACCAAGCGGGAGCGAAACGAGATCCGAATTGGGCAAAGTCGAGGCGCTGATCACGGCGACGTCGGCACTCCCCTCGAACAGATCTGGCATCCGCTGCGATAACGTCAGCTCGACAGTCACTTCAGGATAAAGTGCGCGATACCGGGAAACAGCCGGCAGCACGTAATGCTGGCCGATGCTGGCGAAGCTGTGCATGCGCAACGCGCCGCTGGGGCGTTCGTGGGCACAGCTTGCTTCTTCTTCCGCGGTGTCGACATCTGCAAGGATCTGCTGAGATCGCTTCAGGTACCGCTCGCCGGCAGTGGTGAGCGCGAGTCGCCGCGTCGACCGGTTCAGCAAGCGCGTGCGCAGATGAGCTTCGAGCTCCGAGACGGCGCGGGACATCGCGCCTGTCGTCGAGTTGAGCGACTGCGCGGCGGCGGTAAAACTACCCGCCTCGACCACGCGTACGAACACTCGCATATTTTGTAACGTATCCATCGATCCTTCTATTTCACGGCCGAAGCCGTATTGTCCGCCTGTCCCGCGAGCTCATTGTTGTTCGTTCTGGAAGGGACGTTCCGCGGCCATTGTATTAATACAAGCAGCACATGCTTCTACAATCGGCGCCTTGCCTGCCGGTGTGCGCAGCAGCGTTCACCGGTGCTTCCTTCAGCGACAAACCAGGGCGCGCTGCTTTCTGATGAAACGCCAACATGCGATCAAACCGACGGCGGATTCCCGCCCGCAGTGGAGCGTCATGTTGCCAACACTCAGTCCGGCCATTCGCGACTGGGCGAACAGCGACGGCCTGATCTGGCTGCATCTGCTGAAAACGGTCACCGCGGGTCTGCTGGCGCTGGGTATTGCGATGTTGCTGGATCTGCGGCAGCCCCGCATCGCGATGACGACAGTGTTCGTGCTGATGCAGCCATTCAGTGGCATGGTGCTCGCCAAGAGTTTCTATCGGATTCTCGGCACCGCCGTGGGCACGATCGCGGCCTTGGCCATCGGGGCGGTGTGCGTGCAGCAACCCGAGTTGTACATGCTCGGCATGATTGGCTGGGTGAGCGCCTGTATCGCAGCAGCGGTCCGATATCGGCATTTCAGATGGTACGGTTTCGTGTTGGCGGGTTATACCGCTGCCCTGATCGGCATTCCAAATGTCATGGCGCCTCACAGCCTGTTTCTCGCGGCGCTTACGCGCGCGGCGGAAGTGGCGGTCGGCATCGTGTGCTCGAGCGCGGTGAGCGCGCTGGTTGTGCCGCAGCGTTCCAGCCTTGCATTGCGGCGCGCGCTCCACATTCGATACATGAATTTTACTGCGTTCGCTGCCGAGGTGCTGGCTCGCGGCATCGAGCGCGGCCAGTTTGAACGCCGCTTTGCGGATCTCGTCGACGAGATCGTCGGCTTTGAAGCGACGCGGACATTTGCTGCCTTCGAAGATCCGGCCATGCGTTCCCGCAGCCAGCATCTCGGCCGTCTGAACGGCGAATTCATGGACGCGTGCGCGCGACTTCATGCGCTGCACCAGTTGCTCAAACGTCTGCGCGTGAACGGCTCCGGCCGAATAGTCGATGCCATTACGCCGTACTTCCACGAGCTGTCGGTATGGCTGGCATCACCCAAGGACATAAACGCAAACGCGGACGCCGCGCACGTGGCCGCCGCTCTACGGCTCTTCCAGGCAAGCTTGCCGCGGCGCGTGCGCGAAACGAGACGGCCGCTGGAAGTCGCACCCGCTGAATCGCTGGCGGATTTCGATACGGCTGCGGAACTGCTATATCGTTTTGTCGACGAATGGATCCGTTACTCCGAGACTTACGCATCGCTGGCTCAGCGCAAGCCTGGCGCAGAGCAGCGCGCGCCCGGTGGCTATATGAGCAAGACGAACGGCTTTGTGGTCGCGTTTACCTTTGCCAGGTCGGCAGTGGTCATGGCGATCGCCGGCTGGTTCTGGATCGCCACCGACTGGCCCAGCGGCGGTCTGGCGGTGATCGGCGCGGCGCTTGTCTGCGCGTTGACGTCGACCGCGCCGAACGCATCGAAAATGGCCGTGCAGATGGCCGTCGGAGCAGTGCTGGCGACCATGACCGGCTACCTTTTTACGTGCTATGTCTATCCGAACATCGACGGTTTTCCGCTGCTTTGCGTGACGCTTACCCCGGTACTCGCATTCGGCGCCTTCATCGCATCGCGCAAGCTCACAGCAGGATATGGCATCGGCTTTTCGGTGTTCTTCTGCCTGCTCGCCGTCCCAGACAACGTCGTCACGTATGCGCCCGATCTGCTGATCAACAACGGCATAGCGATCACGGCCTCGCTTTTGCTCGCGGCGATCGCTTTCGCGGTGGTTTTTCCAGCGGATATGCCGTGGCTCACAGAGAGAATCAAGGGCGATTTACGCGCGCAAGTTGTGTCCGCATGCAAGGACGACCTGCCCGGCCTCAATCAGCGCTTTCAGTCGAGCACCCACGATCTGACCTCGCAGTTGCGCATGCTGTTGACACGGCGCTCGCGCCGCCGTCGCGATGCCTTGCGCTGGATGCTCGTCACGCTCGAAGTAGGACACGCCGTGATCGACCTGCGTCATGAAGCGGCGCGTGCCAGCTACGCGCAAGCGCTTCATCCAGGCTGGGCCAGCAGCCTCGCCCAGACCGAAGGCGACCTCGCGCGGCTCTTCACGCGTCCCCACTCGCATGCTCTCGAGCGGGCCCTCATATCCGTGCGCTCAACCACCTGGATCGCTCAGGACGTACTGGAAACCGTTCATACCGACCGCGACAGGCGGCACGACCTGCAGCGCATCCTCAGTTGTCTGCACTTCATCCGTACGGCATTGCTCGATAAAGACGCGCCTTTCAACGCGCGCTGACTCACGCGCGCCGCCCCATGCGCGTCGGACCGGGCCCTCGCCTCGATCCTTCTACCAGATGGAAAGATCACTTCCGTCCAGCCCGGTTTATCCATGTAGATGACAGTCATATAGTTTCACCACTGCCACGCAATCCCCTTAAAGGGAGTTTCTGCGAGACGGAATCGTAAGTATTGGAGAACGAAATGAATGTGTTGAAGATTGCCTTGATTGCCTGCTCTTTGTCCGCTGTTGTCGCTCATGCACAGACCGCACCGGCTGCCCCGGAACAACAGGTCGCGCAAGCACACGCGCCGCGCGCCAACAACGTCGCCGAGCAAAATCGCGTCACTGTACCGAAGGCCAAGGCCGAAGAGTGCGTCGGGCCCGTGAGCTTCTGCAATATCTACTTCGGCAGCTAAACAGCGCCACGAGCAGCATCAGCGGTACCGCAAGATCTGTCGCGGGAATTTTTCACGCGACGAAACACCTGGCCGCGACGCCGTCCCATCGAGACGCCGCGGCGGGTGCGACAATCTGGCTACTGAGCGAAGCACACCGCAGACGTGCGCACCGGTAGACTGGACTGGTGACTATGGAGAGACTCAGTCATGTATCAAGACCGGATTCGTTGCCCCGCGCTATGCGGGAAAATCACCTCAGCCGCAGAGGCAGCGCTTCTGATTCAGGACGGCATGCACGTCGGCGCCAGCGGTTTTACGCGCGCGGGCGACGCCAAGGCTGTCCCTGTCGCACTCGCCGAGCGGGTTCGTCAGGAAGGCAAGCCGCTGCAAATTACGTTGATGACCGGCGCATCGCTCGGCCATGACGTGGATCGCATGCTCACCGAGGCGCATGTGTTAGCGCGCCGCTTGCCGTTTCAGGTCGACAAGACTTTGCGCGATGCGATCAATCGCGGCGAAGTCATGTTTGTCGATCAACATTTGTCCGAGACCGTCGAGATGCTGCGTGCAAATCAACTCGGCAAGCTCGACATCGCCATTATCGAAGCCACCGCGATCACGGAAACCGGTGGCATCGTGCCGACAACCTCTGTCGGTAACTCGGCCAGCTTCGCGATCCTCGCTGACAAGGTCATCGTCGAAATCAATCTCGCACAGCCGCTCGCTCTCGAAGGGCTGCACGATATCTGGATTCCGGGCCGCAGACCGAATCGCGAACCGCTGCCGATCGTGCGTCCGCAAGACCGTGTCGGCACGCCGGCCATCCAGATTCCGCTGGACAAAATCGCGGCCATCGTGATTACCGACAAGGCGGATAGTCCGTCCACGGTGCTGCCCGCGGATCCGGAAACGGAACTGATCGCCGGCCACCTGATTGCGTTTTTCGAACACGAAGTGTCGCGCGGGCGCATGCCCCGACACTTGCCGCCGTTGCAGGCGGGCATCGGCACGATTGCCAATGCGGTGCTGGCCGGCTTCGTCGATTCGCCCTTCGGGGCGTTCGAGATTTACTCAGAAGTACTGCAGGATTCGACCTTCGATCTGATGGACGCCGGCAAGGTGACGTTCGCCTCCGGTGCGTCGATCACGTTGTCAGCTGCGCGCCAGGCGCAGGTGTTCGGCGAACTCGAGCGCTATCGTGATCGTCTGGTGCTGCGTCCGCAGGAGGTCAGCAACCATCCTGAAGTGATTCGCCGGCTTGGTTTGATCGCGTTGAATACTGCACTGGAGTTCGACATTTACGGCAATGTGAATTCCACCCACGTGGGCGGGACGCACATGATGAACGGCATTGGCGGCTCGGGCGATTTTGCGCGCAATGCGTCATGCGCGATCTTCGCGACGAAGTCCATGGCGAAGGGCGGCCGCATTTCAAGCGTGGTGCCGATGGTCCCGCACTGCGATCACAACGAACACGACGTGGACGTGGTCGTAACGGAGCAGGGCCTGGCCGACCTGCGTGGCCTCGCGCCACGAGAGCGCGCTATGTTGACTATCGAGAATTGCGCGCATCCGCTCTATCGCGATCTGCTTCGCGATTACTATCGGGACGCCTTGCAATGGGGTGGGCAAACGCCGCATCAGTTGGACCAGGCTTTCGCGTGGCACACGCGGCTGGGTGACACCGGCTCGATGTTGCCTGCAGTGCAGGCGCTTCTCTAACTTCAGGTGAAACCGGCGTCAGGTGGTATCGACCCCCGACGCCGTAAGACATCAGGTGCTGCGCTCAGGTACCGCGCCGGACAAGCCGGATAAGAAATAGCAGAATGACGGCGCCGATCACAGCAGTGATGATCGAACCGATCCAGCCGCCGCCGAGCGAAATGTGCAGCACGCCGGCAAGCCAGCCGCCGATGAACGCACCGACAATCCCGACGATGATGTCGACGATCAGACCGAAGCCGCCGCCCTTGACAAGCACGCCAGCCAGCCAGCCGGCGATTGCGCCGATGATGAGCCATGCAATGATGCCGTGTTCCATAATCGAGACTCCATGGTTGAGTGTGAAAAATTCACGGTGACAGAGCTTAGTCGAAGGTTATGGGACAGTCCATATTCAGGACGCGGAATTAACATTGTCTAAATCTATTGCAAGCTAAGTGTAGACGATGCACGCGAAGATGGGGGAGCTGACGCGTGATGACTCGCATGATCACGCCGCCGCCGAGAAAGCCAACACCGGATACGACATAGGCGGCAATCTGCGTGATGCTAGAGGTGCCGTTTCCGGTGAGCACGCCGAGTGTGACGAACAGACACGCGCCGCTCGCGACCAGCGTGATGGTGCGCAGGCCTGCGTTGCGCTGGCGCATCTGCCGTTCGAGGCCGATCGCGACACCGCAGCTGAAGGCGGCTAAGAGCCGCCAGACGAATTCAATTGTCATCGATAAGAAAGGTTAAGGCGCGTGTTGGCACAGTGTGAACCCGGCGCGTGACAGCGCCACGTGTCCGAAGGTGGAACACGGGCGCGGTCGGGCGTGACGAGGCAAGCGAGCCGCGGCTCGCGCGCTGGAAGTCACTCAGCATCCGCAAGGCATCGAGCCACGCGGCATTTCACGGGTAGTACGAGGATATAAACGAGGTGCACCGTCGGGCCTGAAGGCAAGACGGCGACAGGCAAAGGCTGGCGCGGAAATCTTGCCGATCAGGCGATCGGGCGAATCGAAACTCGACTAGTGCGACTGCTGCTGTCCAAGATCGTGATTCCGGTTAAATGAACTGGGCGAATTTTAGGCAGCTCTGCAAAGTTGAGTCAAGCGGGGGTAAAGCAGGGCGGCGGAAGCCACATGGCGATGCTTGCGGGATTTCTCACGGCCGGCTCAGTATTTTCCTCGCATAAATACGGACTCCGAATGTTGACGATGTTCATCCCGGAAAACACACTGTGCGCACACTTTGAAACACGTTGTGCGGTCTGGCGCTCGATTCGCGTTTCACTTCTCACGGTTTCGTCTGGAAATCGTTCAGTTGTCCTGGCGCTCTTCCAGGCGTATCCGATCCGCACAACATCGTCTCTTTTTCGCTGTCACCCCAATTGAGGAATGTATGAAAAATAAAGCTCTTGGCATCATTGCCGGTGCATTGATTGCTGCTGCTCCGCTCGTGTCGTTTGCCGCCGGTTTGCCCGCGCCGTTTGAAGGCAGCAGCACGCTGCAGGCAGACGGTGTCGTGAAGTTTATCGATCAGGCTAAACATTCGCTGACCGTGCTCGACGCACAGGGCGGCGAAGCTTCGTTCAACATCACCGAGACGGGCAATCTGGCGCAGATCAAGCAGGGGGGCAAGGTCCACATCCGGATGATGCGCAACGCCATGGTCAGCGTTACGCGCGGTGCCGACGGCCACGCGGCTGCTCAAGCGGTACAGCAGAACACGGCGCAGAACGTGACCGCCGAAGTGCAGGCCATCGACCACGCTTCCGGCATCATGGCCCTGAAGAGCCCGAATGGCGCGGTGTTTCATATTCAGGGACGCGAGCCGGCTAAGCTCGCCGGTGTGACGCCTGGAATGCAAGTGTCGGTGGCGTACGCACCGCAAGTCAGCGTGGCCGTGGCGCCCGCGCAGTAATCGCGGTAACGCTTATCAACTGAAGCAGGCGTATCAGCGCCGGAGCGCGAAGGTCCTTTACGGACCTTCGCGCTTTTTATTGCGCAATCCAATATGACTTCGGCGCGGCGCTATTGGACATCCGGTTCGACGCTTCAGTCGGGCTCGCCGGGCACGAGACGCAATCGCGTGATTTCCGAAGGCGCGCCAAGGCGCTTCGGCGGTCCCCAATAGCCGGTGCCGCGACTCGTGTAGACCCATAGGCCATTCAACCGTGCGAGACCTGCAGTGAACGGTTGCTGAAGGCGCACAAAGAAATTCCACGGGAAGAACTGGCCGCCATGCGTGTGGCCGGACAATTGCAGCGTGAAACCCGCTGCGGCGGCGGCTTCGGCTGAGCGCGGCTGGTGCGCGAGCAGGACTTTGATCAGCACGTCGCCAGGCGCGCCGGCGAGGGCCGCGATGGGGTCGCTGCGATGCAACGGGTCATGATGGCCTGCCGAAAAATCGGTTACGCCGGCGATCACGGCGCGCGCGCCGTCATGTTCCACGACCACATGCTCGTTGAGCAGAACGGTCAACCCCAGGCGCCGGAACTCATCGATCCACGCGTTCGCGCCGGCGTAATACTCGTGGTTGCCGGTCACCAAAAACGCGCCGTGACGCGCGCTGAGCCGCGACAGCGGCTGCGTGTGCCTTGACAGTTGCGGCACGCTGCCGTCCACCACATCGCCGGTGACAGCAATCAGATCTGGCTTCAGCCGATTCACCGCGTCGACGATGGCGTCCACATAACGGCCTTTGATGGTCGGGCCGACGTGGATATCGCTGATCTGGACGATCGTGAAGCCGTCGAGCGCCGCCGGCAAATCGTCGATCGGTATCTCGATCGTCACGACCTTGGCGCGGCGCCGTGCGTTGAACAGGCCGACGAGTGTCGAGAGCAGCGCAAGCAACGGTACCGCTGCCGCTGAGCCGGTACGCCAGTGCGCGATGGCAATCGTGTTCGGCCAGATTGCATCGACGGTGAGCAGCGACGCGAGCGCCAGATCGCGCGCGAATGTCAGGACCAGCAGCGACGAGAAGAAACCCATCGCCAGCAGGCCGACCCACGCGAGCCTGTCGCTGAGCGGTTGCTGCTTGATGGTGCGCGCCAGCATGCCGAGCGGAATCAGAAAGATCGACAGCACCAGCCACAATGCGCACGCCCATCGGGCGGCGCCACTAATCGGCATGTCGGGAAGCAGACGAAAGCCGACGTAGATATGCAGCAGGATGCCAATCAGGATGAAGCGAACAAGAAACGATGTGCGGCGCATAGAGAGGATAGAGGCGGGAAGGGGCCGGCTCGAGTGAAAAGACGGCGGCAGCTCGCCAACGGCAACCCTGGAATAGCGGACGAGCCGGACCATTCTACCGAGATGTGCAACGCCGTGCCGACGGCACCAGATTGGCTCACACCTGCTTGCTGAACACGTGCGGGTTCGACGCTTCAGACGGGTGGCGCATTGCAGCAATTCGCCGTCGCCCACAGTCTGGCCGAATTGCATGGCGGGCTAATTAAATGGGCTTTGAATTGTGTTCCGCGTGGACTATTCTCAAATAGAACCCGCCTGGCTGAGGGTCGTTGCGGCCTTGCGATGGTTCGCGATGGGTTCGTTTTGTCGCCGGTAGAGGGCGAGGCAGGAGAGGCATCATGAAACTGCTTGGATCAGGCAATCACGTACGCCACGAACACCACGCGCATCACGTCGGACGAGAGGGCAGCCACGTGATGCTGCCCTTGGTGGGCATATCGCTGATGGCGCTCGCCTTGTACTTCGGCGTGCGCGACATCGACTTCTCCGAGCTGGGCAAAAGCGCGTTATTCGACGTGGTGATGGTATGCGTCGCACTGGGCATCGCAGGGCTGTTCGGCGTGGTCGGCGCGTGGTTGCGTTCCAATGGCGATGACGCCGACGAAGGCTTCTGTTTCATCGGTGCGTTGATCGGCGCGGTGGTGTTCTACGTGGCGCTCTTCAGATAAACGCACCGGCGGCCATTGGCATGTCAGAGGATCCGGGCCGCTTCGTCGAAGGCGAAGCGCGGGCTGCGCGGGAATAGCTTCGACGGGTCACCGTAGCCCAGATTGATCAGGAAGTTGGACTTCACGCTCGTGCCGGCGAAGAAGGCCTCGTCGACCTTGGCGGCGTCGAAGCCCGACATTGGGCCGGTGTCCAGACCGAGCGCGCGGGCTGCGAGAATCAGATAGCCGCCTTGCAGCGTCGAGTTGCGAAAAGCCGTATCCGCGATCGCCTTGTCGTTGCCGGCGAACCAGCTGCGCGCGTCGGCATGCGGGAACAGTTTGGGCAGATGCTCGTAAAACGCCATGTCCATCCCGACGATCACCGTGACGGGCGCCGCCATCGTTTTCTCGAGATTACCCGCCGACAGCGCCGGACGCAGCTTCTCTTTGCCTTCAGGTGTTTTCACGTAAACGAAGCGGCCGGGGCTCGAATTGGCCGAAGTCGGCCCGAGCAGCACGAGCTGCGTGAGTTGCCGGAGCACGGCGTCGTCGACCGGTTTGGCCTGCCAGCCGTTATGTGTGCGCGCTTCGCGAAACAGCTGATCGAGCGCCTGATCGGAAAGAATCATGGTAGGGGTCCTTTGCAGTAGCAGAGCGAGAAAAGCACGATGAAAGCGCAAACCATTGGTGTGTGCGTCATCGTCGTTGCCGCCATAATAGCCAGGGTTCTCAATCGCGCATGCACCGCGTGCGCAATCGCATTCAGGAAATATCATGGCGGACCTTTTCGATAACCTTCCGGCGCCCGACGTGGACTGGTATCCCGAGTGGCTCGCGCCCGGGGCCGCTGCGCGCGCTTTAACGCAACTCATCGACGAAGTCGAATGGCGTCAGGACATGATGGGTACGCCGGCCGGCCGCGTGCCGCTGCCGCGGCTGACTGCCTGGCAGGGCGAGCCCGACGCGGTCTACGTCTACTCCGGAATTCGCAACCTGCCGCAAGCGTGGACCCGGACCGTCGCCGAACTGCGTGCCGCCGCCGAGGCAGCTTGCCACGCGCGCTTCAATAGCGTGCTGCTCAATCGCTATCGCAGCGGCACCGACAGCATGGGCTGGCATGCCGACCGCGAGCCCGAGCTCGGCGCTCGGCCGGTGATTGCGTCAATCAGCCTGGGCGTGGCGCGCACCTTCGATTTGCGGCACAACAAGACCGGCGTCGTGCAGTCGTTTTCGCTGAAGGGCGGCAGCTTGCTGGTGATGAAGGGTGACACGCAGGCCGACTGGCGGCATCGCGTGCCGAAGGAGCCGCGGGTGGCCGGAGAGCGAATCAATCTGACGTTTCGGTGGGTAACGCCGCGAAGCCGCGTCGAGCCAGCAAGCACATGAGCGCGGAAGCACGCAGGCACGCAGGCACGCAGGCACGCAAGCACGCAAGCACGTAAGCACGTAAGCACGTAAGCACCTAAGAAGCGCACTCAACGTCGCTCTCCATCACCGTTCGCGCCGCAGCGAACCGCACCGCATTGCCTACGCCCACGACACAGCCGACACCGCCCGCGATACCGAAATTGGTATCGCCGACGCGAATCATATGATTGGACGGTTAACGCCCCAGACACTACGCTACATCACGATCCACGCACCGTGAGGGCTGCAACCGCCGGGCGGGTTCGATGGATCGCCTACACAACAACGATCAGGAGACAGTCATGGCGAATACACGACGCGCCGCATGTCGTGCGTTGGGCGCGCTCGCGCTTTGCTCGAGCCTCGGCGCTCTGGCGCTGACAACGCCGGGTGCTTACGCGCAGGACAAACAGATCACACTCGGCTTCGCGCAGGTCGGCGCCGAAAGTGCATGGCGAACCGCCAATACCGAGTCGGTGAAATCCGCGGCCGCGGACGCGAAGATCAAGCTCAAATTCTCCGACGCCCAGCAAAAGCAGGAAAACCAGATCAAGGCGATCCGCTCCTACATCGCGCAGAAAGTCGATGTGATCGCATTCTCTCCGGTTGTCGAATCCGGCTGGGAGCCGGTACTGCGCGAAGCCAAAGCCGCCAAGATTCCGGTGATCCTGACCGACCGCAACATCGACGTGAAAGACACGTCGTTGTACGTGACGATGATCGGCTCGGACTTCATGGAAGAGGGCCGGCGCGGTGGTCATTGGCTGGCAGATCACTATAAGAGCGATCCAGGTCCCATCAACATCGCGGAACTGCAGGGAACGGTCGGCTCGGCGCCGGCCAATGACCGGCATTCCGGCCTGATCGAAGTGATCAAAAGCGATCCCAAATTCAAGATCATTGCGTCGCAAAGCGGCGATTTCACCCTTGCCGGCGGCAAGCAGGTGATGGAAGCGTTTATAAAAACTTATGGAAATAAAATAAATGTAGTTTATGCGCATAACGACGATATGGCGCTCGGCGCCATCCAGGCGATGGAAGAGGCCGGCATGCATCCGGGCAAAGACATCACCGTCGTTTCGTTCGACGCGACCAAGGGCGGCTTCCAGGCGATGGCCGCGGGCAAGATGAACGTCGACGTGGAATGCAGCCCGTTGCTGGGACCGCAGCTGATGTCGGCGGTCAAGGACGTGGTGGCCGGCAAGCCGTTGCCCAAGCGCATCCTGACGGAAGAGACTGTTTTCCCGATGAGCGTCGCGGCGCAGACTCTGCCGACGCGCAAGTACTGAAGCGGACGCCATTGACGCCGAGTCGGGTGGCCAACTGATTAGCTATCCAGACAATGCAATAGCCGCAGGATAAAAGCTGTACGGACAGATTGCAGGGTTTCTCCAGTGGTGCCTGACCGCCCGGCTGCTTCGGCAGCGGGCGGTCTCTTTTCCGCTGACGCTGAGGCAGGTCGCGCCCACCCTGGCCCGCCTGTGCCCACCCGACCAACGCACCGCCGATCGAGCGAGGTCTATGACGCATCCCGCTTCTGAACCGAATCCACCGGCCGCCGGCTCCCCTTCCAACGGCGCCATCACAGGCGACGCTCGAGCCAGCGCCGCCTCGAGTGCACTCGAGCCCATTCTGGCCACTGCCGGTGTCAGCAAGACGTTTCCAGGCGTGAAAGCGCTGCAGCGAGTCGACTTCCGCCTGTTTCCCGGTGAAATCCACACGCTGATGGGGCAGAACGGTGCCGGCAAATCCACCCTGATCAACGTGTTGACCGGCGTGGTCGCGCCCGACGCCGGCACGATCCGCCTCGCCGGCGAGATCGTGGCGTTCGCTTCGCCGCAGGAGGCGGAAGCGGCCGGCGTGCGCACGCTGTATCAGGAAGTGAACCTATGCCCGAACCTCTCGGTGGCGGAGAACATCTTTGCGGGCCGGCAGCCAAAGCGTTTTGGCGCGATCGATTGGCCCGACATCAAGCGCCGCGCGCAGGCCGCGCTTCTTCGTCTCGACGTGACACTCGATGTCACGCGCTCGCTCGATGCCTATCCGATCGCCGTGCAGCAGATGGTGGCGATCGCCAGAGCGCTATCGGTCGACGCACGCGTACTGATCCTCGACGAGCCGACCTCCAGCCTCGACGACGGAGAAGTTGCCCAGCTGTTCAAAATACTTCGCCATCTTAAGCAATCGGGTATCGCGATTCTGTTTGTCACGCATTTTATCGAGCAGACGTATGCGATTTCCGATCGCATCACGGTGATGCGCAACGGCGAACGCGAAGGCGAATACCTCGCGCGCGATCTGCCGGCCGATCAACTGGTCGCGAAGATGGTCGGTCACGAACGCATGAGCGCGCGCTTGCGCGAAGCGGCGCATGACGGCCACACCACGCACGAAGGACCAGAGAGCAAGCAGTCCGTTCAGCCGTTCGTCGAACTGCGCGGCGTCGGACGGCGCGGCACGCTGCAGCCGATCGACCTCGACGTGCAGCCGGGCCAGATCCTGGGCCTTGCCGGCCTGCTAGGCTCGGGCCGCACGGAGACCGCGCGGTTGCTGTTCGGCGCGGACCGCGCCGACAGCGGCACGATCCTGGTCGAAGGCCGTCCTGTGCGGCTGCGTTCACCGCGCGATGCCGTGCGTCACGGCATCGGCTACTGCGCGGAGGATCGCAAGAAAGAGGGCATCGTCGCCGAACTGTCGATCCGCGAGAACATTCTGCTGGCGTTGCAGGCGCGGCGCGGCTGGTGGCGCAAGATCAAACGGCATCGCGCGCATGAAATCGCGGACCTGTGGATCGAGCGCCTCGGCATCAAGGCGACGGACGCCGAACAGCCGATCGGGCTGCTCTCCGGCGGCAACCAGCAAAAGGCGTTGCTGGCGCGCTGGCTCGCCACCAATCCCAAACTGCTGATTCTCGACGAACCCACCCGCGGCATCGACGTCGCCGCCAAGTTCGACATCATGGACCGCCTGCTGGCGCTGTGCGCGAACGGTTTGAGCATCCTGTTCATTTCGTCCGAGATCGGCGAGGTGCTGCGCGTCAGTCATCGTGTGGCGGTGCTGCGCGATCGCCGCAAGATCGCTGAAGTGGCCGGCAAGGCGTCGAACGAAGACAACATCTATCGACTCATCGCGGGGAGCGGCGAATGAAGCTATCGAACTGGTTCGCGCGCGATGGCGCGGAACGTCCGCTGATCTGGCCGTGCGTCACGCTGGTGCTGTTGTGCGTCCTGAACCTGTGGGTGAATCCGCATTTTCTTTCTTTAAGAATGCTCGACGGCCATCTGTTCGGCGCGCCGATCGACGTCCTGAATCGCGCAGCGCCGCTGGTACTGGTCGCCACCGGCATGACACTGGTGATCGCGACACGCGGCATCGATATTTCGGTCGGCGCGGTCGTGGCGATTGCCGGGGCCGCCGCGGCCACGATACTCGCGACGCAACCCGAGCCGAGCGCCGGATCGATCGCGCAGGCGCTGGTGGCGGCGTTGATCGTCGGCGTGTTGAGCGGCATGTGGAATGGGCTGCTGGTGTCGTTCGTCGGCATGCAGCCGATCATCGCCACGTTGATCCTGATGGTCGCGGGCCGTGGCATCGCGCAATTGTTGACGGCGGGGCAGATCATTCCAATCGGCGCAGCGGGCTATCTGTTCGTCGGCGGCGGCTATTGGCTTGGCGTGCCGTGCTCTGTGTGGATCGCGAGCGTGGCCGTGCTGGCCACCGCGGTGCTCGTTGAAGGCACCGCGCTCGGCCTCTTCATTCGCGCGATCGGCGTCAATCCGGTGGCGACGCGCCTCGTCGGCCTGCGCTCCAAGGCGCTGGTATTCGCCGTGTACGGCTTCTCGGGATTGACCGCCGCGATGGCGGGCATCCTCATCAGCTCGAACGTGCGTAGCGCGGATGGCAACAACGCGGGCCTGCTGCTCGAACTCGATGCGATTCTGGCGGTGACGCTCGGCGGCACGTCGCTGCTCGGCGGCCGCTTCAGTCTGACGGGCACCGTGCTGGGCGCGCTGATCATCCAGACGCTTACCTACACGACCTATTCGATCGGCGTACCGCCGGAAGCGACGCTCGTCGTCAAGGCGGCCGTGGTGCTCGCGGTGAGCGTGATCCAGTCGCCCTCGGCGCGCGCGCTCGCCATGTCGCTCTTCACGCAGCGCGGGGTGGCGCGATGAGACGACTCCTCGAAGCCTGGGCCCATATCGTCGATCCGCGCACACTGCCGATCGCCGTCACCATTCTGTTGTTTTGCGCGCTATTCGGTTTCGGCTCGGTGATGTACACCGGCTTTTTCTCGTGGCAAGTGCTGCTCGATCTGCTGGTGGACAACGCCTTCCTGCTGATCGTCGCGATCGGTATGACGTTCGTGATCGTGTCCGGCGGAATCGATCTGTCGGTGGGT
>NZ_JAXDPY010000605.1:0-2674 GCF_034668105.1 Paraburkholderia sp. | reverse complement strand
GTCATGGATAAGAAACCAGTTGGCCCGTTCTCGGGCTATCGCATTCTCGACCTGACCGTGATGACGGCGGGTCCCGTCGGCACGGTGCTGCTTGGCGACCTCGGGGCCGACGTGATCAAGATCGAGGAACCGCGCGCGGGCGATCTGGCGCGCAGCCTCGGGAACCAGTTCGTCGAGGGCGAGAGCGTGCAGTTCCTCTCGCAGAATCGCAACAAGCGCAGCATACGGTTGGATCTAAAGTCGGCGGAAGGGCGCGCGGCGTTCCTGCGAATGGCTGAACAGGCGGACGTGGTGGTCGAGAATTTCCGCCCGGGGACGGTCGAGCGCCTCGGCATCGGCTATGAAGCGGTGAAGGCGCGCAATCCGCGGATCGTCTACGCGAGCGTGTCCGCGTTCGGACAGAGCGGTCCCTATGCCGGCTGGCCCGCGAACGATCCGATCGTGCAGGCGACGGCCGGTCTCATGGACATGACGGGCGAGGCGGGCGGCGATCCCGTGCGTCTCGGCGTGCCGCTGCCCGACTTCGGCGCGGCCGCGCTGCTCGCGTTCGGCATCTCGGCGGCGCTGTTGCATCGCGAACGGCACGGCGAAGGACAGCGCATCGACACGTCGTTGCTGTCCGCGGCCCTCTTCAGCACGATTCCACGCGACGGCGAGACACTGCGCAGCGGCAAGGCGCCCGAACGTCTCGGCAGCGGCCATCCAACGATGGTGCCGTATCGCAACTATCGCGGCTCCGATGGCCGGCATTTCTTCGCGGCGTGTTTCACCGAAAAATTCTGGCAGAACCTGTGCCGCGCGTTGGTGCGCGAAGACCTGCTGAGCGACGCGCGCTTTATCGGCAACACCGCCCGCACCGCGCATCGCCATGCGCTCGACCAGATTCTCGAAGAGGTGTTTGCGACGCACACGGCCGAACATTGGGTCGCGCATCTGAGCGCCGCCGATGTCCCGTGCGCGATGGTGCAGGATTACCACACGGCGCTGACGCAGGATCCACAGGTCCGCCACAACCGCACAGTGATCGAGATCCAGCATCCGCGTGTGGGCACCGTCACGAACATCGCTAGCCCGGTGAATTTTCACGGCAGCCCGGCGACGTATCACAGGCCGCCGCCGGTGCTTGGCGAACACACGTCCGAAGTGCTTACCGAGTTCGGTTTCAGCGACGAAGAGATCGACGTACTCGAAAGCCGGCGTGTGGCCGACACGGGGGTAGGCTCATGAAAACTTACGCGGCGGACTATGTGATCGTCGGCGCCGGCACAGCGGGTTGCGTGCTCGCGAACCGTCTGACTGAGGATCCGAAGGTTAAGGTGATCCTGATCGAGGCGGGCGAGCGCGACCGGCATCCGTATATTCACGTTCCGGCGGGGTTCGTGCGGCTGCTCGACCATCCGGGCGTGACGTGGCGTTACCGCACCCAAGGCAGCGAACAGACCGGGGGGCGTGAGATCCTGTTTCCGCGCGGCCGGGGGCTCGGCGGATCGAGCGCGATCAACGGGCTGCTGTATGTGCGGCCGTTTGCCGAGGATCTCGACGCCTGGGAACGCGCGGGCGCGACCGGCTGGAACTTCGACAACTGCCTGCCGTACTACAGCCGCTCCGAGACGTGGACAGAAGGGCGTAGTCCGCAACGCGGCACTCATGGTCCGATTCGCGTGAGCCGCGTGCAGAATCCGCCGGAAATCTGCGGCTCCGTCGTGCGCGCCGCGAAGCAGGCGGGCCTCGAGTTCGTCGACGACCCCAACAGCACCACGCATGGCCCGTCCGTGTTCTATTACCAGCAGACCCGCGACGGACGGCGCCGCTCGAGCGCCGCGCGGGGTTATCTGCGGCCCGTGATGGCACGTCCGAATCTGACTGTGCTGACCGGCCTGCAGGTGACGTCGCTCGCGGGCAGCGGCGCGCAGGTGACGGGCGTCAGCGCCGTCACGGGCAGTGGCGAAAACGTCGAGGTTCGCGTGGCGCATGAGGTGATCCTGAGCGCGGGGGTGATCGGCACGCCGAAGCTGCTGGAACTGAGCGGCATCGGCAATAGCGACGTGCTCGATAACGCGGGCATTCGCACGCGGGTCTCGCTGCCGGGCGTCGGCGCGAATCTTCAGGATCACTACGTGGTCCGGCTCGGCTTTCGCGTGCGCGGTGCGCAGACGGCGAACGAACGGTCGCACGGTCTCGCGCTCGCACGCGAAATGATGCGCTACGTGGTGAGCGGCAGCGGGGTGCTGACCTATAGCGCCGCGATTGTCGGCGGTTTTGGGCAGACGCCGCTCGCGAAGCGGCCAGACGTGCAGTACGTGATGGCGCCGGGCAGCTTCGCGGCGGGGCGCATCGGCGTGCTCGAGTCGGAGCCGGGCGTGTCGTGCGGAGTCTGGCAGATGCGGCCCGAGAGCCGTGGCCACGTGCATATCCGCAGCAGCGACGTGAGCGTCGCGCCGGTGATCGCGCCTGAGTATCTGAGTCACGAACTCGATCGTGCTACGGTCGTCGAGGGGCTGAAATTCGGCCGGAAGATTTTTGCGCAGCCGGAGATCGCGCGCTACATCGCTGACGAAACCGTGCCCGGGCGCGCGGCTGCAACCGACGAGCAACTGCTGCAATACGCGCGCGACAACGGTTCGACGGTGTATCACGCGGTCGGCACTTGCCGGATGGGCGACGACGCGATGAG
>NZ_JAXDPY010000604.1:0-14536 GCF_034668105.1 Paraburkholderia sp. | reverse complement strand
TGGTCTACCACCATCGCGGCGCCTATCTGAATGCGCTCAGCAATATCCTCGAATGGGATATGCCCAGGCATGCGGTCTACCTGTGGACCTTGCCGCTCTTTCACTGCAACGGCTGGTGTTTCCCATGGACCGTCGCCGCGCGCGCGGGCGTCAACGTCTGTCTGCGTAAATTCGACGCGAAGTCGGTGTTCGATCTGATTCGTCGCGAAGGCATCACGCACTATTGCGGCGCACCGATCGTGCAAAGCGCGCTCGCCAACGCGCCGGCCGAGTGGCGTGAGGGCATCACGCATCGGGTCTCGACGATGGTGGCGGGCGCCGCGCCCGCGCCGGCGGTGATCGCCAAGATGAAGGAAATCGGCTTCGATCTGACGCACGTGTACGGGCTTACCGAGACCTACGGGCCGGCCGCGGTGTGCGCGAAACAGGAGGAATGGGAAACCCTGGACGACAGCGCGCGCGCTGAAATGAATGCGCGGCAAGGTGTGCGCTATCACCTGCAGGCAGCCGTAACAGTGCTCGACCCGGACACGCTCGCGCCCGTGCCCGACGACGGAGAAACGCTCGGCGAGATCATGTTCCGCGGCAACATCTGCATGAAGGGCTATCTGAAGAACGAGCGCGCCACGGAAGCAAGCTTCCGCGGCGGCTGGTTCCACACCGGCGATCTGGGCGTGCGGATGCCTGACGGCTATATCCGCATTCGCGATCGCAGCAAGGACATCATCATTTCCGGCGGTGAAAACATCTCGAGCATCGAGGTCGAAGACACGCTGTACCGTCATCCTGCGGTGTCGGTTGCCGCCGTGGTGGCGATGGCCGATCCGAAGTGGGGAGAGGTACCGTGCGCCTTCGTCGAACTCAAGGAAGGCGCTCAGGTGAGCGCAGAAGAGATCATCGCGCACTGCCGGCAGTTCCTTGCGGGATACAAGTTGCCTAAGGCGGTGCGCTTTGGCGAATTGCCGAAGACGTCGACGGGAAAAATTCAGAAGTTCGAATTGCGCGCGCGGATCAAGGCGGAAGGAACCGAATAGATCGCGCGCTATTGTCTGGCGCGCCTAATGGCGCGCTATGTCCGGGTGCTGAACGATGCAAACGCCGGGATTCCGGCGCGCATTAGATCAGGTTCGACTCGCGATTAACCGCGCGTGTCGACCCAGTGGCGTGCCCAGCGTGCGGAGTGCTGCAGTGCCTGTTCTTCGTTCGTGAAGTAGTCGAGCGAATAGAACTGGTAGCGCCCTTCGGCACGCGCGCTATCAGCGCGTTCGAGCAACAGGTTGGATGAAAAGCTACCGTCGGGCAAACGATGCGCCGAGGGTTTGACGGCATAGCCGTTGTAATGATGAATATGTTTGTTTTGCATTTTATTTTTTAATAATGTTCGAGTGCGTGCATGCTGTGCGAGCCGTTGTACGGGTCACGCGGACGAGCTGATTCAAGCTTGCAAGCCGAATCCAGACGCAGTCGGAAAGCTAAAAAGGGCGTTAAAGCCGGAGGGGAGAATGAGGTGCAACGAGGCGTTTGGCGCTTGAGCTAGTTGCTTTTGAATCACCGCAACCAAAAAGCGATCGCGCCAACTGTGGGAGACAAAGCTCCGCGAGGATGTCGCTGCAGCCCGATGTCCGTTGCCGGACACCGAGCCCTTCAAACTTACATCGGCTTGATGTTAGCCGCTTGCAGACCCTTCGGGCCTTGCTTCGTTTCGAAGCTCACCTTCTGATTTTCAGCCAGCGTCTTGAAGCCGTCGCCGCTGATTTCGGAGAAGTGCGCGAACAGGTCGTCGCCGCCCTTGTCCGGGGTGATGAAGCCAAAGCCTTTGCTGTCGTTGAACCACTTAACGGTACCGGTATCCATGAAGAATCCTTGAGGTAAAAATAGAAATATTTGCTCGGTTGAGGAGCGCGTGAAGCGTCAAGGAGGGAGAGGACAACGAATACCGCTGAGGAGCGAGACATTGATGAACAGCAATCGAACTTCTTGAACTTCGGGTGACACAGTAACCGCCCGGGTGTATCAGCGTCAACACTTATCTTGTAACTATTTTATTGCGGGCTGTCTGCCGCACAGGCCAGGTGCATGGCGATACGACCTCGCACCGGCATATCGTGTCGTGCGGCACGGCACGATACACCGCGCAAGCCGGATGCTGTTTCAGATGCCCACTTTATGTGCCGTCAGGATCAGCCGCAATCCAAGCGCGGTCACTGCGCTTGCGGCGACGCGATCGATCCAGGCCTTCCACCGCAGATAGATTTCACGCGGCCGTTTGCTCGAAAAGCACAACGCGACCACGGTGTACCAGCCGGCTTCGATGGCGAAGATCGCGGGGGGCAATGCAAAGTAGCACCACAACGGCGGATGTTGCGGGAGCAGGGCCGCGAAGATACTGCCGTAGTAAACCGCTGTTTTCGGATTGCTGAGTTGGGTGCTCAAGCCAATCCAGAAGGATTTGCGCACATTGGTGGCGGCCGCTTGCGCGGCATCGAAAGCGAGCGGTTTGGCCGCCCCGCGCCAGATCTTCGACGCGAGGTAGATCAGATAAAGGCCACCGGCCACTTTCAAACCGACGTACAGCCACTCTACAGTTGCCAGCAAGGTGTACAAACCGAGCAACGCGATCCCGCTGAAGAACACGCCGCCTATCCCCATGCCGAGCGCCGTTGCAAGGCCGTCGCCGCGCGACAGTCCGATTGAATTGCGCGCAACGATGACGAAGCTGGGTCCAGGGCTCATGGCACCTAGCAGCAGTGCGGCCAGAATTGTGATGATGGCTGTCGATGCGGGCATTTTTTTGTCTCCTACAGGCGGTGATGCAGTTCGGTAAAACGTAGCATGGGAGGGCGCGATTTCTTTGTTTTTTTGCTTTCGTGACGCTGCCTGCCGTTATTCTACAGTGCTTCCATTGCCCTGCTTTGCTATTGGGTTATTGGCATTGCCTCAAACCTGGACAGCACTAAAAAAAACCAGCAAGAACTAATAAGAACTCTTAAGAACCATTAAGAATTGAATAGACCCGTGCCGAGCGCAAACAGAACAACCAGGAAACCCGTCATCGCGGGCGAACAATCAGTTTCTGCAAGCAGCGGAAATTGGATGCTAGAATTGCTTTCCATACGCTGAAGCAGCCTTGCAGCACCAGGCGATCAAGAGCGCGATCCGAACTGTTTACCGACAAATTCCCCTGAAATTCAGGATTTATTGGGCATGATTTCCAGATGCAAGTTGTCATGCATCGGGAGGCGATTGTGAGTTCGATTTGCACTCAACCCATCTGATTCACGCATAGGCTTCGCGTTGTTTAGCGAAGCCTATGTTTTGCCAACGCGAGCATTATTAGCCGCGAAACCGGTACGTTATGAAAGAGCGAGAAGAACAACGGCTGTTCGACCTCGACGGGAATGCGCGTGAGCGCCTGATCGTGTGGATCCGCCGGCGCATGGACGAATACGGCATTACGATGGAAGCACTAGCGGATTCGATCGAAGCCGACAAGGCCGCGATCCCGGCCGTGATGTATCGCGATGCCTTCGGCAATACGTGGGACGGTCGTGGCGATAAGCCGGATTGGCTCGCGCGCGCAATCTACGCCGGACAGAACATCGATCATTTCCGTTGCTAAACGCGGCCTTGGTTCTACGTCGTCGACGAGCGAACGCGTAGAGCGCTTGCTGAAAAGCAGGTGATCGGGTCGTGCCCATTGCTTCGATATCCAAACTGATGACCAGGGTGGTATCGCTCGAGTTAAAGCGTGCACTGAAACGCGCCGCGCAGACGGGAAACAAAAAAAAGCCCGCGCGGGGCGGGCTTAACCTACTCGGAGTTTCGCGATCCAGTCGCTAGACGGATCATCTCCAGTGTATGTGAAAGCTATATGAAAGTGTAGAAAATCCGCGTCAAAGGTCGAAAAAGACGGTTTCCCTGTCGCCCTGCATATAGATATCGAACCGGTACACGTTGGCCGTACCCGCTTCGCGCCGCGCGATCAGCGTGCCGCGCCGGTCCGCCGGAACCGCTGCCAGCACGGCATCCCGTCCGTTTGCCTCGGCTTCGTCCTCGAAATAGACGCGCGTGAAGGTGTGCAGCAGCATGCCGCGCATCGTCACCACCACATTCAGGTGCGGCGCTTCGTCCGGGCTGGCGCGGCCGGGTTTCACCGTTTCAACTACAAAGCGCTTCTGCGGGTCCGTCCCCGTGCCGACGCGGGCGAAGCCGCGGAAACCCGTCTTCAGGATTTCCTCGCGCGATTCCGGGTAATGGCCTTGCGCGTCCACTTGCGACACTTCCAGCATGGCATCGCCGATCACCTGACCGTCGCCGTCGAACACCTGGCCGACAATCGTGATGTGCTCGCCGGCCGCTTCACGGTCGGCCAGAACCGGCGTGAACAGGCTCTTGAAGTCGAAGTCGTATTGCTGCGGGCACAGACCATAGGCGAAGTACGGTCCAACCGTTTGCGAAGGCGTTTGCTTCAGGGTGGTCATGGCTTAGCGCTCCATCGGGGTTTCGTTGCGGCCGCGCAGCACGATGTCGAAGTCGTAGCCGAGCGCATAGGCCTCTTGCGTCGTATCGAGCGAGAAGTTTGCAATCAGGCGGTCGCGTGCCTCTTCGGGTGTGCCCTGGAAAATCGGGTCGAAGGCCAGCAGCGGATCACCGGGGAAATACATCTGCGTGACGAGGCGCGAGCCGAAATGGTCGCCGAACAGCGAGAAATGAATATGGTTCGGACGCCATGCGTTCGGGTGATTGCCCCAAGGGTAGGCACCCGGTTTGATCGTCAGAAAGCGGTAACGGCCTTCGTTGTCGGTAATGCAACGGCCGGCGCCGAGGAAGTTCGGATCGAGCGGCGCGTCGTGCTGATCGGCCTTGTGCACGTAGCGGCCGGCAGCATTGGCTTGCCAGATCTCAACTAGCGTATTGCGCACCGGGCGGCCGCCTTCGTCGAGCACCCGGCCCGTCACGACGATGCGTTCGCCGAGCGGCTCGCCATTGCGCACTGCATTGCGCGTCAGATCGTGATCGAGCGCGCCGAGGTCTTCCGTGCCGTAGACCGGCACGCGCTGGTCGCGCAGTTTTTCCTTCAACGGAATCAGCGGGCGCGTTGGGCCGCGTTTGACCGAAGACCCGTAGCCGGGATAGACGTAAGCGGGATGGGACGCGAAATCGCGTGCGCAGAGAAAGGACTCGTCCATCAGTGTCTCCTTCGAGGAATTGTGGGATACAGCTTGTGGAGTGACTTTATCTAACCTGCGCGGTTATGCAAAATGACGTTTTCGCCCTTTTCGTATAACCTGCCGTTATGCAACGCAGCCTCGCGGACAGCCGCGTCAAATTTCGTCATCTTCAGTGCTTTCTGGCCGTCGCCCAGTTCGGCGGTGTGCAGCGGGCGGCCGAAAGCCTGTCCATCACGCAGCCCGCGGTCTCCAAGACGGTTGCTGAACTGGAAACCATTCTCGGTGTGAAACTGTTCGAGCGCGGCCGTCACGGTGCGGTGCCGACCCGCGAGGGGCAGCTCTTCATGCCGCATGCGAGCGCCTGTGTCAGCGCGTTGCGCCAGGGCGTCGATTTGCTGGCGCATGCGGAAGGCGCAGCCGCCGCCACGCTCGAGATCGGCATACTGCCGACCGTGGCCGCTGCCTTGGTGCCGCCCGTGTTGAAGCGGTTTGCCGCGCTTTGGCCGCGCGTGATCGTGCGCCTGGCTACGGGCGCCAACCCCGAATTGCTCGAACGCCTGAAGGCCGGCACGATCGAATTCGCGATCGGGCGTCTGGCCGACCCGGAACGGATGGTCGGGCTGAGTTTCGAGCAGCTTTTCAGCGAGCCGTTGATTGCCGTGGTCCGAGCCGGGCATCCGTTGGCTTTAGGCGCTGGCTTGCCGGCCACGTCGCTGGACGATTTTCCGGTGGTCCTGCCGCCGTTCGGCACGCTGATCCGGCAGTCGGCAGAGAGCCTGTTGAGCGCGTGGGGCGTGCCGCCGTTGTCCGGGTTTGTCGAGGTGCTGTCGGTGTCGACGGGGCGTGCATTGACGCTCGAGAATGACGCCGTGTGGTTCGTGCCGCTGAGCGCAGTCGAATATGAGCTGGCGCATGAAATGCTGGTGCGTTTGCCCTTGCCGTTCGCTGGGACGGGCGAGCCCGTGGGGCTGATCCGGCGTTCGGACACGCAGCCGTCGCCGGTGGGTCAGGCGTTCATCGATGCCGTGCGCGAGGTTGCGCGCCAGCGCATGGCGGCGGCTACCGGCAAGCCCGTGGCCAAACGGGCGTCGAAACGTGGCCGCGGCAGTCCGCCAAAGGGCTGATTCACCGCGCGTGAACCATCCAGTACAAAATGAAGGTTGCGAACGCCCGCTTACCCGGTGTACAAACACGGTGCAAAAGCCGTCGCGCGCCGCATTGCTGCGGCACACCACGCAAGCGGTGTCACACTGCGAGTGATTGACGCCGCGCCACGCCACGCCCGGCCAGCACCAACACCACAAACACTCGCAACAGCGTACGAAGACTGCCCAAGGAGATTGCCATGCCCAGCGACTTGCCCACTCCAGACGCCGCGCTGCGCGCCGTGTCGGCGCCTGAGCACAATCCGCTCGGCACCGCCGGCCTGGAATTCGTGGAGTTCGCCTCGCGCGAGCCGAAGGCGCTCGGCGAAACCTTTACGAAACTCGGGTTCAAGGCGATTGCGCGCCATATCAGCAAAGACGTCACGCTGTATCGCCAGGGCGAGATGCACTTCCTGATCAACGCGGAGCCGGATTCGTTCGCCGAGCGCTATGCGGAGGAATACGGCGCCGGCATCTGCGCGATCGGGATTCGTGTGGCCAACGCGCAGCGCGCCTTCGACCGCGCGATCGAGCTCGGCGCGTGGGCCTTTGAAGGCGAACGCCTCGGCGCGGGCGAACTGCTGATTCCGGCGATCCAGGGTATTGGCGATTCGCACATCTATTTCGTCGACCGTTGGCGCGGCCGGGGTGGCCAGCGCGGCGGTCTCGGCGATATCTCGATCTTCGACATCGACTTCCGTCCGATCGAGATCGACACCGCGCAGGCCGATCTGAATCACGCGGGCACCGGTCTGATCGCGGTCGATCATCTGACACAAACGGTCGGCGAGGGCCGCATGCAGGAGTGGCTCGACTTCTATCGCGACCTGCTCAACTTTCGTGAGATTCACGAGCTGCACGCGAACTGGCATGTGTCGGCGGAGTCGCGCGTGATGGTGTCGCCGTGCGGCGCGATTCGCGTGCCTTTGTATGAAGAGGGCACGCGCCGCACGAATTTGATGCACGAGTATCTGCCGGATCATCCGGGCGAAGGCGTGCAGCACATCGCGCTCGCCACCGACGACATCTTTGCGTGCGTCGAGCGGCTGCTGGCGAACGGCGTCGAATTTGTGGAGCCGCCGCCGCGCTATTACGAGCAACTCGATGCGCGCCTGCCCGGTCATGGGCTCGACGTCGAGCGGCTCAAGCGCACGCATGTTCTGGTGGATGGCGAGATCGCCGCCGATGGCGTGCCAATGCTGTTCTTTCAGACCTTCGTGCGGCGCGGCGCCGGCGAGATCTTCTTCGAAATCGTGCAGCGGCAAGGGCACCATGGTTTTGGCGAAGGCAATTTGAGCGCGTTGGCGCAGGCACGCGAGCAAGCCGGCGCTTAGCATTTACTGGCAACCGGCAACCGGCAACCGGCAACCGGCAACCGGCAACCGGCAACCGGCAACCGGCAACCGGCAACCGGCAACCGGCAAATCAATCGCTACCAGGCGCGCCAGCCAACCCAGGATTCACCTCGCCATACGCCGCCGCCTCCCGCAATAACCACTCGCGAAAGCTCGTAAGCGGCTTACCGTGGCTCAACTCCGTCGGATAGACGAGGTAGTAGGCCGAGTCGGCGACTGCGGGCGCGTCGAGCGGCATTGCGAGTCCAAGCTGTTCAAGCTGCGCATCGACGAAAAAACGCGGCACCAGCGCGACGCCGAGACCGGTTGCTGCGGCGCTGATCAGCATGGTGTGGAGTTCATAGCGGACCCCTTGCATCGACCGGTTATCGTCCACGCCCAGATTGGCGAACCACGCCGACCAGCCGTCCGGCCGCGTAGTGGAATGCAGCAGCGGATAGTTCAGCAGATCGGCCGCCGTTTCAACGGGCCGCGTCAACAGACTGGCTGCGCACACCGGCACGACTTCCTCGCTGAACAGAAAATCCGCCGAGGTGCCCGGCCAGGTCGGTTTGCCGTAGTGGATCGCTGCTTCGAAATGCGTCTCGGCGAACGCGAAGGTACCGGTGCGCACGCCCATGTTGACCCGCACATCCGGGTACTGCGCATTGAATGCCGCCAGCCGCGGAATCAGCCATTGCGACGCGAACGTCGGCAACACCGCCAGTTCCAGATAACCGCCGCCGCTGCCATGCGCGATGATCGACAGCGTGTCGCGGTCCAGTTGTTCCAGCGAGCGCCGCACCTGCGCGCTATAGACCTTGCCGGCCTTGGTCAGCACCACGCGCTGTTTGACGCGCACGAACAGCCGCACGCCGAGATTGTTCTCCAGCGTATTGATCTGTCGGGACACCGCGCTTTCGGTGAGGAACAGTTCGCGCGCCGCATGCGTGAAGCTCTCGTGCCGCGCGGCGGCTTCGAACGCGAGCAGCGCGCCCATGTTGGGGATCTTGAACTTTCGCATGTTGATTCCAAAAGCGCATCAAGTGGCGATTTTATCTCGCTTTACGGATGGCCCGTGGATTTGAATAATCTCGCATCCAACGATGCCGCGCGAGCGTCCTGAAGCCACGCCGGTTGGCCACCTTCAAACGCACCGCCGCGCACTCACCGCCCCTGCCCGGAACCGATATGCGAACCTTCAATAATGCGAATGTCGAACAACTGCTGCTGAAACTGCTTGGCGTGGAGAAAACCGCAAGGCTGTTCACCACGCTGAATCATCCGCGGATTCTCAACGAATGGGAGGACGGCACCGTCACCCGCGCCGAACTGGCGCAGGCCATGAACATGGCGCTGTTCGAAGACCTGTTGGCGCGCTCGGCGAATGGCCGCCAGTACACCGAAGAGACGATCGCCGCGGGCGGCAGCGTCTACTTCGACCATGGCGCATTGCGCACGGTGCGCTGGAGCGCGAGCGGCGCGCTGCCGCCGGGTGAAGCTGCCTTTGCGCGCATCCTGCGGCCGCTCGGCTTCAGCATCAACGGCCGTTATCCGCTCGACCGTCTCGGCATGACCGGCCGCGCCTGGGCGCACGACGACGCCCCCGATGAGATCGCCCAGTTCTTCGTCAGCGAATTGCACCCGGAGCGTTTTTCAACGGAATTCCAACAGGCCGTGACGAACGTGATCGGCGCCTCGCGCGATCCGTTGACGCCGCAAGCCGTTAGTCAGCTGTGGGAGCTGGAGCGTGAAGGCGTGCTGCCGCTCGAGACGGCACACGCGTTGCTGCCGGTCATCGTCGGCGCGTTCGCGCGGCAGCACGAGACGCCACGCGAGGCCGATTACGAAGTATTGTTGAAGGACTCGGCGGAAATGGCGTGGATTGCAACCGAGGGCAACGCCTTCAATCACGCCACCGATCGCGTCACGGACGTGTTCCCGCTGTCCGACGAAGAAAAGGCGAAGGGCCGTCCGATGAAGCCGGAAGTCGAGCGTTCGCGTTCGGGCCGCGTGTTTCAGACGGCGTACCGCGCGGACCTCGTGCGGCGCGAATTGCGCGCGGCCGACGGCAGTATCGTGACGCGCGAGGTGCCGGGCTCGTTCTACGAGTTCATCACGCGCAAGCGGACCTTCGATCAGGACGCGCGCCGCTGGGAAACGGACCTGCGTTTCGACGCGGGCAACGCCCAGGGCATCTTCAAGATGACCGCCAGCCAGGCGGCCTGATGCGTTGTTCAGGCCAACGCGGGGGCATTGGACACGAGACATGAGGGACGCAGTGGGAACGTCATTAGAGGAAGCGCAGGGCGCGAGTGTGAATGCTGTGTTGAGCGATGCTGCTGATAGCACGTCAGGAAAGCCGTGTATCGCCACACCTTTTTCGAGTACCGCTGCGGTGTTGCAGGCGCTCGAAGCCGACTTGCGCCGCAACGTGCGCGGCGAAGTGCGTTTCGATCAAGGCTCGAAAGCGCTGTATGCCGCGGATGCGTCGAACTACCGGCAAGTCCCGCTCGCCGTGGTGGTGCCGTCGGACGTCGACGATCTGCTGGAGACGCTCGCTGCCTGCCGTCGCAATGACGTGCCCTTTCTGCCCCGCGGCGGCGGCACCTCGCAGAACGGCCAATGCGTGAACGTCGCGGTGGTGGCCGATGCGAGCAAGTATGTGAACCGCGTGGTCTCGGTCGATCCCGTCGCGCGTGTCGCGATCGTCGAACCCGGCGTGGTGTGCGACACCTTGCGCGACGCCGCCGAAGCGCACGGCCTCACGTTCGCGCCCGATCCGGCAACGCACAGTCGCTGCACGCTCGGCGGCATGATCGCCAACAACTCGTGCGGCGCGCATTCGGTGATGGCCGGCAAGACGGTCGAAAACGTCGAAGCGCTGGAAATCGCGACCTTCGACGGCGCGCGTTTCTGGGTCGGCCCGACTTCGGACGACGAACTCGAACGCATCATCTCGGCAGGTGGCAGAAAGGGCGAAATCTACACCGCGCTCAAGCAGTTGCGCGACACCTACGCCGAGCAGATTCGCGCGAAATTCCCACGGATCAAGCGGCGCGTGTCGGGCTTCAACCTCGATCAACTGCTGCCGGAGAATGGTTTTAATGTCGCGCGTGCGCTGGTCGGCACCGAGGGCACGTGCGCCGTGACCTTGCAGGCGAAAGTGCGGCTCGTGAAGAGTCCGGCGAAACGCGTGATCGTCGTGGTCGGCTTCACCGATATCTACGTCGCCGCGGACGCCGTGCCGCATTTCATGCGCTGTGGTCCGATCGCGATCGAGGGGCTCGACCGCGCGATCATCCGCGGTTTGCAGGCACGTGGTTTGAAGAAGGACGAAATCGCGCTGCTGCCAGAAGGCGATGCATGGGTCGTGCTCGAATTCGGCGCGGATACCCACGAGGATGCGGTACGTCAGGCGCAAACCGCCGCAGCGTATTTCCTGTCGGGTGAAGCGGGGCCGAAGGTCACGGCGATCCTCGTCGAAGATCGCGCGTTGCAGGCGAAGGTCTGGTCGATTCGCGAGACGGGTGCGTCGGCGGTGGCGTTGTCGGTGGATCCGGAGATGCCCGATCCGGTGGTCGGCTGGGAAGATGCGGCGGTCGATCCCATGCGCCTCGGCGATTATCTGCGCGCGTTTCAGGCTCTGGTGGATCGTTACGGCTACGAGACGAGCCTGTACGGCCATTTCGGCGACGGCTGCGTGCATGCGCGCATTACCTTCGATCTGCGCAGCGTCGCAGGCGTCGCGACGTGGCGCAAGTTTCTGCGCGAGGCGGCGGAACTGGTGGTCGAATTCGGTGGTTCGCTCTCGGGCGAACATGGCGACGGCCAGGCTAAGGCCGAGTTCCTGCCGATCATGTACGGCCCCGAGCTGATGCAGGCAATGGAGCAGTTCAAGGCGATCTGGGACCCGGCCAATCGACTGAATCCCGGCAAGGTCGTGCACGCCTATCGCGCCGACGAAAACCTGCGCATGGGTCCGGCGTACAAACCGGTGACCCTGCAAACGAAGCTCACATTCGCGAGCCAGGAAGGCGACGGCTTTCAACGCGAGATCGAACGATGCATCGGCATGGGCAAATGCCGCTCGCTCGAAGGCGGCACGATGTGCCCGAGTTATCGCGCAACGCGTGAAGAGAAGTATTCGACGCGCGGCCGCGCCCATCTGTTCTGGGAAATGCTGCAAGGCGACGTGATCGCCGATGGCTGGCAAAGCCGCGAAGTGAAAGAAGCGCTCGATACGTGCCTCGCATGCAAGGGCTGCAAATCCGATTGCCCGACGCACACGGATATGGCTTCGTACAAGGCGGAGTTTCTGGCGCATTACTACGAGACGAATCGACGGCCGCGCCAGGCGCTGTTTATGGGGCGGATTGGCGAGTGGGCGCCGTGGGCGGCGAGATTTCCGCAGCTGACGAATTTCATGACGTCGGCGCCGGGCGTGGCTGCGCTTGGCAAGTGGCTTGCCGGGGTGGCGCAAGCGCGTGAGTTGCCGAAGTTTGCCAAAGAGACGTACCGGCAGATCGCGCGGCGCGCGCCTCAGACTGTGCGTGCTGCTCACTCGGGCGAAGAGGTCAAGAAAGTCATCCTGTGGGTCGATACCTTCAACGACCACTTCACGCCTGAGATCGCGCAGGCCGCAGCCGATGTGCTGACGCAAATGGGCTGGCATGTCGTGCTGCCGAAAAATCGTTTGTGCTGTGGACGTCCGCTGTATGACTTCGGTTTGCTCGAACGTGCGCGTGAGTTGCTGAGCACGATTCTGGATGACCTCGGAGACGATATTGCCGCTGGTGTCCCGCTGGTCGGTCTCGAGCCGGGTTGCTTATCGGTGTTCAAGGACGAGTTGTTGAAACAGTTCCCCGGTCATGCCTTGGCGAAGCAGTTGTCGGCGCAGACTTTTCTGTTTTCCGATTTCGTCGCACGTCAGCCGTTCGAGTGGCCGATTCTGGCAGCCGATGTGATCGTGCATGGGCATTGTCATCAGAAGGCGCTGTTCGGCATGCAAGGCGATACCGCGCTGCTGAAGAAGCTCGGGGTGAACTGGAGGTTGCTCGATACAGGATGCTGCGGGATGGCGGGATCGTTCGGCTTTAACGACGAGCATCACGCGCTTTCGGAGAAGATCGGCGAAGACAGGCTGTTTCCGGCTGTGCGCGCGGCCGCCGCGGCGAACGCGCAAACGATTGTGCTGACGAATGGTTTCAGTTGTCGTGAGCAGATTCAACAGGGAACCGGGCGACACGCGATGCATATCGCGCAACTGGCGCAGCGGGCGCTGGCGGCGCGGTAAGCGCCGCCGTTATTTTTTCGCCGATTCAACCGTGGCCAGGGTTTGCGGAATGTCGGCGCTGGTCGCCATCCACAATACTTCGGCGTCTTCGTCGCTGGTGGATACCGCGGCATGACCGGTGCGGCTGTCGAAGTACAGGCTGTCGCCGGCATTCAGATGCGTCGGTGCGTACAACTCGGAATAGAGGCACACGCTGCCGCTGATCACGTACAAAAATTCTTCGCCTTCGTGACGGCCCCAGTCGTCGAACGCGTCGAGCGTGTGCGCCGAGATGCGGATGCGGAACGGCAGCATCGCTTTGTGCGCGAGGTCGGTGGCGAGCAACTCCATCTGATAGCCGCGATAGGCGTGGCGTTGGCCCTCGTTTTTACGCGTCAACGCGCGGCGCCCGCTCGCGCTGACTTTGGGCGTCGAACCGAATAGCTCGCCGATTTCGATCTGCAAGCCGAGGACGATCTTCTGCAGGACGTCGAAAGTGGGCGACATCAGGCCGTTTTCGACTTTGGAGAGCGTGGAGCGGGAGACGCCACAGAGGCGGCTCGCGGTTTCCAGCGTCAGATCCTGCGCCTGGCGGGCGGCGCGCACGCGCCGGCCGAGGTCGGTTGTCGATTGATCGGCGGGTTTGGTGAGGTGGGTGTCCATGGGGCTTGCTGCTTTAAATGCACGCTTTGAGGGGCAATCGGTGTTTCCGATAATAACATTTGGCCGGTGCCGCTCTGGTTAGCGAGCGATTTGGGCGACCATCGAGCAACTTTTCTCATCGGAAACGTGGTGGCGCGCTGTGGCGCCAGGAGAGCATTATCGGCAGCGTGTTCGAGGCGCACTACGACACGGATCCGGCACTCCCCGCAGGGCAGATTCGGCCGCGCATCCGCGGCACCGCGCACGTCAATGCGGAATCGAGGCTGCTCTTTTCCGACGACGATCCTTTCGCGTGGGGCATCCGCGCGGCATGACGGGGTCCGACGCGGTGGTCTACGCGCCGGCCGTCGCGGCCTGGTTGCTCGCGCAACCTGTTGCAGGGCGGATCGTGCAACGTCTGGATACCGAAGTGATCGGCATCGAAAGTGAAGGCGTGCGTCTCGCGGACGGCGGCCTCATTGCCGCCGGTGCGGTGCTGCTGGCCAACGGCCTGCAGGCGGCGACACTGTTGCCGGGCTTGCCGTTGCAGGCAAAGAAAGGCCATCTGCTGATTACCGATCGCTACCCCGGCACGATCCGGCATCAAATCCTCGAATTGGGTTACATCAAGAGCGCGCACAACTCGAGCGGCACATCGGTCGCGTTCAACGTGCAGCCGCGCCCAACGGGCCAGTTGCTGATCGGCTCGTCGCGTCAGTTCGACAGCGTCGATCCGAAGGTCGAACCGGCGATCCTCGCGCGCATGCTCCAACGTGCAGTCGACTACTTGCCGGAACTGGCCGGCGTGAACGCCATTCGCGCGTGGACCGGTTTGCGTCCTGCCTCCAGTGATGGATTGCCGTTGATCGGCCCCACCGGGTTCTTTGCGGACGACGACGCAATGCATCCAGCCACATGGCTTGCGGTTGGACATGAGGGATTGGGCGTGACCACCGCGCTTGGTACGGC
>NZ_JAXDPY010000603.1:0-2958 GCF_034668105.1 Paraburkholderia sp. | reverse complement strand
CTGGAAGTCGCTCGCGAAGATTTTCCGGAGCTTGCCTTCGAGGACTTGCCAGTCGCTTTCTTCGTCGTTGTTTTGCCGCCGGCGGAGTGTTTGCCCTTCACGCTCTTATGCTTGCCGGACGACGCTTGCGATCCCGCCGATCCGGAACTGTGCGCGCGCGCCGGTGGCACCGGATCGTTCCAGCTGAACGCGAGCATCTGGGTACCTACATAGCCGCAGCGGAACTTGAGATCGGCTGGATCGCCGTCGCCGCTCTGGCGCATACCGAGACCTTCGACGGTCACGATGTTGTCCACCTTGACACGCTGCTTGCCCTCGTCGAACGAATCGTTCCATGGCGTGACCGACGCATGCGCGTTGTCGAAGGAGCTGGGTGGAAATTCGACATGGTCGAAGACGGTCGATGTGCTTGCAACAAAATCGCCATGCGCAGCGCAGTCAGCGACTAACGGGTCTGCATGCATGTCATTGACAAATTTGTTGACAAGATCGTTGTGCTGTTCGAGTTGGTCGGCGTATGCGGGAGCAGTGCAAATGAGCGAGAGACTCGCTGCAAATGTTGCTAACCGGCCGACCAGCCGCAGTAATCGGCGCGGTACGTTGGTGCGATCCATCTAGTTCGTTAGACGCTAAGGAGACGTGAGGCACGTAAGATGCACGGCGAGAGGGATGAGTTCAATCCTGACACAAATATTTTGTCCTGTCGTGGTGCGCTGACCCAAGCGTTTACGTGTCGAGATGGCTGATTGCCGCAGGTCGATACTCGATGCCGCGTCTCTATCAGGTGCGTGGGCCGCCCAATCGATACCGACGTACATCGTACGTGGTGACCCACGCCGGACGATAGACCGCGATCAATGCCGTCGACATGCCTGTGAACCAGGCCTCGCCGGTGGCTAGCAGAAGCACGCTGAACGCGTAGCCGGCCGGCACCACGGTCATCGAACCGTTGGCCAGCGCGATGTGAATGCCAAGCGCCGCGGCCGCTGTGAGCGACACGGCAATGGCGGGTGAGACAAAACCCTGGCCGAAGATGAACATGAAGAGATTACGCGGCAGCCAGGCGATGCTGGCGCGCTGGATCAAGGTCGAGATGCCGACAGGCAACGCACCGAACACGAGAAAAGTCAGCGCAATGCCTTGCCACGGGGCGTCGAAGACCACGGCGGCAAGACCGGTGACGATCGCCATGGCGATTAGCGCCAACGCCCAATCGAATAATGTGACGACCAGCGTGGCGCCGAGCAGATGCATGACAGTGCCGTCGTCGAGCCACGCGTTGCTCGCCCACAATACCGACACCGCGACGATGATCGCGAGCCAGACATGCTGGAGCGTGCCGTCTTGAAGTCGTTTGAAAGGATTTTTCAACAGCGCAAGCGCGACCACTATCGCGGTGGCGATCCAGCCACCGACAGCGACCCAGAACGGAAGCGGTGTGTAGAGGAAACCCATGTATCTCATATTACTCGTTGGACGAGAAAAGGTGTGAGCGGATTCCATGCCAGCCGGCGCAAACGCTGCCAGAAAGTGCGCCTGCCGATTCTGGCGTGCGCGCCGGCCGAGGTTATGCGGGACCGTGCATGACCTGCTCCGCCGCCGGCCCGGCGGGCATATCGCCGTAAGGCGTGCTCGGTTCGGCTGCCATCGGCAGCGTGTCGGCCGTGTCGTTCGCCGGCAACGGATATTGAAAGCGCCGCGGCGTGCGGCGCCGCAATGGCACCACGCCGGCTTGCCCCATTACCGGACGGAGCGGACCTGCGTCTCCGTTGCGCAGTACTTGCAAATGAGCTGACAGCCAGCCGTTGTAGAGCGCGACCGCCGCAGCGCGATTTGGCGCGCCGAGTTGCTGAAATATGCTGGTCAGATGGATCTTGACGGTGCCTTCACTGATGCCGAGCGTGCGCGCAATCATCTTGTTGGTGCTGCCCATGTGGACGCAGCGCATGATCTGCTCCTGGCGAGGCGACAGGCCGTTGGAAAGTTTGGTCCTGCGCGGTGGCGGACTCTTTTCGTCGAACGGCCGGATGACCGCGTCCGGCGGTAGCGGCGGCTTGAGCGCCAACGCGCCGGGCGGCACATAGTGACCGCCTAGCAGAACCATCTCGAAAGCGCGCACGATCAGGCATGGGTCGGTTTCGCGCGGAACCACGCCGAGCACACCTTCGTCCATCAGGTCCCGCACGACGGCTGGCGAGGCCTCGTCGGTCAGCACCGCAATGCGCAGGTCCGGGTAGTGGCTAAGCAGATGCCGGGCGTCGTCAACCGACATCCAGTCCTGCCAATCGATCACGAGCAGGTCGGGGCGCAGGCGCTTGAGCGTACGCTCAACCTGACGCCAATCCTGTGCTTCGTTGAAGCGCGCTAGCCGGTCGATTTGCCGCAGCAGCGCTTTGAGTCCATCGCGGCGTTCCGCGTCTGAGTTGAGTATTGAGAATCGCATGCCATGTCTCCAGATGAATCGGGCGAGGTGGCGCGATGCGTGGGCCGGCGAGGGTGCCGAGCGCACTACGATGCGCCACCGGCACTATGATGACAAATTCCCTTCGTTTTGACGGCCTGTCCAAAAGGCATAGGAGGAATGACATAAAAAAGCCCCGCAGTTGGCGGGGCTTCCTTGTCTCGACGGCGCGGCTCAATGGCGCCGGCGGCTCAGTGGAAATGCGGTTGCGCGGGCTCCGCGTCCTCCGGCATTTCGGCGTGGACGATTTCGCCAAGCGGGTCTGCGTAGAGCGGGACACCGCAGTCATCACAATATTCCGGCTCGAAGCGGCCCGAGTGGCGGCGCACGTCCGTCACACCGGTTTCCTTGAGCAAGGCGACGATTTCTTCGATCGGGTCGTCTGACGCGGCGGTCTCTTGCGGTTCTTCATCGATACCGGGTTCGCCGTTCTCGCGGCCGTAAAGTGGCCATACGACGCCGTAGATTACGTCGTTGCTGCCGCGGCGCGTGAAGCC
>NZ_JAXDPY010000602.1:0-2533 GCF_034668105.1 Paraburkholderia sp. | reverse complement strand
GCTCAGGAAGAGCACGGCTGGCTGTCGCCCGAACTCATGCAGTTCGTCGCGGACTATCTCGGCATGCCGGCAGTCGCCGTGCAGGAGGTGGCTACCTTCTACACGATGTACGAGACCTCGCCGGTCGGCAAGTACAAGATCACGCTCTGCACGAACCTGCCGTGCCAACTCGGCCCGGACGGCGGCTCCGACAGCGCCGCTGAATATCTGAAGCAGAAGCTCGGCATCGACTTCGGCGAAACCACGGCTGACGGCAAGTTCACCTTGAAAGAAGGTGAGTGCATGGGCTCGTGCGGCGATGCGCCGGTGATGCTGGTGAACAACCATCGCATGTGCAGCTTCATGAGCCGCGCGAAGATCGACCAGCTGCTCGAGGAACTTTCGAAATGACGTCTTTACACGATCGTCACATCAAACCGCTGATTCTCGCTGGCCTGAACGGCGACAACTGGCATCTCGAAGACTATGTGGCGCGCGGCGGTTACGCCCAGCTGCGCCGCATTCTGGAAGAAAAGATTCCGCCCGAGCAGGTGATCGCCGACGTCAAGGCGTCGGGTCTGCGCGGCCGTGGCGGTGCGGGCTTCCCGACCGGCCTGAAGTGGAGCTTCATGCCGCGTCAGTTCCCGGGGCAGAAGTACCTCGTTTGCAATTCGGACGAAGGCGAACCGGGCACGTTCAAGGATCGCGACATCCTGCGCTTCAATCCGCATTCGCTGATTGAAGGCATGGCCATTGGCGCGTACGCGATGGGCATCACGGTCGGCTACAACTATATCCACGGCGAAATCTGGGAAGTCTACAAACGCTTTGAACACGCGTTGGACGAAGCTCGCCGCGCCGGATTTCTCGGCGACAACATCATGGGTTCGGGCTTCTCGTTCGAACTGCATGCGCATCACGGCTACGGCGCCTACATTTGCGGCGAAGAAACCGCGCTGCTCGAGTCGCTCGAAGGCAAGAAAGGCCAGCCGCGCTTCAAGCCGCCGTTCCCGGCGAGCTTCGGCGTCTATGGCAAGCCGACCACGATCAACAACACCGAGACGTTCGCCGCGGTGCCGTTCCTGCTCGCGATCGGTCCGCAGAATTACCTCGAGATCGGCAAGCCGAACAACGGCGGCACGAAGATTTTCTCGGTCGCAGGCGACGTCGAGCGTCCGGGCAACTATGAAATTCCGCTCGGCACCCCATTCGCGACGCTGATGGAACTGGCCGGCGGCATGCGCGGCGGCAAGAAGATCAAGGCCGTGATTCCTGGCGGCTCGTCGGCACCGGTGATCCCGGGCGAAATGATGATGCACACCGACATGGACTACGACTCGATCGCCAAGGCTGGCTCGATGCTCGGTTCGGGCGCGGTGATCGTGATGGACGAGACGCGTTGCATGGTGCGTTCGCTGCTGCGTCTGTCGTATTTCTATTACGAAGAGTCGTGCGGTCAGTGCACGCCGTGCCGCGAAGGCACCGGCTGGCTGTATCGCGTCGTGCATCGTATCGAACACGGCCTAGGCCGTCCGGAAGATCTGGATCTGCTGAACTCGGTTGCTGAGAACATCATGGGCCGCACGATTTGCGCGCTCGGCGATGCGGCGGCCATGCCGGTTCGCGGCATGCTCAAGCACTACTGGGACGAATTCGAATACCACGTCGCTCACAAGCATTGCCTCGTCGGCGGTCACGCCGGTGCGGCAGCGGCGTCGGAAACAGTGGCTGCTTGAGTGCCCAGATAAGTACGCTAGATAGCGCACCAGAACACCTCATCCGCGGGATTCACCGCCTGAAACGGGCGATGAACAGGGCGAACGATTGAGCGGTAACAGGTTAAGGAAGATTGACCATCATGGTTGAACTTGAAATAGACGGCAAGAAAGTAGAGGTGCCTGAAGGCAGCATGGTGATCCAGGCTGCGCATAAGGTCGACACGTATATTCCTCACTTCTGCTATCACAAGAAGCTGTCGATTGCGGCCAACTGCCGGATGTGTCTGGTCGATGTCGAAAAGATGCCGAAGGCCGTGCCTGCCTGCGCCACGCCGGTGTCGGCGGGCATGATCGTGCGCACCAAGTCCGATAAGGCAGTGAAGGGTCAGCAAGCCGTGATGGAATTTCTGCTGATCAACCACCCGCTGGATTGCCCGATCTGCGATCAGGGCGGCGAGTGTCAGTTGCAGGATCTGGCCGTGGGCTACGGCAAGTCGGCGTCGCGCTATAGCGAAGAAAAGCGCGTGGTGTTCCACAAGAACGTCGGCCCGCTGATCTCGATGGAAGAAATGTCGCGTTGCATTCACTGCACGCGTTGCGTCCGCTTCGGCCAGGAAGTCGCCGGCGTGATGGAGCTCGGCATGCTGGGTCGCGGCGAGCATTCGGAAATCACGTCGTTCGTCGGCAAGACGGTCGACTCCGAACTGTCGGGCAATATGATCGATCTGTGCCCGGTCGGCGCGCTGACCAGCAAGCCGTTCCGTTACAGCGCCCGCACGTGGGAGCTGTCGCGCCGCAAGTCGGTGAGCCCGCACGATTCCGTCGGCGCGAACCTC
>NZ_JAXDPY010000601.1:0-2943 GCF_034668105.1 Paraburkholderia sp. | reverse complement strand
GATTCGGCGTACGCGAAAGTCAGCACGTTGGTCGAATAATCCTTGCCGCGATACGTGCGGTTCAGCGTGCGGCCTTCTTCGGCGTCGACGAAACGCACGGTCAGTTCGCCGTCCGCGAACAGTGCTGCCTTGATCCAGCCGGCCACGGTGGCGCGCGGCAGCAGCGCCTTGTGTTCCGGCCAGGCTTTGGCGGCGGGGAATTGCAGGTTCAACGTCAGTTTCGGAGTGCGGCTCATGCGTAATCGATGTGTTGCCAGGTTTGCTGCAGCCTATCTCTTGGAATTCAACGCTGATTGTGCGGCACCGTAAATCGGCACCGCGCAATCAGTGCCACACCTCAGCGCCGCAAATCAACGCCGCAAATCAGCGCCGCAAATCAACGCCGCAAATCAACGCCGCAAATCAGCGAGAATCCGCCGGACCGGCGGTTTTCAGCGAATGCGCATCGTACGCCTCCACAATTCGCGCGACCAGCGGATGACGCACCACGTCCGCACTGGTGAAGCGCGTGAGCGCAATCCCGCGCACGTCCGACAACACCTGCTGCGCTTCGATCAGCCCGCTCTTCGCGCCACGCGGCAAGTCGACCTGGGTCGTATCGCCGGTGACGACCGCTTTCGAGCCGAAGCCGATCCGCGTCAGGAACATCTTCATCTGCTCGGGCGTGGTGTTCTGCGCCTCGTCGAGGATGATGAACGCGTGATTCAGCGTGCGGCCCCGCATATAGGCGAGCGGCGCGATTTCGATCATCTGCCGCTCGAACATCTTGGCGGTCTTGTCGAAGCCGAGCAGGTCGTACAGCGCGTCGTACAGCGGTCGCAGATACGGATCGACCTTCTGCGCCAGATCGCCCGGCAGGAAGCCGAGCCGTTCGCCCGCTTCCACAGCCGGCCGCGTCAGCACGATGCGTTTGACCTGATCGCGTTCCAGCGCATCCACCGCACAGGCCACCGCGAGATAGGTCTTGCCCGTGCCCGCGGGACCGACGCCGAAGGTCACATCGTGCGCGATGATCTGTTTCAGATACTCGCGTTGCGCCGGTGTGCGGCCGCGCAGATCGGCGCGCCGCGTGTACAGCTTCGGGCCGAGTTCTTCGAGGTCGTCGTCGCCGTTGTCGGCGGGTTGGTCGAATGGATGATCCGGATTGCCCGGAAAGCGCGGATCGCCGGCTTCGTCGCCATTGCCGTTCGTGCGATGGCGCGCCGGGTGGCGCACTTCAACGAGCGCGAGCTGGATGTCGTCGACCGACAGCGGCTCCAGCGAGTTGTTGTAGAACTTTTCGAGCGCGGTGAGCGCGAGTTTCGCGCCGCGCCCGCGAATCGTGATGCGGTGGCCACGGCGTTGCAGCGTGACGTCGAGCGCCTGCTCGATCTGCCGCAGATTTTCGTCGAGCGGTCCGCAGAGGTTGGCGAGCCGCGCGTTGTCGTCGCGCGGTGCGGTGAATTCCAGATGCTGCTGAGTGGTCTTCAAGGCGGTGGATCGATCCTGTCGGGTTCGTGACGCCGGGCGGGCGTCGCTCAGTGGGTGGTCGCGGGCGAGTCGTCGTGCACCAGCACGAGCTCGCCACGTAACGAATGTGGGTACGCATGGACGATTTTCACGTCCACCATCTGACCGATCAGTCTGGCGTGCGACGCGACCGGCGCCGGGAAATTCACCACGCGGTTGTTCTCGGTGCGACCCGCGAGTTCGTTCGGATCCTTGCGCGCCGGGCGTTCGACCAGAATCCGCTCGATCTTGCCGACCATCGAATCGCTGATGCGCTGGACGTTTTCTTCGATCGTGGCCTGCAGATGTTGCAAGCGCTTGAGCTTCACTTCACGCGGCGTGTCGTCGTGCAGATTCGCGGCCGGTGTGCCGGGACGCGGGCTGTAGATGAACGAGAAGCTGGTGTCGTACTTCATCTCGTGGATCAATGCCATCATCTTGTCGAAGTCTTCCTCCGTCTCGCCGGGGAAGCCGACGATCATATCGGTCGACAGAGACAGGTCCGGACGGATCGCGCGCAGCTTGCGTATCACCGACTTGTACTCGAGCACGGTGTAGCCGCGCTTCATTGCCATCAGGATGCGGTCGGAGCCGTGCTGCACCGGCAGGTGCAGGTGGCTGACGAGCTTCGGCACCTTGGCGTAGGTGTCGATCAGGCGCTGCGTGAATTCCTTCGGATGCGACGTGGTGTAGCGAATCCGTTCGATGCCCGGAATATCGGCGACGTATTCGATCAGCTGGGCGAAGTCGGCGATTTCGTTCGAGCCGAGCGTGATGCCGGCACGGTAAGCGTTCACGTTCTGGCCGAGCAGCGTGACTTCACGCACACCCTGGTCGGCGAGACCGGCGATTTCAGTCAACACGTCGTCGAGCGGGCGCGACACTTCTTCGCCGCGCGTGTACGGCACGACGCAGTAGCTGCAGTACTTGCTGCAGCCTTCCATGATCGACACGAAGGCCGTGGGGCCGTCGACGCGCGCCGGCGGCAGGTGGTCGAACTTTTCGATTTCCGGGAACGAGATGTCGACCTGGGCGCGGCCGCTTTCACGGCGCTTGTCGATCATTTGCGGCAGACGGTGCAGCGTTTGCGGACCGAACACCAGGTCGACATACGGCGCGCGCGCCACGATCGACGCGCCTTCCTGGCTCGCCACGCAGCCACCCACGCCGATGATCAGATCCGGATTCGCTTCTTTCAACTCGCGCACGCGGCCGAGGTCGGAGAAAACTTTTTCCTGCGCTTTTTCGCGCACCGAGCAGGTGTTGAAGAGAATGACGTCCGCATCTTCCGGCGTGTCGGTCTTGACGAGTCCGTCGGCCGCGCCGAGTACGTCGACCATCTTGTCGGAGTCGTACTCGTTCATCTGGCAGCCAAAGGTCTTTACATAAACTTTCTTGGTCATCGAATTTCGCCGGTCGCAGTGGTTAACCTGGGGGCGTCGTTTAAAAGGTGAA
>NZ_JAXDPY010000600.1:0-13452 GCF_034668105.1 Paraburkholderia sp. | reverse complement strand
AGCGGAGGTGCGCCTGTAAACGGCACGCGGCCCTGAACCAGAGGGCTCGGGGCCGCGTATTGAGCAGCATGCGAGCCCCATGCGAGCCCCATGCGCAATCAAATCCGCGCTTACATGCGCGACCATCGCATGTAAGCGGCGCGGGCGAAGCTTAACGCAGTGCTTCGATCAGCTTTTCCAGTTTGACGGCGTCGGCGGCAAACGCGCGGATCCCTTCAGCGAGCTTTTCAGTCGCCATGGCTTCGTCGTTGACGAGGAAACGGAACGAGGATTCGTCGACCGGCACGCGCTGGATGTCCGCACCCGTGGAGCTCTCCGGCGACAGCTTGCGTTCGACCTTCTCGGTGCTGTCCTGCAGCTTTTGCAGCAGATCCGGGCTGATGGTCAGCAGATCGCAGCCCGCCAGTTCCAGAATCTGGCCCGGCGTGCGGAAGCTTGCGCCCATCACCTCGGTCTTGTAGCCGAACTTCTTGTAGTACGCGTAAATGCGGCGCACCGATTTGACGCCCGGATCGTTGGCGCCGCCGTCTTTTGCTTCGTCCCAGGCGCTGCCGGCGTTCTTCTTGTACCAGTCGTAGATACGGCCGACGAACGGCGAGATCAGTTGCGCGCCCGCTTCGGCGCAGGCAGCGGCTTGTGCGAGCGAGAACAGCAGCGTCATATTGCAGTGGATGCCTTCCTTCTGCAGCACTTCAGCCGCGCGGACGCCTTCCCATGTGGAGGCCAGCTTGATCAGCACGCGTTCGCGGCCGATGCCATGCTCTTTGTACAGGGCGATCAGCTCACGGCCCTTGGCGATCGACGCCTCTGTGTCGAACGACAGGCGCGCGTCCACCTCGGTCGACACACGGCCCGGGATGATCTTGAGAATTTCGGTGCCGAAGGCGATCAGCAACTGGTCGATGATCGCGCCGACCGGCTTCGACGCGTGCGCTTTCACGGTTTTTTCGAGCAGCGGCTTGTAGTCGTCTTTCTGGACGGCCTTCAGAATCAGCGACGGATTGGTGGTCGCATCCTGCGGCTTGTATTGGGCAAGCTGCTGGAAGTCGCCGGTATCGGCCACGACGGTGGTGTATTGCTTGAGTTGATCGAGTGCGGTTGTCATGTTCGAGCCTTCATGGCGCGTGTGCGCGTGGTTCAGGAGAAATGAGATTGCCACCGGACAGAACAGACAGAACCGTTCCGGCGGCCGCGGGTCACGCTACAGCGTCTGCCCGCCATGTTGCCGGGGAAGGTTGGCGGAAGGCGCTGCCGGATGCTTCTATTCTATGGCGGATCGCCTGATGCAGTATTGACACTTGCCCCGGGCGATCCGTTCAAACGGATTTTCGGGCGATGGATTGGCGCTCGCGTGGCACGTTCCACGATCGCTTTGGGCAAATGCCTTGCGAGGCCTTTTGCCGGCAGCGTCCGGTCCCGCTGTTTTGCGGCCATGCAGCGACGCGGCAAAGCCACGCCGGCCAACTGCCTGCGGCGGCCGCTTCAAGCGCGCCGGGCGTTCAGCACCACTTGCGTCAGCACGCCCGCCACCAGGCCCCAGAACGCCGAGCCGATCGACAGCAGCGTGAGCCCCGAGGCCGTCACCATGAACGTTACCAGCGCCGCCTCGCGTTGCTTGAAGTCCTGCATCGCGTTGGCGAGGCCGCTCATGATCGAGCCGAACAGCGCCAGCGCCGCCACCGACACCACCAGCGCCTTCGGCAACGCAGCGAACAGCGCGGCGATGGTCGCGCCGAAAATCCCGGCGATCAGATAGAAAATGCCGCACCAGACCGCCGCGGTGTAGCGCTTGTCGCGGTTTTCATGCGCTTCGGGGCCGGTACAGATCGCCGCCGTAATCGCTGCAAGATTGATGCCGTGCGAGCCGAACGGTGCCAGCATCAACGAGGCGATGCCGGTCGTCGAAATCAGCGGCGCGGAGGGCGTGGTGTAGCCGTCCGCGCGCAGCACGGCGATGCCCGGCACGTTCTGCGAGGCCATCGCGACGACGAACAGCGGAATGCCGATACTGATGTTCGCCGCAACCGAAAACGCCGGCACCGTGAACACCGGATGGGCCAGCGCGACGTGAAAGCGGCTGAAGTCGAGCAGTCCGAGCGCGCCGGCGGCGGCCGTGCCGACAATCAGCGTCGTCACGATCGCATAGCGCGGCGCGAGGCGTTTGACGATCAGGTAGGTGAAGAACATCGTCAGCACGAGCGCCGTCTGGAATTGCGCGGCGCGGAAAATCTCGATGCCGATCTCGAACAGAATGCCCGCCAGCAGGGCCGAGGCGATGCCTGCCGGGATTTTCTTCATCAGCGTATCGAACCAGCCGGTCAGGCCGACCACCGTCAGCAGTACCGCGCAGACAATAAACGCGCCGATCGCCTCGGGATAGGCCACATGCGGCAGCGACGACACGAGCAGCGCCGCACCGGGTGTCGACCATGCAATCACGATCGGCGCGCGAAAACGCAGCGACAGGCCGATCGTGCACACGGCCATGCCGATCGACAGCGCCCAGATCCACGAAGAAATCTGCGCGTCGGTGAGATGCGCGGCCTGGCCGGCCTGGAACATCAGCACGAGCGAGCTGGTATAGCCCGTCATCATCGCGACGAAGCCGGCGACGATCGCCGATAGCGAGGTGTCCGCGATGGGGTTCAAACGCCCGGGCGGCGTGTCGGCGGGGGACAAATCGGGCGCTGAAGACTGGCTCATACAGAGGCTTTCTTATAATTGGAATGAGTTGGAATGAAAAACGCGAGCGGGTTATTTGCTCAACATGCGCATCGCGGTTTCGAGTCCGGCGAGCGTGAGCGGATACATGCGATGGCCTAGCACTTCGCGGATCGCGCTGACCGACTGCCGGTACGCCCACAAGCCTTCCGGCTCCGGATTGAGCCACGCGTGATGCGGGAAATGATCGGCGAGGCGGCGCAGCCACACGGCGCCGGCTTCGGCGTTGTTGTATTCGACCGAGCCGCCGGGCTGCAGCACTTCGTACGGACTCATGGTCGCGTCGCCGACGAAGATCAGCTTGTAGTCGGACGTGAACTTGTGCAGCACGTCCCACGTGGGCATGCGCTCGGCGTGACGGCGGCGGTTATTCTTCCACAGAAAGTCGTACACGCAGTTGTGGAAGTAATAAAACTCCAGATGCTTGAACTCCGCCTTGGCGGCGGAAAAGAGCTCTTCGGTGCGCTTGATGTGATCGTCCATCGAGCCGCCCACGTCGAGCAGCATCAGCACTTTCACCTTGTTGTGGCGCTCCGGCACCATCTTCAGGTCGAGCCAGCCCGCGTTCGCCGCGGTGCTGCGGATCGTGTCGGGCAGATCGAGCTCTTCGGCGGCCCCTTCGCGGGCGAACCGGCGCAGGCGGCGCAGCGCGACCTTGATATTGCGCGTGCCGATTTCGACCTGGTCGTCGTAATCGCGATAGGCGCGCGCCTCCCACACTTTCACCGCCGTGCGATTTCCCGCCGCGTCGCCGCCGATGCGTACCCCTTCCGGGTTATACCCGCCGTTGCCGAACGGCGAGGTGCCCCCGGTACCGATCCATTTGCTGCCGCCTTCGTGGCGCTCTTTCTGTTCGTCGAACAGTTCCTTCAGGCGCTCCATCAGCTTGTCGAGGCCGCCCATGGCTTCGATCTGCGCTTTTTCTTCCGGCGACAGATCGCGCTGCAGCTTCTTCTTCAGCCAGTCGAGCGGGACGTCGAAGGCAAGCTCCGAGGCTTGCGCGACGCCGTTGAAATACGCCCCGAACGCCTGGTCGAACTTGTCGAAATACTGCTCGTCCTTGACCAGCGTGATGCGCGCGAGATAGTAGAACTCGTCGAGCGACGGCGCGATCACATTGGCTTTCAGCGCTTCGAGCAGCGTCAGGTATTCCTTCACCGACACCGGCAGTTTGGCGGCGCGCAGCGAGTAGAAGAAGTCGATCAGCATGCTGTGTCCTCGGCGGCGGGTGGGCGGTGCGCCGCGCTCATCAACGGGTGTTCGTGGTCGATCAACGGTTGTTGCGGTTCATGAAGATCAGCCGCTCGAACAGGCTCACGTCCTGTTCGTTCTTCAGGAGCGCGCCGTGCAGCGGCGGGATGATCTGTTTCTGGTCGGACGAGCGCAGCGCTTCGGGCGGAATATCCTCCGCGAGCAGCAGCTTCAGCCAGTCGAGCAGTTCCGAGGTGGACGGTTTCTTCTTCAGACCGGCAACGTTGCGCAACTCGAAGAAGCTCTGCATTGCCGCGGCGAGCAGTTCCTTCTTGATGCCGGGGTAGTGCACCTCGACGATCTGCTGCATCGTCACCGGATCGGGGAATTTGATGTAGTGGAAGAAGCAGCGGCGCAGGAACGCGTCGGGCAGCTCCTTCTCATTGTTCGACGTGATGATCACGAGCGGGCGCTGTTTCGCGCGGATCAGTTCGTGGGTCTCGTAGACGTAGAACTCCATGCGGTCGAGTTCGCGCAACAGGTCGTTCGGGAATTCGATGTCGGCCTTGTCGATCTCGTCGATCAGCAGCACCGTTTGCTCGTCCGACTCGAATGCCTGCCACAGCACGCCCTTGACGATGTAATTGCGGATGTCCTTGACGCGCTCGTCGCCGAGCTGCGAATCGCGCAGACGCGACACCGCGTCGTACTCGTACAGGCCTTGCTGGGCCTTGGTGGTGGACTTGATATGCCATTGCAGCAGCGGCATGCCGAGCGCGGCGGCGACCTCTTCCGCGAGCATGGTTTTGCCCGTGCCGGGTTCGCCCTTGATCAGCAACGGGCGCTTCAGCGTCATCGCGGCGTTGACCGCGAGCTTGAGGTCGTCGGTGGCGACGTACTGCGATGAGCCTTCAAAACGCATGGCGAGATGCTCTTTTTTGGGAAAAAACCCAGTATAAGTCAGAAGGCCTGTTGGCCTGAAACGGGCTCGCGTAAGGTGTGACCCGCGGTGTCGGACGCTGCAGCGGGCGCATATCGGGCGTTCGCGGGTGGCCTGTACGCCGTCCGGCGCGTCCGGTGGGCGGGCGCGCTGAGTGGCGCGAGCACAGCCGGCCGGATTGCGCGGTAAGCGCCGGGCAACGTGCGCGAGCCGCGGCGGAGCAGAATGGCGCTAGCCGTGGCTTTGCGCCGCCCGGAGGCGCCGCGGCCCCGCGCGGTGGACGTTCGGCGTGGCGTCGCGGTACAATTAGCCCGATTTTTTTGGCCTGCGTGGCTACCCTATAAGAAGAATGGCGCGGGCCGTTGCCTTTTTGGGCGCCCGTTCCCCTCAAGCCAGGTTACATGCTATGAATAAATTCGTTGGCAAAAACGTCGTGATCGCAGCGCTGTCGGTGTTCGCGGGCTATACGGCCAGCGCGCAGGCAGCGGATGTCGTCGGCAACGCGAAGGCGGGCCAAGGCAAGGTCGCGATGTGTATTGGCTGCCACGGCATTCCTGAATACCGCACGGCTTACCCTGAGGTCTACCGCGTGCCCATGCTCGGCGGCCAGAATCAGGCGTACCTCGAGAACGCCCTGCGCGGCTACAAGAAGGGCGACCGCCATTTCGAAACGATGCACGCGATCACCGCGTCGCTGTCGGATCAGGACATCGCCGACATCGCTGCCTACTACGCGGCGCAAAATTCCTCTTCGAAGAGCAATCCCGACAAGTGATCGGCTGCGGTCATCCATCCGGTCACTCGGCTATTTATATTCGCGGGATAGGAGAATTCATGAATAAGCCCCAACAGGCACTCCACACGGTGTTCAAGGCTGCATGCGCGTCGGCTGCGGTCATCGGTCTGATTGCAGCGAACGTCGCGCACGCCGCTGACGCCGGCAACGGCAAGGTGCTGGCGGACAGCCACAACTGTGCGGCTTGCCATGGCGTCAACCTGAACAAGCCGGTGAGCCCGGAATATCCGAAGCTCGCCGGTCAGCACGCTGATTACGTCTACTGGGCGCTGCGCCAGTACCAGATGGGCAACGGCAACCCGCACCTCGGTCGCAACAACGCGATCATGCAGGCGCAGGTGCAAAGCCTGTCGCAAAGCGACATGAAAGACATTGCGGCGTACGTCGAATCGTTGAACGGCGATCTGGTGCAGAAGAAATAACCGCGTCGCGCTGTTTTTGCCTTGTTTTCAGATTGAACAACACCCCGCCTTGGCGGGGTGTTGTGCTTTCAGGGCTCAGTCCCGGGTGGCGCGCCGCTCGATGCGCTGCAAATACGCGTCCGTGTCCGGCGGCGTGCCGGTGCGCTGTGCTTCCCAGATGGTTTCGCCGAGGCAGTCCATGATCGCGTGCTGGGCCTCGTGGGTCGAGCCGAGGCGGCCGGCGAGCCGCTCGTGCGCCGCGCGGATTCCCGGCGGCTGGTCGATCGACAACTGTTCGGTAATCGCCAGATGCATCGACAGGTGCAGGAACGGGTTGGTCTGGCCGCGTTCGGGCGAATAGTCCTGAGTCTGGGCGGCTTCCGTACTGGTTAGATCGGCGTGATATTCCGGATGCTCGACGATCCAGTCGGCGGCGATCGCTTCGAGCGGCGTCAGAATCTCGCCTTGACGCCGCTTGCGCCAGGTGTCGGTGAAAAATTGACGGACTTCGTCGCGGCTGGGATTGAACATCGTGGGAAGGGTGCGGTAAGTGTGGGGCGGGTTTGAAGAGGGTGATTTTACGCCGGGGCGGGGTGGCTCGCTGGCGGCGCGTCAGGGAGCGCCGCAGTGGGCGCTTCAGTGGACCGAAGGGCAACGGAGGCCGCGGACGTATCTGGGAGATGCAGCGTAGGCGATGCATACGAACGCCACGGCGGTTCGGCGGCCCCCGTCCGCCAAATCCGTGCCGCTCTCAGAGATCGGGCGGCGGCGTCTTGGGCCGGAATTCGCACAGTGGCTCGATCGCGCAATGCCAGCATTCCGGGCGGCGCGCTTTGCACACATAGCGGCCATGCAGGATCAGCCAGTGGTGGGCGTCCTGCTTGAACTCGGCGGGCGTGGATTTCTCCAGTGCCGCTTCGACTGCCCGCACGTCCTTGCCGGGCGCAAGCCCAGTTCGATTCGCAACCCGAAAGATGTGGGTATCGACGGCGATGGTCGGATGACCGAACGCCGTGTTCAGAATCACGTTCGCCGTTTTGCGGCCGACCCCCGGCAAGCTCTCGAGCGCTTCACGATCTTCCGGCACCTCGCCGCCGTACTGGTCGAGCAGAATGCGGCAGGTTGCGATCACATTCTTCGCCTTGGTCCGATACAGGCCAATCGTCTTGATGTAGCCGGCCACCCCTTCCTCGCCGAGATCGAACACTTTCTGCGGCGTGTTCGCAACGGGGAACATCTTGCGCATCGCCTTGTTCACCGAGACGTCGGTGGCCTGCGCCGACAGCAGCACGGCAATCAGCAGTTCGAACGGTGTGGTGTATTCGAGTTCGGTCGTGGGATGCGGGTTGAGACTCTGAAGCGTCTCGTAGATGGCTCGGCGTTTGTTCGCGTTCATGCGCGGCGTGGAGTGACAGGTTATGGCTTCTTGGGTGGCGTATCGGCGTCGTTTTCGGCGAGTCCGAGACGGCGGCGGCGTGCTTCGGCCGCGTCGATCTGTGCCTGTACGTCGGCGCTGACGCGTTCCGTGTTCTGCGGGCCCTGGCCTTTCGCGGCCAGCTCCTGCTTCTTCTGACGCGCCCGTTCGAGCGCGGCCTGGATGATCGCGCGTTTTTTCGCTTCGGCGTCGTCGGCGGCGGGCGCGGCGGCGCTTGTCGAGGCGTCGGCTGGCGTCACTTGAGCGGGCGCGTTGCTAACCGCTCGCCGCGCCGCAGCACGCGCCTCGGCAGCTTGGCGCTCACGGGCGAGACGCGCTTCACGCCGGTCGTGGCGCTCGCGCGCGGCGTCGGCCTGGCTCTGGCTCCATGCGTCCCAGCCGGTTGCTTCACCCGTGACCGGCGGCAGCGCGATGCAGTCGACTGGACAAGGGGGCACACACAGATCGCAACCCGTGCAGAGCTCTGCGATCACCGTATGCATCTGTTTCGGTGCGCCAACTATTGCATCGACCGGACAGGCTTGCATGCACAGCGTGCAGCCGATACAAACTTGTTCGTCGATAACCGCCAGCGGACGCGGCCGTTCGACACCGTTGGCGGAATTGAGCGGAATCACCGGTTTGCCGAGCAGTGCGGCGAGACGGGCGACGCCTTCGGCGCCGCCCGGCGGGCACTGGTTGTAGTTAGCCTCGCCTTGGGCGATGGCTTCGGCATACGGACGGCACGCCGGATAACCACACTTGGTGCATTGCGTTTGGGGCAGCAGATCTTCAATGCGGTCTGCGAGTATTCTGAATTCAATCACGGTCACGACATGGGGGCTTGCTTCGTGGCCGCACAACTCGCCGAACGCGGCTAAGGGAAAACACGCGGCAGGCTGGGGCAACACAAAAGCGCGGCGAAAAAAGAGCAAAAAAACGGAGTGGCAACACGCGCCGATATAGGCAAATACAGACACGAATAGAGGCGCGATTGGCGTCACGATTGGCGACGTCTGGAGCTAAGCGTTTCGCCTAAACTAAATAACACATTATCGCCGATTTCCCCGATTGCCATCCGCAATCCATGTGCCATAATCGAAGCGCTTTTTCGAATGACCGCAGAAGGGTATTCCCGCAACCAGCCCGTTCAGTGCTGTCGGTGCAAGGCCCGAGGAGAGGCCGGCGGCGCGATTCGGATAACGCGGCTCACGAAGACGATGCCACCATGAATCAACCGAAAATCAAAAGAGATCCTGAAGGCACGCGGCGCCGCATTTTGCTTGCGGCGGCCGAAGAGTTTGCAAATGGAGGGCTGTTCGGCGCGCGCGTCGATCAGATCGCCCGCCGCGCGGAAACTAATGAACGCATGCTCTATTACTACTTCGGTAGCAAGGAGCAGCTTTTTACCGCGGTACTCGAGCACGCATTCAGTGCGCTCAACGAAGCGGAACGAACGCTCGAACTGAACGGCATTGCGCCGGTCGAGGCGGTCACACGTCTCGCGCATTTTGTTTGGGATTACTACCGCGATCATCCCGAGCTGCTGCGTCTCATCAACAACGAGAATCTGCATGAGGCACGCTACATGCAGAAGTCGACGCGCATCCGCGAAATGATCTCGCCGATCGTCGCTACGCTCGGCGGCATTCTGGAGCGTGGTCAACGCGCCGGCCTGTTTCGCACCAATGTCGATCCGTTGCGCTTTTACGTGACGCTGTCCGGCATGGGCTACTACATCGTGTCGAATCGCTTCACACTCGAAGCGACACTTGGCCGCGATTTCAGCAGTGCGGGCGAGCGCAGTGAAGTCATCCAGATGAACACCGAGTTGCTGCTTGCGTATCTGTTGCGAAAATAGGCTGCGATTTCAACAGCGCGGCAACGCAGCAACATAGCAAGCGTCTTAACAAGCGGGTGCTCAGAATCAGGCGCGCAGAATCAGGCGCCTCAGAAACGACAACGGCCTCTGAAATAGAGGCCGTTGTTTATGTTCGTGCGCGCGGTGCTCAGGCTTCGACTTTTTCCTTCGCTACCTTCGGCGCCTTGTTGTGCTCGAGGATGAAGTCGCGCAGTTGCGGATAAATGATGGTGCGCCAGCGGCGGCCCGAGAAAATGCCGTAGTGGCCACATTTTTCCGCGGTGAAGTGGCGCTTGTCCTCCTCCGGAATGCCACTGCACAACTCGTGTGCGGCGAAGGTCTGACCGTCGCCGGAAATATCGTCCAACTCGCCTTCGATCGTGAACAGCGCCGTCTTCTTGATGTCTTGCGGACGCACCCGTTCGCCCGAGACGTCCCACGTGCCTTCGGCCAGGCGGAATTCCTGAAACACCACGCGGATCGTGTCGAGGTAATAGTCCGCGTCCATGTCGAGCACGGCGTTGTACTCGTCGTAGAAGCGGCGATGCGCTTCCGCGTCGTCTTCGTCACCGCGCAGCAGGCTCTGATAGTAGTCCCAGTGCGAGGCCGCGTGCCGTTCAGGATTCATCGCGACGAAGCCGGTGTGTTGCAGGAAGCCCGGGTAAACCTTACGGCCCACGCCCGGATAGTTCGGCGGCACCGTGAAGATCACGTTGTTCTCGAACCATTCGTACGAGTGCTGCGTGGCCAGCGAGTTGACCGAAGTCGGGCTCTTACGCGCGTCGATCGGGCCGCCCATCATCGTCATGGTGCGCGGTGTGTCTTCGCCGCGGCTCGCCATCAGCGAAATGGCGGCGAGCACCGGGACCGTGGGCTGACACACCGAGATCACATGCAGGTTTTTCGCGCCGATGTGACGGATGAATTCCTGAATGTAGGCGACATAATCGTCCAGACGAAACTCGCCTTCTTCGAGCGGCACCATGCGCGCGTCGATCCAGTCGGTCAGGTAGACCTTGTGGTCCTGCAGCAACGTGCGCACCGTATCGCGCAGCAGCGTGGCGTGGTGGCCGGACAACGGCGCGCACACCAGCACGATCGGCTCGTCTTTCAATTGAATAACAGCGTCGCTGTCGTCGGCGAAACGCTTGAAGCGCATCAGGCGGCAAAACGGCTTTTCGATGATCGTTTGTTCGATGATCGGAATGTTATGACCGTCTTTGACAATCTGATGAAGATTGAACTCGGGCTTTTCGTAATCTTTGCCAAGCCGGTAGAGCAGTTCGTAACCGGCGGAAAGACGTGTGGCGCCGGGCACATAGGCCAATGGGCTGGCGGGATTCGCGAACGATTTCGACGCGGCCTGGGCCCAGGCGGTGAGAGGGCTCAACATCGCCCGTTGGAATTCGTGCAGTTGGTAGAGCATGGGTGCTCCGTTTAGGCGGTTCGCATGGGGCTTGGCAAACACGCGTGTGGCGTTGCGGCAGGCCGTATTGGTTGTGGGCACATTGATTTTCGGCCAACAGTCTGCTCGATCATACTGAACAAAGCGTACTTGTGCAATGCAGCAATTTGCGCGCGGGCTGCGCGCAAACTGTCATTAAATCATGGTACTGGCGATGTTGCCGAGCCGCTATCGGGGCTTGCCGCAGCCTCAAGTTCCTCCGCCATGGTGTCGTTATGCGCCGGCTGCCCGGTCGCCTTGGCCATCTCCTGTTCGTGCTTCATCAGATTCAGGCCGGTGTGCACCAGCGCCACATGCGAAAACGCCTGCGGGAAGTTGCCGACGAGGCGCTTGGCACTCGGGTCGTACTCTTCCGCGAGCAGACCGACGTCATTGCACAGACCGAGCAGGCGTTCATACATGGCGACGGCTTCATCCATGCGGCCTTGGAGAGCCAGGTTGTCCACCATCCAGAACGAGCACGCGAGGAAGGTGCCTTCGCCGGGCGGCAGGCCGTCGTCGTATTCAGTGGTGCGGTAGCGCATCACGAAGCCGTCGTGCATCAGGTTCTTTTCGATCGCCTCCACCGTGCCTTTGACGCGCGGATCCGTCGGCGGGAGGAAACCGACCAGCGGCATCAGCAGCACGCTCGCGTCGAGCTGGTCGCTGCCGTAGATCTGGGAGAACGCGTTGAGCGCCGGATTCCATGCCTGCGCACAGACCTGCGCGTGGATTTTCGCGCGGGTGGCGCGCCATTCTTCGAGCGCGCCTTCCAGCTTGAACATTTCGGCTGACTTGATGGCGCGGTCGTAGGCGACCCACGCCATGACCTTCGAGAAGGTGAAGTGCTGGCGGCCGCCGCGGGTTTCCCAGATGCCTTCGTCCGGCTCTTCCCAGATCGTGTCGAGGTGGCCGAGCAGCGCGCGCTGCACATTCCATGCGGTGTCGTCCGCCTGCAGGCCGCCGACGCGCGCGAGATGCAGCGCGTTCATGACTTCGCCATAGACGTCGAGCTGACGCTGGCCGACCGCGTTATTGCCGATCCGCACGGGTTTGGCGTCCTGATACCCCGGCAGCCAGTCGATTTCGAACTCGGGCAGACGCCGTTCGCCGGCGATGCCGTACATGATCTGCAGTTGATCCGGCGCGCCGGCCATGACCCGGCCGAGCCAGCTGCGCCACGCGCGCGCTTCGTCGTAGTAGCCGCCGCGCATCATTGCGAGCAGCGTGATGGTGGCGTCGCGCAGCCAGCAGTAGCGGTAGTCCCAGTTGCGCATGCCGCCCAGCTGTTCCGGCAGCGACGTGGTGGGCGCGGCGACGATGCCGCCAGTCGGCTCGTACGCGAGCGCCTTCAGCGTGATCAGCGAGCGGCGGATCTGCGCGGCCCATCTGCCTTCGACCGTGCTGCGCGCCGACCATTCGAGCCAATGATTCTCGGTGCGCGCGAGCGACGTGTGCGGATCGCGTGCCGGCGGAATGCGCAGATGCGAAGCGGCGTAAGCGAGCGAAAACGGCACGCGTTCGCCTTCGGTGACGGTGAACTCGGCGACGGTCTTCATGTTCTCGCCGCGTAGCTCGACCGGCGTGCGCAGCACCGCGGTGTCCGGGCCAACGATCGCCTTGACGCCGCTGTCGTGCTTCAGGCGATCGACCCACGGAACCGAAAAACCGTAGTCGAAGCGCAGCACCAGTTCCATCTGCATACGGACGGTGCCGCGTCTGCCGACCACGATTCGCACCATCTCCGACCAGCCGTTGCCTGGCGGCATGAAATCGATGAGTGTGACGGCGCCTTCCGGCGTTTCGAAATCGGTTTCCAGGATCAGCGTTTCGCCGCGATAACGGCGCGTGATGGTGGGTGGCGTATCCGAAACCGGCGAAATCAGCCAGCGGCCGTTGTCGGGCGTGCCGAGCAGGGCGGCGAAACAGGCGCCGGAGTCGAAACGCGGCCAGCATAGCCAGTCGACCGAACCGTCCCGGGAGATGAGCGCGGCCGTATGGCCGTCGCCGATGAGTGCGTAGTCTTCGATGAGTGCGGGCATGGGGAGCGTGTCAGTGTTACGCGAGGCGAAGGCCGCCACGCTGGGAGTCATTGTTATTACCGGACTCGCGCGGCGCGCTTTGGTTCAGCGCGCAATGGGACAAACGCGGGTTGGTAATTGTCAAATCACTGCCTACAATCGTTTTTCATGCCGATGCACGGTGCTGTCCGGATCCTGCATCGGCCTTGGCTCATGGCGCGTGCAAACACCGTTTTCGAGGATCCAAGCAATGCTGAACCCGTCGAAATCCGATTGCATCACAATTCTCTCGGCCGCCAGCGAACTGGCTGACGACTCGATGTTGCCGCTCGATCATGGCCGGCTGGGCCTGAGCCGCAACGGCATGCTGGCCGCGGCGGCCTTTCTGGTCGAACGGGCCTGCTTCCGGCGTCATCAGGAAGGTGACGGTCATTATGCCGTCGGCGGATTGTCGTTGCAGGGGCGTTTGCGGCTCGATCAGCTTTCGAACGGCTGACTGTCTGCTGCGCGGACTGGTGCCGCGCGGCGGTCTTCCATCTGGCGCGCTGTGGCTGGTGCGAATCTGTTGCACAGCTCGGGCTCGAATCTGTCGCGCATACACATATATTGCCGCGCTGCTTTGTCACGCCGTTTCGCTTATCCGCTCAGTCTCGCTGCTTCCCT
>NZ_JAXDPY010000599.1:0-12912 GCF_034668105.1 Paraburkholderia sp. | reverse complement strand
CAAGCAATCCGGCGCTACCGATGCTCGCGCACAGCACTACACGACGAATCCACCAGGCCCCGCGCCTCACCGGATTACGCTTGTGTGACGAAGATTCAAGGTCCAACGGGGCGATGCCGCAAAGATGGGTTCGTCCATAAGTTTTCTGGAAGATGGCGTTGCCGAAGTGGGCATCGTCGTAAGGCAAGCTTACTATGATGCGAGGGCGGCTTCACATTCTAATGTGAAGCGGCTCCACTCCAGTCTTGCGGCGCCCTTACGGACCACATGCGGACCGCAGGCGGACCGCAAGCCGGCGTCAGGAAAGATGATGCACTTCCTGCAGACCATAAACGGGCGTCGCAATCCCCTCCATGCGCGCCTTCAGTTGCAAAGACAAGTACTGTGAGTAGTGGCGCGACTGATGCAGATTACCGCCATGGAACCATAAAGCGGGCTGTTGCGTCGGCTTCCACATATTGCGTTGCTCGCCTTCCCACGGTCCCGGGTCCTTCGTTGTACTCGAACCCAGACCCCACACCTTGCCCACTTTATCCGCCACTTCGCGCGAGATGAGATCGGCGGCCCAGCCGTTCATCGATCCATAACCGGTGGCATAGACCACCAGATCCGCGTCGAGCTCGGTGCCGTCGCTCAGCAGGACAGCGTGCTCCTTCAGTTCGACTACATCCACGCCGCTCTTCAGTTTGATCTTGCCGTCCGCGACAAGATCGGCTGCACCGACATCGATGTAATAGCCCGAGCCGCGCCGAAGATATTTCATGAAAAGCCCGGAGTCGTCGTCCCCGAAATCGAGCATGAAGCCCCGCTTTTCGAGGCGGTCGTAGAACGCCGCGTCGCGCTCTCTGATTGCGTCGAATACGGGCTTCTGAAACGTATGCAGGATCTTGTACGGGATCGACGCAAACGTCAGGTCGGCTTTCGATGTCGTCATGCCCGACGCCACCGCGCGCTCGGAATAAAGATCCCCGAGTGCAAACTCCATCAGCGAATCCGACTTCACGATATGCGTGGACGAACGCTGAACCATCGTCACGTCGACGCCCGCCTCCCACAACGCCGCGCAAATATCATGCGCCGAATTGTTGGCGCCGATCACCACGACTTTCTTGCCCTTGTACGCGTCGGGTCCCGGATGTTTCGACGAATGATGCTGCTCGCCCTTGAACACGTCCATGCCTTTGAACGAGGGAATATTCGGCTTGCCCGACATACCCGTGGCCAGCACAAGCTGCCTGGGCCGTAGCGTTAGCGTCTCGCCGTCGTGCTCGACCTCGACCACCCATTCGGCCGCCGCTTCGTCGTATCGGGCGGACCTGCAAACCGTCGATCCCCAATAGTTCAGCTCCATGACTTTGGTGTACATCTCGAGCCAGTCGCCGATCTTGTCCTTGGGCGTAAAAACCGGCCAGTTGTCCGGGAACGGCAAATAAGGCATGTGGTCGTACCAAACCGGATCATGCAGGCACAGCGATTTGTAGCGGTTGCGCCAGGCATCGCCGGGACGTGGGTTTTTATCGACGATGATTGTCGGCACACCCAGTTGCCGCAAACGCGCGCCCAGGCCAATCCCCCCCTGCCCACCGCCCACAATCAGGCAGTAAGGCTGCTCCGCGCGGCCCAGCGCTTGCGCTTCGGCTTCACGACGCTCCTTCCAGCTGGTCCGGTCCATGCGTGCGCCATGTTCCGCGCCCATCGGACGCCGCTGGCCTTTGGGCTCTTCATGACCTTTCAGTTCACCCATGGTGGTCAGCAAGGTCCAGATCAGGCCGTCCTTCACGCGGATAAAGCCGCTGCCGCGGGCCACCTCCGTCTCGAAGGTGATCCACGCCTGAGCTAATCCGTCGGCCTCGGTCGGCGCTTCATTGTCGGCAATCTTCAGCTTGCTGGGCTTGATCGCGTCGACTTGCGCGTCGAGCATCGCGGCGATCTGGTCGCGGCCCTCCATGGTTTTGATATTCCATGTGAAAGCCACAAGATCGCGCCAGTAGCACTCGGGTTGAAACAACGCGACGGCCGCAGCCGTATCCCGCCGTTTAAGCGCTGATTCCAGGGATTCCAGAACATGGGTGATAGTCTCGGTTGCATTATTTTCAGGCATGGTTGCTCCTCCATTCGATACGGATCAATGAAACGTCGAAGTAATGCGCGGGTTCTGTGCCCGCTGGATAACCGCGGACCGCTAGCGCCGGTGAGGCGGGACAATGCCGAACTTCGCGATCCGTCTGTAAAGCGTGGCGCGCGAGATGCCGAGGCTGCTGGCTGTTTCGACCGCGTGCCATTTCGCATCGGTCAGCGCGGCGACGATGCGCTCGCGCTCAAGTGCGTCGATCTCGTTCAAAGCCGGTTGCGCGTCGGCTGCGGGGATGCGGGGCTTCCGCGCCGCCGGCCGTTGCGCGCGCCTGACGGGCGCACGAACCCGCGCGTAAAGCGGCGAGCCGTTGCCCGCAATTTTCATCGAGACCATATCGCGGCCGGGCCTGACATCCAGCAGGCGTTCGGCACAAACGTCGAATAGCTCGGAGAGGGGTCGCGGCAGCTGACCCAGGCCCGGCATGCACTCTTTTGCCCGGCGGTTTGCCGCGACCGCATTTCCGCGCGCATCGAAGGCAATCAGAATTTCCGGCTGGGTTTCCACATAGTGGCGGTTCCGGTGCGCCAGCAACACCCAGCAATGCGTGGTTGCGTTGAGAAAGAAACTGTCCTCGATCAACACCGCGCTATGACGCACGATGTGATTGATCAGACGTTGGCTTTCGCGTTCGTCAGGCGAGTGAATCGCCGATGCGTCCAGCACGCCGATCAGTTCGCCGTCCAGCCCGAAGATGGGCGACGCGCTGCACGTCAAGGAGGTAAACGCGGCGCGGAAATGATCCGTCTTATGCACGGTGATCGGTTGGGAGTCGAGCAGTACGGCCGCGACGCCGCAGGTTCCCTCTTCCTGCTCGGACCAGCACGAACCTAAATAGAGACCTGCCCGTTTGAAATCGTGGCGCCGATCCCGGTCGACGCGGTAATCAATCGTCACGCCCTCCGCGTCGGTGAGCATCACGCAATAGTCCGCTTCGCGAACCGTCTCGTGCAGACGCGAAAGACATTCACCCGACGCGCGTAAAACCGATTCTTCGCGGTGTTGCACATCGCGTAGTTCCGGGGCGCTCAGAATGCGCGGCCCCGCTGTCAGGCCAGGATCGAGATGATATTGCTCGAGCGAGCGCCAATACGACGAAGCCAGCCGCGTGGCGTCGCCGCCGCGATCCGGCATTCGGCCCTCAATCAACCTCCGGATCCGGTCGATGTGTCTCACTTGCGGAACATAGGGCATGCATGTCTCCGTTCGGCTCGGCGCACCTCGCATCAGGGGCGCGCTCAGGATGACTTGTAGCATGCGGGTTCCGGAAGAGCACATTGCAGTGCAGCATCCAAGCGGATGAGACTTTTGTCTCAGTCTCTTTTGCGCGCTGATCGCCGAGGCCGAGCGCGGCCAGTCAGCGGCATGAAACGCACAATTCGGCAGGCTAATGTGGCGGCCGTCGAGTGACTTCACGCCACATTAATTTCCGCATTTTTTTCGATATTTGTCGTTTACCCCGGAGTTAAGATCGCCGCAGCCTGAATAGAAGAAGGGGAAAAAGTGGCGCTCACCTTGAACCTGTCGGCCTCCGAACATCTGAACAAGTCGTTAAAGATCGACGCTATCCGATTCCTCGCGGCTGTCTGGGTTCTGATGTATCACTTTCGTCCGGTGTTTCCTGAGTTCGGGCAGCGTGTTCGCACGCGCCGGGCTGCAATGGAAACTAGCTTATCCGCGAAACAGGGCGTCTAAATTCACCTTGACTCATTTCATTCTTTACACCAGTTGAACAATAGAATGACAACCGGGCCGGCCGCCGATTTCTAGTTTTTCGTTCGCCTCGCCAAACTCGAAAGCCTGTCGGGCGCGGCGCGCCTCAGTGCCCCGCCCGACCCGCATTCGCGTATGTGTCCCCAACCATCAGATGCACGATCTCGTCGCCGTTGGTCGCGGCCACGAGCCGTTCGCCGGCAACCTCGCCGCGCCGCAGGACCACCACGCGATCGGCAATGGCAAAAATATCGTGCAGGTTGTGGGAGATCAGAATCACGGAGACGCCTTGGGCTTTCAACGCGGCGATCAACTCCATCACCTTGCGTTGTTCGGGTACGCCGAGCGCGGCGGTGGGCTCGTCCATGATCAACACACGCGCATTCCAGTAGATCGCGCGGCCGATCGCAATCGCCTGCCGTTGCCCGCCGGACAGCATCTTCACCGGACCGCCGAGCTTGCGCTCGGGAATCACGATATCGAGACGTTCGAGTACTTCGCGCGCGACCTGCGCCATGCGTGGCCGGTCGATGACCTGAAGCCCGAATTGCCGGCGCGTCGGCTCGCGGCCGAGAAAAATGTTGCTGCCGACGTCGAGGTTGTCCGCCAGCGCGAGATCCTGATAGATGGTCTCGATCCCTTGCGCGCGAGCGTCCTGCGGATCGCGCAGTTGCAAGGCTGCGCCGTTGAACAGCAAGCTGCCGGCATCGGCATGGTAGACGCCGGAGAGGATCTTGATGAGGGTCGACTTGCCTGCGCCGTTGTCGCCGGCGAGTGCCAGCACTTCGCCCGCCATGAGTTGCAGCGAGACGCGCCGGAGCGCCTCCACACCGCCGAAGCGGATCGAGATGTCGCGCGCCTCGAGGATCGGCGTGCTCATTGGGCGCCTCCGAGCCGTTCCTTGTACTGGTCGATCAGCACCGACATGATGATCACAATGCCCACCACGATGAACTGCCAGAACGCGTTGACGTCGATGAAGACCAGGCCGAACTCGATCACCGCGATGATCAACGCGCCAATCAGCGTGCCGATCACATTACCGGTCCCGCCGAACAGACTCGCGCCGCCAATCACCACCGCGGCAATCGAGTCGAGCAGCATCGGCTCGCCGGCGTTGGCAGCGCCCGCGGCAAACCGCGCCGTATAGACCACGCCGCCGACAGCGGCAAACGCTGCGGCAATCAGATAGATCACCAGCAAATGGCGTTTGACATTGATGCCCGCGCGGCCCGCCGACTGCGGATTGCCGCCAATGGCATACGTGTACTGTCCGAACCGCGTCTTCGACAACACGACATGCATGACGATCAGCAAGACCGCCGTCAGCGTCACCGGCGTCCAGCCCCGACCGAGCCACGCGAGGCCGGCATTGTCCACTGCCACGGTCATGCCGCTGCCCGCCGCCAGAAAGCCCGCACCGCGCGCGACACCATACATGCCGAGCGTGCCGATGAAGGCCGGCACGCCGAGCCGCGCAATCAGCACGCCGTTGACCAGGCCAGGAATCGCGCACACCGCGAGCGTCAATGGAATGGAAAACAGCAGGATCCACGGCGAGCCGCTGCCCAATAGCGTGAATTGCGCGACACACACAGCCGCCAGTCCCATGACAAATCCCACCGACAGATCGATGCCCGCCGTGATGATCACGAACGTCTGGCCGATCGCGAGCAGTAGTGGCGCACTGGCCGCCAGACCGATCGACTGCAGGTTGTACGCGTTGAAGATAAACGAGCGATGATCCGACACCTGTGCCCAGACTTCGAAAAACACCAGTAGCGCGGCAAGGAAGAGCCAGGGCCAGACTCTGCTGATCAGAGCGAGCCGGTCGAGTCGTGAGTTATCCATGAAGTCGTCCGGGAAATCGGCAACGGCATCCACGTGCGCGCATTGGCGCACGCGGGCATACGTACTCGTGCGACAGCGCTGACTAGTTCGAATAGATGTACTGCTTCATGTCCGGCTGGTCGATATTCGTTTTGTCGAGCACTACGAAGCCCGTGCTCTTGAACGGCGGAATCTTCTTGCCGTGGATTACGTCCGCCGCGAACTTCACGCCGTAGTAGCCGATTTCATCCGGGCGCTGCGCGATCGCGATGTCGACAAGACCGCTTTTGATCTGCTGGTCGATGCCAGGCACGGCGTCGAACACCACGACCTTCACGACGCCTTGCTTGCCCGCCGCCTTGACGCCTTGCGCGGCGCCGCTGCCGGAGAAGGTGTTGGCGCCGAACACGCCGGCAAGGTCGGGGTTGCGCGCCAGCACCGCGGCGACGTGGGATGCCGCGCGGTTCGCATCGTCCTCGTTATATTGAGTTTGCAGCACCTTGATATTGGGGTGCTTCTTCAGCTCGTCCATGAAGCCTTCGGCACGCGCATCGGTACTCGAGATGCCCGGCTTGTTGTTTTCACAGTAAACGGTGCCCTTGTCGCCAATGGCTTTCGCCAGCGATCGCGCCGCCACGCGCCCGCCTTCCAGGTTATCCGAAGCAATGTAGGACAACGGAAAATCCGCGTCGCCCTTGCCGGTCTGATAGTGGCCGTCGCCGATATACGTATCGACCGTGATGACCTTGATGCCTGCGTCAGCCGCCTCCTTCAGCGGTCCGATCAACTGCTGCTTGTCGACCGGTGAAACCAGCAGCACATCCGGATGTTTGGCAATGAACGCCTTGAGGATCGGCACCTGCTCGGTGGTGTTCCACGCCTTCGGCACCTGGAATAACAACTGTACGTGTTCTTCGTTCGCGGCGCGCTCGGCGCCGCGATGCATCGTGAAATAGAAAGGATCGGTGACGCCCGGCAGCAGCGCGACGACGGGATGCGCGGCATCCGCATGCGCCGGCACCGTGAACGAACAGGTCACGATCGTTGCAAGAGCAACCAGATAGTGGGAAACGATGCGCTTCATTATTGTCTTCCTCCTGTTGAGTCCGACGAACGGCGCCTGAGCTGATTCGTTTTGACCTTCCTGAAGTGACGGCGTCCGGCAGTTGGCCAGTATACTGACCAGCGTCAGCCGCGACCGTAGTGTTTACCTGCATCGTTTCCGCATACTCCCGCTTGATGGTGTACCGCCTTGCTACTGCCGGCGAGGCAGGCGCACCACGAACACCGTTTCGGTCTCGTCGGAGTGCGCTTCAATGTTTCCCCCGTGGGCCTTGGCAATCTCGCGCGCGATATACAACCCCAGCCCCAGACTGCTGTCGGCATTGATGGCCTGATGGTTCAGACCACGCTGGAGCGGATCAAAGATGCGTTCGAGCGTGGCGTGCTCGATTGCGGGCCCGCTGTTTTTCACCTCCAGGCGGACTTCCGCTTCCTCGCCGGTCACGAACACCCGCACCGGCGCGTCAGGCGCGCCATATTTGATCGCATTCAGCACCAGGTTGCCGAGCAACTGCTGCAGACGCCGGCCGTCCCACACCCCTTTACAGTCGCCAACCAGGTTCAGATCGACTGGATGGTCCGGATGCACGGCTCGTATCAGGTCCAGTTCGTCGGCAAGCTGCTTGACCAGGTCAATCTCGGCCGGTGCGATCTTGATGCCCAGGCCCAGCCTGGTTCGATTGAAATCAAGCATATCGTCCAGCAGCGCCTGCATGCGCCCGCCGCTTCTGATCAACCGGGACGCGGCGCCCGACACCTTGTCGCCGGCGTTCAGCGCGGCGAGATACGAAGCGGTCATCTGGATGGTCTGAAGCGGACTGCGCATGTCGTGGCCCAGCATCCCCAGCAACAGATTGCGGGCCTGCTCCACCTGCGCGCTGAAAAAGCCGACCGATTCGGCGATGGCCTGATCGATCGCCTCATTGAAACGGATGATGTCGTCCAGATGAGGGGCGTCGGGCTGACAAGCGTCCATCCACAGGCGCAGTACGCTGGCCCGCAGCGCGCGATACTCGGCGGTCAGCTGGTCGATGTCGAACCCGCCGCGCGCGCGCAGAAGGGCATGCGTCTGCGCGGCCGTCTCCGGGGCGCCCGGCAGTTTCGGCGCCTGTCCTGTTGATTTCTCGATCTGGGCCGCCGGGCTCTGGGAGGTCGACAGGTCTTTCGCCACGGCCTCCAGAATTTGCTGCGCGTGGTCGCGTAAAGCCAGCGGTCTCAGGTTGGCCGCCGCCGGTACAAGCGTGCCGGCAAACGCCTCCCATTGCGCCACAATTGCTTCCATATCGTGCAGGATGAAGTCAGCCAATCTCATGTCTGCCCCGGAAATGACGAAAAAGAGAACCTAGGTAGCCATTCTTGCGGAGTTCATTAATCCACGCAAACTGATTGGATCAGGTCCGCCGGGTCCGCGAGTTGCCACTCGTGGTGGCATTCCGTACTTCGGCGGCTGGCGTTTCCCGTTGCTGCCGAGGTCGACGTCAGGCGACGCCCTGTCCGGCGCAGCAGTCAGCGTGGCGGACGCCTGCCTGTTCACCATGTTATTTTGAGGGGGCAAAGTCGGCCTCGAGGTGCGCAATCGCTCACGGATGTCATTCAGCGCATGCGTACCCGTCCGACCGTTTCAACTGGCTTCTGAGCACAAATATCCAGTCAACCCAGCGTCTTCGAGACCCGACACCCTGGTTGGCACGGCGGTTGCGCAACAGCGTATCGGGAGCGAATCCCATCCCATCTTGCTTGTCCCCGCCGTCGAAGGTGATGCCGCAAACTGGTTATCGCTTCCGTCACTGCCCAGGAGCGCGAAGCGATGCAACTTGCAGACGATGCCGACATGAGTCGCGCAGGACGCGTGCGGCGACGCAGACGCTCACGCGAGATCTCCCGCTATGCCGGCAAGCCGATCCGGCTGCTATGGCGCTATGTGGGCCGGCGCAAGACAGCGCATGCCGTGGTACTCGCAAGTGTGCTGATCGCGGTCGGTTGCGCGCTGGCGTCGCAGTATGGAATCAAGAATCTCGTCGACGCATTGCCCGCCGGACGCGCGCATCCGGATACGGTGATCCGGGCCTTCGCGATCCTGGTCGTCTTGATTCTCGCCGATAACCTGTTCTGGCGAATCGGCGGGTGGATCGCCGCGCGTGCGTTCGTCGCGGTCACGGGCGACGTCAGAAACGAGATGTTCGGCTATCTGACGGCGCACGCTCCGGTATTTTTCGCGGACAAGCAGCCCGGCGTCCTTTCCAGCCGGGTATCGGCGATGGCCAATGCCGTGTACACCATCGAAAACACCGTCGCATGGACCGCGCTGCCGCCCTGTCTGACGGTAGCCGGCGCGATTGCCATGATCGGCATCGTCAGCATACCGATGAGTCTCGCGCTCACGGCCATTTCCGCCGCGCTCGCCTGCGGGCTGTTCGTGCTTGCGAGCAAGGGCACGGCGCGGCACCAGGCGTTCGCCGCGCGTGCCGCATCGGTGGACGGCGAACTGGTGGACGTGATCGGCAATATGGGCCTGGTGCGCACGTTCTCCGCGACGGACAGCGAGCGTCAACGGCTCGACGGGCATCTGGAAACAGAGGGCGGCGCACGCACGAGAAGCCTGCTGTACCTCGAAAAACTGCGGCTGCTGCACTCGCTCGCCACCACCGTGCTATCGGCCGGACTGCTTGGCTGGACGCTGTGGCTATGGACCCAGGATCGCGCCACCACCGGCGACGTGGTGCTGGTCGGCTCGCTCGGCTTTGCGATTCTGCACGGCACGCGTGATCTGGCCGTGGCGCTGGTCGATCTGACCCAGCACGTTGCCCGTCTCGGGGAGGCCACGCAAACGCTGCTGATCCCGCACGAGATGGCCGAGCGCGGCAATACGGCGCCGCTGCAAATTCAGGAAGCGACCGTGGACTTCGACAACGTCACCTTCGCCTATGCGGGACGCCGGCCGGTCCTTAGCGGATTCAACCTGCACATTCGCGCGGGCGAGCGGATCGGCCTGATCGGTCCGTCCGGTGCCGGCAAGTCGACCATTTTCGCGCTGATCCAGCACTTCTATGAACCGCAGTCAGGTTGCGTGCGCATTTCCGGCCAGGATATTTCACAGGTCACGCTGCAAAGTCTGCAGGCCGCGATTTCAATCGTGCCTCAGGACGTCTCGCTGTTTCATCGATCGTTGCTGGATAACATCCGCTATGGCAAGCCCACCGCGACCGAGGAGGAAGTACGCCGCGCGTGTGAAGACGCAAACTGCCTGGATTTCCTCGCCGCCATGCCGGGCGGCCTCAAGACGATAGCGGGCGACCGTGGCACGAAGCTGTCGGGCGGTCAGCGGCAGCGCATCGCGATTGCGCGCGCCATTCTCAAGGACGCGCCGATCCTGTTGCTCGACGAAGCCACCTCGGCGCTCGACACCGCGTCCGAGCTCGCGATCCAGTCAGCACTCGAACGGCTGATGAAAAATCGCACGGTCATCGCGATTGCGCACCGGCTTTCCACCTTGCAGACCTTCGATCGCATCGTCGTCATCAATCGGGGCCGCGTGGTTCAGGACGGCCCGCCGGCGGAGTTGGCAAACGTGCCCGGCATCTATCGCGAGACACTCGAGCGGCAGCGCAAACGTGTACCGGCGGGTTGAGGAAAACGTGTGGCGCAATTGGCGGGCAGTAAGCGGAGAGTACGGTCCCTTCTCGATTCGAATAATTTTTATTAAGGGAAAACCCGTATAATCGGCCACAAGAGGTCAGACAACTACGACAATAGCCGTCAAGAGAGTCGTCAAGACCCTGGCTCGCGCCCCGTCCGCGCGGCGCCAACCCTGAAAGCCTTTTCTCCCATTTACGTGAACCCAACCACGACTGCCCTGCCTTTCCGAAACGCCTTGCTCGCCATGCTCGGCATCGGTCTCGTCAACATGCTGGTCGCCCTCGACCAGACCGTCGTCAGCACCGCCTTGCCTTCGATCGTCGCTGAACTGCATGACTTCGAGTACTACGCATGGATTGCCAGCGCGTACCTGCTGGCGTCGGTGGTGACCGTCCCCGTGTTCGGCCGTCTCGGCGACTATTTCGGCCGCAAGCGTTTCGTGATTGCGGCGGTCATCACGTTCACGGTCGCGTCGGTGCTGTGCGGCGTCGCGAACAACATGCTGTTCCTCGTGATCGCGCGAGGCCTGCAAGGGGTCGGCGGCGGGATGATGGTGGGCACGGCATTCGCGTCGATACCCGACCTCTTTCCCGATCCGCGCGCACGGGTACGCTGGCAAGTGGTCATGGCGGCGGCGTACGGCATCGGCACCGCGGCGGGGCCTTCGCTGGGCGGCTGGATGAGCGAGCACTGGGGCTGGCGCTCAACCTTCCTGATCAACCTGCCGGTGGGCGCCGCGGCGCTCTATTTCATCTGGGCGCATCTGCCCAACTTTCAGCGTCCGCACGAGGGCGAGGTCAAGATCGACTGGCTCGGCGCCGCGCTGGTTGCAGCCGTGCTGGGCAGCCTGCAGGCTTTCATCGAAGCCGTGCCGAAACACGGTCTGACGGCCGGCAATCTGACGCTGGCGGCCTTCGTGATTGCCGGCACCGTTGCGTTGCTGGTCTGCGAGAAACGCGCCACGCATCCGATCATTCCGCTCGACCTGTTTAAAGACGCGCAACTCGTCACGCTCTTCATTCTCAGCTTCCTGTCCGGCTTCGTGATGTTCTCGCTGATCTTCTTCGCGCCGCTTTTGTTGCAAGGCGGCTTCGGGCTGTCGCCCCAGCAAGCCGGTCTGCTCGCCACGCCGATTGCCGCCTGCATCGCGCTCGGCAGCCTGCTGAATACGCGCATCGTCCTTCACATGAAGAAGCCCACGCGGATTCTGTCGATCGGTTTCGCACTGCTGCTGTTCGCCTCGATCGCGCTGGCGTTTACCAATCCGGAGACACCGCACATGGGGATCGAATTGCCGATGGCGGCCGTCGGCATCGGCCTGGGGTTCATCCTGAACAATCTGAATGTGTTCGGCCAGGAGATTGCCGGGCGCGAACGCTTCGGCATCACGACGGCGCTGCTGCAGTCCACGCGGATGGTGGGCGGTATGCTCGGCACCAGCATCGTGGCCACCGCGGTGCAGCACCACTACCGCGCCGTGGTCACCCGCACGATGAGCGTACTCGGCGAACCGGCCGTCTCGCAATGGCAGCCGCGCTTCGTCGATCTGCGCATTCTGATCGACGAAGCGTCGCGTCTGAAACTGCTCGCGGATATGAAGACCTCGGGGCTCAATACCGTCGCGCTAATCGACACCGCACGCGATGCACTGGTGCAGTCAATTCATATCGGCGTCTGGCTGACGGCGGTGGCGGCGCTTGCCGCTGCGTTGCTCGTGCAGCGGATCTCGCATGTTGTGTTTCGCCGCAGTTGAGCCCCTTCTGCGCCGCTTACTGCGCGCCTAGCTTCCTGATCAGCGCGTCGAGCTGCGCCGTCTCTTCCTCAGTCAGATCGGTCAGCGGCGCGCGCACCGGACCCGCGTCGCGGCACACCAGTTTCGCGCCCGCCTTCACGATACTCACCGCGTAGCCCTGGCGGCGGTTGCGGATCGCCAGATACGGCAGGAAGAATTCGTCGATGAGCTTGCCGGTGGTGGCGTGATCGTCGGCGGCAATCGCGCGGTAAAACGCCATCGCCGTCTTCGGAATGAAATTGAACACCGCCGACGAATACACCGGTACGCCCAGCGCCTTATACGCCGCGGCGTAGATTTCCGCGGTCGGCAAGCCGCCGAGATAGGAGAAGCGGTCGCCGAGACGCCGGCGAATCGTCACCATCGCCTCGATTTCACCCACACCGTCCTTGAAGCCGATCAGGTTCGGGCAACGGTCCGCGAGACGTTCGAGCATGTCCGCGTTCAATTTCGAGTTCGCGCGGTTGTAGACGATCACGCCGATATTCTTCACCGCCTTGCACACCTGCTCGACGTGCGCGGCAATGCCTTCCTGCGACGCCTCGGTCAGATAGTGCGGCATCAGCAGCACGCCGTTTGCGCCGAGACGCTCGGCTTCCTGCGCATAGTCGATCGCGACGCGCGTCGGGCCACCCGCGCCGGCGAGAATCGGCACCTTGCCTTTGCAGGTTTCGGTGGCCGTGCGAATCACGTTCGTGTAGTCGGCTTTGGTCAGCGAGAAAAATTCGCCCGTGCCGCCGGCGGCAAA
>NZ_JAXDPY010000598.1:0-4531 GCF_034668105.1 Paraburkholderia sp. | reverse complement strand
AGCACCGCTTTCGAGCGCAGCAGGCGCTGCAGTTCGCCGAACGGCAGGTTCGGCGAATCGAAGTATTTCGGATTGGCCCACGCGGTGACGCGCGTGCCGGACTTCTTGTCGGCTTTGGTCGCGGGTCTTACTTCGAGTTGTTTGGCGACGTCGCCATTGGCAAAACTCAGCTCGGCAACTTTGCCGTCGCGCCATACGGTGACGTCGAGGCGGGTGGACAGCGCGTTGGTGACCGACACGCCGACGCCGTGCAGGCCGCCCGAGAACGTGTATGCGCCGCCGGCGGCCTTGTCGAACTTGCCGCCCGCGTGCAGGCGCGTGAAAACGATCTCGACGACCGGCACGCCTTCATCCGGATGCAGGCCGAACGGAATGCCGCGGCCGTCGTCTTCGACCGAGACCGAGTGGTCCGCGTGCAGCGTGACCGTGATTTGCCGGCCGTGGCCGCCGAGGGCCTCGTCCGACGCGTTGTCGATAACTTCCTGAATGATGTGCAGCGGATTCTCGGTGCGGGTGTACATCCCGGGCCGCTGCTTGACCGGCTCCAGGCCCTTCAACACCTTGATCGACGCTTCGCTATACGCGGCGTTTGGCTTTTTCGTAGACATGGTTGACTCGGGTGCGTCGGTTCATCGTTGTCCACAGGTCCTGTGGACAGGTCCGTGGACAATGCGTTGAGTTTTCAAAAAAAGCGAAACGAAACAACGGGGTTAGGTGCGGTGCCCGCAGTGCGGGCAAGCTGTTTTATAGCCTGGCTTCTCTTGGGCGCGCTCGACGGCGGCTCGTTGCCGGTTCTCCAGCCCGGCAACGGCCGTCCGGTGCGAACACCGGGGAAGCCTGTTCGCGGGGTATTTTACTGATTTCGATACGGGCGGCAATTCACGGCATGCGGGATTGGCCGTTTGGATAAGGGGCAGAGTACGGCTTCGGCCAATTATGCGACCGCGACGAGACCGCTGGAGGAGCGTGAAAACATGACGACGGGGCCGCTGCGCGGCCACGCCCCCGCGCTCTGCAGGAAAGCGGCGCAAATCCGGATCGCGCCGCCCTCGTGCCTCACTTGCGCTTGTTTTCCAGCTCGTCCCAGCGTTCCAGCGCGATCAGCAATTCCTCTTCGATCGCGGCGTAACGCTCGGTCAGACGCGTGCCTTCCTGAGCGTCTTTCGCGAATACCGAACCGTCTTCGAGTTGAGCGCCGATGGTTTTCTGCTCGGCTTCGAGCGCGGCAATTTTCGCCGGCAATGCCTCCAGCTCGCGCTGATCCTTGAACGACAGCTTGGCGGCGCGCTGCGTATTGCGGGCCGCGGCGGCATCTTTCGGCGCCGCCACTTCTCTCGCCGCTTCTTTCTGCGCGTCCTGCGCCATTTGCTGCGAGCGGTCGCGTTGAATCTGCCAGTCGGTAAAGCCGCCGACATACTCGCGCCACTTGCCCCCGCCTTCCGAAGCGATCACCGACGTCGCGACGTTGTCGAGAAACGCGCGATCGTGGCTGACCAGCAGCACGGTGCCGTCGTATTCGGTGAGCAGTTCTTCGAGCAATTCGAGCGTGGGGATGTCGAGGTCGTTGGTGGGCTCGTCGAGCACCAGCACGTTGGCCGGCCGCGCGAATAGACGCGCCAGCAGCAGGCGGTTCCGCTCGCCGCCCGAGAGCGACTTGACTGGCGAACGCGCGCGTTCCGGTGCGAACAGGAAGTCGCCCAGATAGCTCATCACGTGCTTCTTCTGGCCGTTGACTTCGACCCATTCGCTGCCAGGGCTGATCGTATCGGCGAGACTTTTGTCCAGATCGAGTTGCGCGCGCATCTGGTCGAAGTACGCGACCTGCAGATTGGTGCCGATGCGCACCGTGCCTTCATCCGGCGGCAATTCGCCGAGGATCATCTTCAGCAGCGTGGTCTTGCCCGCCCCGTTCGGACCGACGAAGCCGATCTTGTCGCCACGCATCACCGTAGCCGTGAACGTGTCGACCACCGTGCGCGAACCGTAGCGCTTGGTCACATCAGTCAGTTCGGCGACGATCTTGCCGGATTTCTCGCCCTGCCCGACGTCGAGCTTGACGTTGCCCTGCACGTTGCGACGCTCGGCGCGCTCATTGCGCATCTGCACGAGCCGCGCGATCCGGCCGACGCTGCGCGTGCGGCGCGCTTCCACGCCCTTGCGAATCCACACTTCTTCCTGCGCCAGCAGCTTGTCGAACTTGGCCGCTTCCACTTGCTCGACTTCGAGCTGCTGCGCCTTCCTGGTCTGGTAAGCGCTGAAATTGCCCGGATACGACAGCAAACGCCCGCGATCCAGTTCGACGATGCGGGTAGCGACGCGGTCGAGAAACGCGCGGTCGTGGGTGATGAAGAGCAGACCCGCGCGCAGCGAGACCAGCAACTCCTCGAGCCAGCGAATGCCGTCGAAATCGAGGTGGTTGGTCGGCTCGTCGAGCAGCAGCACGTCCGGCTGTACGACCAGCGCGCGCGCCAGCGCCACGCGCTTTTGCATCCCGCCCGACAGCGACCCGACCCGCGCCTCGCCATTCAGACCGATCTGCTGCAGCGTGGTCGCCACGCGCGTGCTCCAGTTCCAGGCGTCCGCATGGTCCAGCGCCGATTGCAGCGTGTTCATGCGCGACATCAGCTCGTCGTGTGCTGGTCCTTCCGGCTCGTCGGCCAGCTGATTGGCGACCACGTCGTATTCATCCAGCAGCGCGCGGGCGTGGGTGAGGCCGGCGGCGACCGCGTCGAATACCGTGTCGTCCGTATCGAACTCCGGCTCCTGCGGCACGTAGACGCTCGTCAAACCTTGCTGGCGCGTGACGAGGCCGTCGTCAGGCTTGGTCAGATCGGCGACGATCTTCAGCAGCGACGACTTGCCCGCGCCGTTACGGCCGATCAGCCCAACGCGCTCGCCCGCTTCGAGAGAAAAATCCGCGTGATCGAGCAACGCGACGTGACCGAACGCCAGTTGGGCCCCGGTGATGGTGTAAAGCGACATGGAGAATTGGGAGAAGACAGCGATGAGTCGGAACTGCCCATTGTACCGGGCGCGCGGGCGGGTGCCTGTATGCCGGAAGAGATAGGACGAATGGCCGGCTTGAAAACTGCGGATGAACCGTACGCAAATCGGTCGCGGACGGGATCCGACCGCGCTTAAGCCGTGCTTAAGCCGTGCTCAGGCCGGGATACAAGACGGAAACGCGGCCGGACGGTGTTTGCACACGCCCGGCCCGCTCAGGTGGGCAGCTTACTTCACGTGCACCGTGATGGTCTTGCTCATTTCCGGCCCGTACGAACGATGCGCGCCGTCGCCGAATTGCAGCGTCAGCGTGTGATCGCCCGGCGGCAGCGTCAGATCGGTTTCGGTCTGGCCCTTGCCGAAGTGGAGCGATTTGTCGTTGGCGGGAATCACTTCGCCCTTGGGAAGCGGCTTGCCGTCGATCAGCAGATGATGATGGCCCGTGCCTTCCGTCATCGTACCGGCCGGCGCGACTTTCATACCGTCGACGCCGAACACCACATGCACCGGATTGGTAACAGTCGCGCCGTCCGCCGGCTGCACGAAAGACACGCCGGCGGCCTGCGCCGCGCCGGATATGGCGAGCAACCCGGCCAGTACCGTGCCGGCCAACCATTTGTTTCTGAACATCGTTTTTCTCCTTGTTGGGAAACGAGGGGCATGCGCGCCGTGCAGGCGCCGATGGCGGAGCCAGGTCAGTTGCCTGAGGCCGATCGTCGCGATCCATGCCTGGCGCCCGGCGAGCCTGCCTAAAAGACTAGCTGCGGATCAGAGCATACACGCTGGGTATGACGGGATTACTCGCGCCTGAGCCGGACACGTGTCAGGCGCTTTGAGGCGACGCCGCATCCGTAATCGGCGGTCCCTTTGTCAAATTCCGGTAATATTGCGGGTCGCCGCCGTGCCCAAAAAAGGGGCAGACTGAGCGGATCATTGCATTGAACCAAAGAAGAGTACGTCGTGAGCGAAGTAATTGAAGTGATTGAATATAAGAGCTGGGTCTGCCTGATTTGCGGCTGGATCTACAACGAAGAAGACGGCATTCCCGAAGAAGGTATCGCCCCGGGCACGCGCTTCGCCGCAATTCCGGACGACTGGCGCTGCCCGCTGTGCGAGGTCAGCAAGTCGGAGTTCGCGGTGGTGGAATTCTGAGTGAACTCAGTTGAACCGGGGCGCGCTGCGTGATGTAGTGCGCCGACGGTTCGCGCGGCCCAGCGGGTGATGACCGCTGGGCCGTTTGCTTTGTGGGACGGGCTTGGGCCGCCCTCCTCGCGGCTCGGCGTGTTTGATATACTCTGCGCTCGTTGGCGAATTTGGACTCGCCCAGTCTCTGCCTGAGGTTGCTGGTTGGCGGGGATAGCGGCGAATGTTTTGGTTTGGTCCTCTCCCTGTAGTTCAATGGATAGAACAAGTGCCTCCTAAGCGCTAGATACAGGTTCGATTCCTGTCAGGGGGACCAGGCACACGGCTTGAATCGGGCTGTAAGTCCCGCCCCATAAGGCCCTCAGGGTTCCCGTGGTGTCCGTAG
>NZ_JAXDPY010000597.1:0-4660 GCF_034668105.1 Paraburkholderia sp. | reverse complement strand
GGCGTGGCGAGCGCCATGAACACCACCGCGATGCACAGCATGCCGAGGAACGTGGGCCGCGGAATATGCAGCACCGACACGCCGTACGACAGCGAAAACGTCGTGGCGTTATAGAACAGCGTGTAGCAGACCACCATGGCCAGCGCGCCGAGGAGGGTCGGCAACCAGTGCTGCGAAAGCAGCGTGGCGATCGGCACCTTCACGCGCTCTTTGCGTTCGATCGCTGCCTGGAAGGCCGGCGTCTCGGCGATTTTCAGGCGCACGTACAAGCCGAGCGCGACCAGCACCGCGCTGACGAGGAACGGCACGCGCCAGCCCCAGCTGCGGAATTGTTCGTCGCTCAACGACAGCGCCAAAGCGAAGAACAGACCGTTGGAGGCGAGAAAGCCGATCGACGGTCCCAGTTGCGGGAACATCCCGAACCAGCCGCGTTTGCCGGCCGGCGCGTTCTCGGTGGCGAGCAGCGCCGCGCCGCCCCATTCGCCGCCGAGGCCGATACCCTGGCCGAAGCGCAGCACGCACAACAGGATCGGCGCGAGACTGCCGATCGAATCGTAGCCGGGCACGAAACCGATCAACGTGGTCGACACACCCATCACCAGCAGCGAAGCGACCAGCGTCGACTTACGGCCAATCCGGTCGCCGAAGTGACCGAAGATGAATGAGCCGATCGGCCGCGCGACGAACGCGATGCCGAACGTGACGAAAGCCGACAAGGCCTGGGCGGTTGCCGAGCCATGCGGGAAAAACACCGGTCCGATGACGAGCGCCGCAGCGGTTGCATAGACGTAGAAATCGTAGAACTCGATCGCGGTGCCGATAAAGCTCGCGAAGATGATCCGCGCGCTGCTGTTCTGCCCGGCCGCATTGGGCTGGGCCGCGGAAATCGGCGAAGTGGACATGCAAGGTCTCCTATGTCGTGATGCCTTTGGGCGCCGTGCTTCTGTGCGGGCGGCGCGTGCTCAGGCGGCATTTTTGTTTGGATTCGTGCGCTTGCGCGCGTCTCGCAGGGGGTTGAAGTCATGCTCGGCGCGAGCGACGAAGCGACAGCTTACAACGGCAGCCGGCTGACGTCAGCGGTCGCATGAGATTTTAGCGCTGCTTCAAAGCCGTGATGCAGCCGCTTCGGCTGCGTTTGGACGCGTTCGGACACTGCGCTGGCGTGGGGTTCAGTCGATGGTTTGCGCTTGCGGCGAGGCGAACTCGCGCAACTGGAATTTGCCGTTGTCGTTGAACAGCCAGTCTTCGAACAGTTCGATCTGGCCACGGCCGTTCAGCAATTTGCCGGGCGGCTGCGGGAGTGGCGACGCGCGTCGCAAGGTGGCAAGCGCGGTGCTTTCGGCTTCGTCGTCGCCATTGGTGCGATAGACCGACGACTCCAGCACCCGGCCCTCGTGATCCACCGTGAACGACACCACGACCAGCGAGCGCAGCATCGCTTGCGGTGTGCCGTGCAAGACATAAGACGGGTTGCGTTCGATGATCCGTTTGGCGACCGCGCTGCGATACTGGTCGAGCGTCGCACTATTGACGGCCGCCGCCGGGGTGACGATCAGCGGGCGTTGTGGCGGGGTGATGGTGCAGCCGGCCAGGGCCGCCGCGAGCGTCAGAATCGAAGCCGACGTCAATGCCGGCGCCGCGTGATACGCATGCAATAGAGACGCGCTCACGCGTGAGGCGAAGCGTCCTGTCAAGCGGCGAAGGTGGCGCGTGCGGCTGAGCATCGTCGTGGAAAGTACCGGGACGGATCTAACTCGATGGTAGTCAAAAAGCGCCAGGTTTCAATTGTCGTTCACCCTGTATGTCAATCCCGAGCCACATGGCCCGGTTCGCTTGCACGCCGTGCCCAGAGATCTTTCCATTGCCTTTCTGCTGCATGCATGAGCGGCTTCAGTCTGATGCGATCCACCTGACATAACCCGGGTTTGAACAAAGGATCCTCACGCTAGTCCTCACACAACACGAGTTCTAAGAGTCTTCCTATGGCGACTCGATCCTCGCGTCAATAGCGTGGTTGACCGGACCATCGGGCGCAGCGCCGCGGCGCGGTCATGAGCCGTGCGCGGCCGGCGCTACGCGAGCCGATCGGACCTGTCCATCCCGACAACGAGGTATCGCTTGGAACACTCTTCATTTGCGTTGACGCGCACGCAATCCCGCACGCTGGCGCATGCCGCCGGTCCCAATCTCTGCGCCGTCTACCGGATCGACGGCCGTCCCGACGCCGCACGTCTGTCCGCCGCCGTGGCGCAACTGGTCGTGCATTGCCGGCCGCTCGCCTACCGCCTCGTCGAAACCGAGCAAGGTCTGCGCTGGGTCATGCGCCGCGAGGTGTGCGCGGAGCTGAACGTGATCGATCTCGACAGTCGCGACACGCGCGACGAAGCCGCCGCGCGGTCGCTGATCGACGGCCTATGCGCGCGGGCCTTTCGCCTGGATGCCGGACTGCCGTGGGCGTTTACGCTGCTGCGCGACGGTGAACGAAGTTATCTCGTGTTCGCCTGTCATTCCGCGTTGCTCGACCGTTTTTCGCTGAAGCCGTTGTTCAACGCGCTGTCGTGGTTCTATTGCGGCGAGGCGCCTGGCGCGCCGCTCGACATCGATCAGCAAGGCCTGCTCGACGCCGAGCGCGAATTGCGGGCGAGCGGCCGTTTGCAGACCGACCTCGATTTCTGGATCGGCCAGCTGGGCAATGCCTCGTTCGAATGGCATCCGCCGCGCCGGCAGAACGCGCGGGCCGACAGCAGCTTCACCGTGCGCCTCGATGCGCAAACAGACGCCGCATTGCGCAGCCAGGCAAAAGCACTCGGCATCGCCCCGGATGGTCTGATCAAGTTGTGCGTTCACGTGCTGCTGCACCGCATGACCGGCAGCCGCGCGGTGCTCACCGCGCATCACCAGCGCGGCCGCGGTCCGCGCGACGAGACGATGGGTTTCGACGAACGGCGGCGCTTTCTGAAAACCGATTTCGACGACACGATGACGCTGCGGCAGTTTCTGCGGCACGCGGCGGCGCGCGCGGAGATGGCGGATTTTCACGCCGGGCTGCCGGCCTTCGAAGTGCTGCACGATATCGAGCGGCGCGAGCCGGGTTTCGTGCGTGCGACCAATGTGGTCTGTGAGACCGACAGCTTGCCCTATGACGCGCTTACGCTCGACGCGCTGCCGGTGGTCTTGCTGGCAGCGTATTCGCGCCGTTTCGCGCATGAGGAGATTGGCGTCTATCTGGATGTGCGCGAGCGGATCGCGTTGCATGTGCATAGCCGGCATCCGCAGGAGCTCGACGGCTTGCGTCTCGCCTTCGAGCATTTGACGGCTTTGCTGGCGCGCGTCGGCGAGTGTCTCGAACAGAAGCTCGATGCGATCGATCTCTATACCCCGGCTTTGCGGCAGCGCTGTGCGCAATGGTCCGATGGCGGCCCGCTCGCGGCGCCCGCGCGCGACGTGCTCGATCTGTTCGCTCAGACGGCGCTCGAACACGCGGGGCGTCCGGCGCTCAGCGGCCCGGACGCCGTCTTCACTTACGCGCAACTGGCGCTTGCCGCCCAGCGCGTGGGCGCGGCATTGGCCACGTGCGACATATCCACCCATTCCGTGCCACAGCCCTTAAGGCCACGAGCGCGTCGGACACACTGTGCTCCGGCCGTGCCCGGGCCAGCCGCGCCGGATGAACGGGACACGCTGATCGGCATTTGCGTCTCGCGCGGTGCGAGCATCGTGCCGGCCATGCTCGGCGTGCTCGCCAGCGGCGCGGGCTACCTGCCGCTCGATCCGCAGATGCCCGATGAGCGTTTGCGCTACATCGTCGAGGACGCGCAACTGCAAGCGGTGATCGTCGATGCGGCGACGCACGAGCGCCTGAGCGCGTTGGTGGATTGCGCACTGTATCGGCTCGACGATCTGTTGAATGCCCCGGTGGCCGAGGCAACCGTTTCACGATTCACGCAGGCCGATCCGCACCGCGCAGCCTACGTGATCTACACGTCCGGGACGACGGGCAAACCCAAAGGCGTGGTCATCGAGCGCGGCATGCTGGCGCATTTCATCGCGTCGCTTGCGGGCCGCTACCGGCGTGATGAAAGTACCCGCTGGCTGCAGTTCGCGTCCGTCAATTTCGACGCCAGCGTGCTGGAGATTTTTAATCCGCTGACGCATGGCGGCCACCTGATCGTCGCACCCGAAGCGGTGCGCACCGATGCCGAAGCGCTGTCCGTTTTCCTCGACGCCGAACGCATCACGCATGCATTCCTGCCGCCGGCGATTCTCAAACTGCTGCCGCGGCGCGCGCTGCCGCATCTGGACACGATCTTGTGCGGCGGCGAGGCGAGCGACGACGAGACAATCCGTTTCTGGTCCGGCGTACTACGTCTGTCGAATATCTACGGGCCGACGGAGGCCACCGTGATGGCGACCGACAACACCTTTGACGGCGACAAACCGGCCAATCAACTCGGCCATCCGCTCCCTGGCTACCAGATCCACCTGCTCGATGAGGAAGGCCAGGCGGTGCCGCTCGGCGCCATCGGCGAGATCTGCATCGGCGGGGCGGCGGTCTCGCGCGGCTATCTGTTGCGGCCCGAGTTGACCGGACAGAAGTTCCGCGACAATCCATTCGGCCCGGGCCGTCTTTACCGTTCCGGCGACCTCGGCCGCTTCCAGC
>NZ_JAXDPY010000596.1:0-11141 GCF_034668105.1 Paraburkholderia sp. | reverse complement strand
CACGACCACTCGCACGACCACAAAGACGACGATCACGTCCACGATGAATCGTGCGGCCACGGGCATCACCCCCACCATGCGCATCGCTGAGCTCACAGCGCTGCTGCATCTTGCGTCGCCTGCATTGCCGATCGGCGCGTTCAGCTACTCGCAAGGTCTCGAAGCGGCGATCGAAGCGCAACTCATCACCGACGCCGATACCGCACGCGCCTGGATCGCGAGCGGTTTGACCGATGTGCTCGCGCGTGGCGAGTTGCCGTTTCTCGCGCATCAGATGGAACGCTGGCGTGCGCACGAGGCCGACGGCCTGAAGGAAGCGAACAGCGAATTCCTGGCAAGCCGCGAGTCCGCGGAACTAAGACGCGAGACGGAACAGATGGGCTGGTCGCTGCGACAGCTGTGCGTTTCGCTGGAATGGGGCGATGCCGAGCGACGCACCACGCTGGCATCGCTCAAGCCCTTGGCCCAGCCCACGGCTTTCGCCTTCGCCGCTTTCGCCCACGACGCAGCGCCAGACGCCGCGCTCGCTGCGTATGCATTCAGCTGGGTGGAGAATCAGGCAGCCGCCGCATTGAAGGCCGTGCCGCTGGGCCAACTCGCCGGCCAGCGCATCATCGTCGCGCTACGCGAGCCGATCGATGCCGCCGTCAGGCAAGCGTTGGCCACCTCGCCCGACAACATCAACACTTTCGCGCCGCAACTCGGCATTCTGTCGGCACGTCACGAGTCGCAGTATTCGCGGCTCTTCCGCTCGTAAAAAAGATCAATCATGAACGCACCTCATCAAGCCACTCACTCGTCGGTCCGCACGAAGAAACTGCCGCCGCTGCGCGTGGGCGTCGGCGGCCCGGTCGGCTCGGGCAAGACCACGCTCCTCGAAATGCTCTGCAAGGCGATGCGCGAACAGTACGACCTCGTCGCGATCACCAACGACATCTATACGAAGGAAGACCAGCGTCTGCTGACTGTGGCAGGCGCGTTGCCGGCCGAGCGGATCATGGGCGTGGAGACGGGCGGCTGTCCGCACACGGCGATTCGTGAGGACGCTTCGATCAACCTCGAAGCCGTCGACCGTATGCTGACGCGCTTTCCCGATGCGGACATCGTGTTCATCGAATCGGGCGGCGATAACCTCGCGGCGACCTTCAGCCCGGAACTGTCGGACCTGACGATCTATGTGATCGACGTAGCCGGCGGTGAGAAGATTCCGCGCAAAGGTGGACCTGGCATCACGAAGTCGGATCTGCTGGTGATCAACAAGACCGACCTCGCGCCGATGGTCGGCGCGAACCTGGAAGTGATGGCGTCGGACGCGAAGAAGATGCGCGGCGAGCGGCCCTTCGTGATGTGTAATCTAAAGGCGCTCGATGGACTGGACGTGGTGGTGAAGTTTATCGAGGCGAAGGGGTTGTTGAAGGTTTGAGGCCTTACTCGCCCGGATGGCATTCAAGCAGGAATGCCATCATTTCGGACCCATCTTTCGACAGATAGAAGCGCACCATCTTCTCGTTGAAATCGCCCGCGCGCTGCGCCGGCACGCTGATCGCGTCGATACCGTTCGACATCAGCACGCCGTTCATCATGAACCGTGAAGTACGCTTATTGCCGTCGAAGAAGAACTGTTGCAATGCTCCGAACAGGAAGAAGGCGCAAGCTCTCTCGAAAGCATTGGAAACCTGATCGGTCAGTACGCGTGTGCCTGCGGCAAAAACCCTGTTGAGTTCAGGAGCACCCGGCAGGGTCGGCAGCGGGGTATGTCGCCCCGCCTCCCCCAACGCTACGTCGGGCGTGTATCGCGTTTCCTCTCCTTCCCCACGGAAGACGCCGCCGCACCTCGATATCTCGGCTGACGTGACAAGGCGAAGCAGATCGCAGAGCGTCGCTTTACCCAGCACGAAGCGACCATCCCGGACAATTGCAAGCAGATATTTGGACGCTCGGATCAAACCTATTATCTGCGCCTGGTCAGCTACCTTCCGGCCTCCAACCGTTACGCCATCCAACAGCGTTTTGACTTCGGTGAAGGTGAGCGGATTTCCGTCAAGTACGCTCGCATCCCACACGAACTCCGGCAGCATCCGATGAAAGCGAAAACACACCCGTTTAATCGAATGGATTGGCAGATTTTGGGGAATCGTGGCGCGATCCCATTGAAAGCCGAGGTGGGTGAAAAGCGTCATGGCAGTTTGGAAAAAGCAGTTTGGGTCGCAGGCCGTCAGCACTCGGGCCGGTTGTTGCAGAATATACGACTTATCGGCATGCGAAGCGATATGGCAAGCACCACCTTCACGGCACTCGCCTCACTCCTCCGGCAACACCGCCATCAACACATCCACCGTGCGTGCCGTCGCGCCGCGGTGCCGCGCGGCAAACGCCGAAGCCGCGCCGCCCATCGCCAGCCTTCTCGCCTTGTCGCTGAACAGTTCGCGCAACACGCGCGCCAACTCAGCCGGATCTTGCACCTGCACCGCCGCCCCAGCCGCGACCGCGTCCGCGGTGGCTTGCGTGAAATTGAACACATGCGGCCCGATCAGCACCGGCACCCCGACCGCACACGCCTCAATCAGATTCTGCCCGCCCAGCGGCAGCAAGCTCCCACCGATAAACGCCAGATCCGAAGCGGCATAGTAAGCGCCCAACTCGCCCATCGAATCACCGAGCAGCACGTTCACACCCGCTGGCAAAGCGGGAACGCCACCGCCCGCGCTTGAAGCGGCAGCCGATGCCACCGCCGCCGCAGGTGCCCACGTTGAGCGCCGCTCAAGACGCAAACCCGCCTTTTCAACCAACGCCGCCACTTCGTTAAACCGTTGCGGATGACGCGGCACCAGAATCAGCAACGCATTGTCGACGCCAAGCGCCGCGAACGCCTGCAGCACCAATTCCTCTTCACCTTCGCGCGTACTCGCCGCGACCCACACCGGCCGCGTGCCGATCGCCGCACGCCACGCATGACCGCGCGCCGCCAGTTCCGCCGGCGTGTTCATATCGAACTTCAGATTGCCGAGCACCGCGACGTTACGCGCACCGAGTGCAGTGAGCCGTTCCGCATCCGACGGACTCTGCGCCAGTACGCGCGCAAATCCGCCGAACACGTCTTTGGTCGCATGGCCGAATTTGGCCGCGCGCTTGAACGAACGCGCCGACATGCGCGCATTGGTCAGCACCAGCGGCACATCCGCGCGACGGCATTCGTCGATCAGCGTCGGCCATACTTCAGTTTCCATCACGAGACCGAGCGACGGCCGCCACGCCCGCAAGAACCGCCGCACCGCGTGCGGCATGTCGTACGGCAGATAGCTGCGCAACACCCGGTCGCCGAAAATCTGCTCGCCGGTGGCACGGCCGCTCGGCGTCATATGCGTCAAAAGAATGCGCGCATCGGGACGCGCTTTCATCAGCGCGTCGATCAGCGGTTGCGCGGCACGCGTCTCGCCCACCGACACCGCATGCACCCAGATCAGCGGCGCATTGTCTTCCGGCAGGCGGCCGCCCGAGTAACCGAACCGCTCGCCGATATGCTCACGATAACCACGCTCCTTGCGCGAACGGATCAGCAGACGCAACACGGCAAGCGGCGCGATGATCCACCAGAGCGCGTTATAGATCGCCCTCAGCATCGAGACTCCGCGCGTCTAAAGCTGGGCTTCGGCGCGAGTGTCGAGATGACTTTCGTCGTGAGCTTCGCGTCGAGCGCGCGTGCGCGATCCACAGCGGCAGCGGCGCTCAAACCAGCGCCCTGCCCTTCAGGCGCTCAAGAATGCCGAGCGGCGCGCAGTCGGGCTGCGCCATCGCCTTGACCGGCAGGAAGAAGGTCTGCTCCAGCATGAACTGGCCGGACATCACCGCATGCGAGGTCTGATCGGAGAAACAGACCCAGACGCTGCCCGGCGGAAACGGCATGGTCTGCTGCGGGCTCGACTTCTGATACTCGAGGTCGGCCTTCATGCTGTCGTGCAGATTCAGCATCAGGTGATCGTATTCGCTGCGCGGAGATTTAGTGACGTGCAGCAGATTCAGCAGCCACGCCGAACCCGGCATTTGCGGTTTGATACGCGGCAGGAACCGCGTGGCCATATCCTCGAACGGTTCGCCGACGCGCCACACGCGCGGCGCACCATGCGGATTGACGTTGGTGAACACGCGCAGAATGCGCTCGCCATAGTTCGGCCGCGACGGGAACGCATCCACATGCAAACGGCTGTCGTCCTTGCGCCACGACGTCTCACGCCCTTCCACCTGATGCAGCCGCAAGCTCGTGGGCGCGACGCGCAATCTGCCGTTGTATTCGGGGAACAGCCCATCGACGAGCGTGCGCGCATTGGCCTGATAACGCGCGATCAGCGCGCGCACCGCCGATTGCGTGACGGCGTCGCCAGCCACGCCATGCAGCGCGCCGCCATTCGGTTCGAGACTGATGTTCTTGCGGTTCGGATCGGCCAGCGCGGGATCGAGCAAGGCCTGTTCGCCGCCCTCGATTGCAAAGCGCAGGTTCGGGAAATACAGCACCTTGCCGCGTTCGACGCCGGCCAGCAGCATCTCGCGCGACACGGACAGATTGCGTCCGTGCCAGTCAGCGTTCGCTACTTCGATGATCTGGGTTTCGTTCATGGTCGCCCTTGAAAACGGATGGTGCGTAAGGCGAAGCACACCGCATTACCACGCTACAACATTAGAGCAGGCCGAAACCGGCCAGCGCGGACTTGACCTCCTGCAGCGTGGGCGGCTTGCCAGCCGTACCGAGATTGATGACGTTCGGCGACCAGTAGCCGCCGGTACGCCAGGCGGTGGCGAAATTGTACAACTCGATCGTGGGCCGCTTCAGCGCCGCCGCGATGTGAACCAGACCTGTGTCAACCCCGACTGTCGCGGCGGCGCCTTCGATCAGGCCGACCACCGCCGGCAACGCCAACCGGGGCGGCACAATAGCGGCAGCGCCGAATTCCTTCGCCAGACGTTCGCTGGTGACGCGCTCTCCTTCGCTGCCCCACGGCAGCACGATCGACGCTCCGCGCCGCACCAGAGACTGACCGAGCTCGATCCACGCGGTATCGGGCCACTGCTTGTCGGCGCGCGAGGTAGCATGCGCGAACACGACGTAGGGCACCGGCAGGTTCAGATTCGCCTCCGACAAAGCCAGCGCCGCGCGCCCGGTGTCGAGGCCGAAGTCGATATCGTCGGTGGGTTGCGGTTGCGGGTCGTCCAGTGCCGCGGCCACCAGTTGGCGCGTACGCTCCACCACATGGGTGCGCGCCTCGATCGGCACGCGCTTGTCGTAGAAGAAACGCACCGGCCATTCGAAGCCCGCGCCGTCGGTCCGGTTCGCGAGGCCGACCACGGGTCCGCGCGCCATGCTCGCGACCCACGCGGTTTTGATGAGCCCCTGGCAGTCGATCACGAGGTCGTAATTCTCGGCGGCGAGTGCGCGGCGAAATGCGCCGATCTCGCGCCAGTTGTCGATCGAGAGAATGCGCTTGCGCCAACGGCGCAGCGATACGGGAATCGCCCGCCGCACGCCGCTGACCAGTTCCACGAGTCCCACGAAGCTTTCTTCGACGAGCCAGTCGATCTGGGCGTCGGGATGACGGCGTCGGATGTCGGCGATCACCGGCATGTTGTGAACCACGTCGCCCAATGACGACACCCTCACGATCAGTATCTTTTGCACGCTCAAGTGTGGGAAAACCGGCGATCCGGCCCGAAGATGCAGTGAGAGAACCCCCAGACCTGCCGCTTCGCGACAGGCCCCCCAAGGGGGGTGAGAAAACTTGGGGCGGCCCGGCGTTTTCTCACGAGGACCGCAATTCTAGCGCGCCGCAGGTAAATGACATGAAAAAACGCGGCGCGGTAAGTGAAACCCGCGCCGCGTTCGACGGCTGCCGCGGTTCATCACGAACCACGGCGCCGCTCAAGCTTTTAGAACGGCAGCTTCGCGTCAGGCTTCTCCGCCATGATCACGCGGCGGAAGTCTTCCTGGATGCGCCTGAGCGCTTCGTCGCTATCGGCTTCGAAACGCATCACCACCACCGGCGTGGTGTTAGACGAACGCGCGAGGCCAAAGCCGTCCGGATACTCGACACGCAGACCGTCGATCTTCACGATGTCGTCCGCGCCGGTGAACTTCGCGTTTTGCTGCAAGCGCGCGATCAGTTCGAAATTCTCGCCTTCTTCGAGCTTCAGTTGCAGTTCCGGCGTGGAATTCGAATTCGGCAGCGAGTTCAACAGTTGGCTTGGATCGACCACCCGCGTGAGGATTTCCAGAAGACGCGCGCCCGTGTAAAGGCCGTCGTCGAAACCGTACCAGCGGTCCTTGAAGAACACGTGGCCGCTCATTTCGCCTGCCAGCGGCGCGCCGGTCTCGCGCAACTTCGCCTTCACCAGCGAGTGGCCGGTCTTCCACATCAGCGGTTCGCCGCCCTTGTCCTTGACCCACTTGGCCAGGTTGCGCGTGCACTTCACGTCGTAAATGATCTGCGCGCCCTTGTTGCGCGACAGCACTTCTTCGGCGAACAGCATGAGTTGACGGTCCGGATAGATGATCTGGCCGTCTTTGGTGACGACGCCGAGGCGGTCGCCGTCGCCGTCGAAGGCGAAACCGATTTCAGCGTCGGTTTCCTTCAGCGCGCGGATCACGTCCTGGAGGTTTTCCGGGTGAGCCGGGTCCGGGTGGTGATTCGGGAAGTTGCCGTCGATCTCGGTGAACAGTTCGACCAGTTCGCAACCGAGCTTCTTGAAGAGCTTCGGCGCGAGGCCACCGGCGACCCCATTGCCCGTATCCACCACGATCTTGATCGGACGTGCCAGCTTGACGTCGCTGGCAATGCGCTCGAGATAGGCGTCGGCGATATCGTACTCAGTGTAGGTGCCGCTGCCTTCAGAGAAGTTTTCGTCGACGATACGCTGATGCAACGCCTGGATCTGCTCGCCGTAAATGGCCGCGCTGCGCAGGACCATCTTGAAGCCGTTGTAGTCAGGCGGATTGTGACTACCCGTCACGACGATGCACGAATCGACGCGGCGTTCGCCGCCGGCGAGCTGCAACGGCACGCTGGCCGCGAAGTAGCCGACCGGCGTGGGCACCATGCCGACATTGACCACGTCGACGCCGGCTGCACGCAGCCCGTCCGACAGCGCCTGGATCAGTTCGGGACCCGACAGGCGTCCGTCACGCGCGACTACCACGGCGTCGCCGCCTTGCGCCCGTACTTCGCTGCCGAAGGCACGGCCGATCGAACGCGCTGCATCGGCGTCGAGCGTCTTGCCGATCACGCCGCGAATGTCATACGCCTTGAAAATAGATTTGGAGATCATGTTGGCTCACTTGCGTGAAATAGAAAATTTTGACCGGCGCGTCGCTGGAGGATCGGTAAATTGAGCAGCGAATTCGCTCTTCACCGACTGACAAGACCTCGCGAAGCGCTTATGCCGGAAGCGATCCGGTTCCAACTTATAATTACGCTTTTCGGACCAGTCTTATAACCACCATTCTAATGCTTAGACGCCCTCCTTTTGCAAAGTTGCCGCGACAGGCGGCCAGGTGGGCGGTTGCGCACTGCACGCGCAGTACGCACAGTGCACGCCTCGCGTCGCCGGTGCCGCCCATGCCATTGGCGCAAACGGCGCAAGCCGTACAACCAGCGCCGTTGCATTGCCGAGCGGCCGCCGGATGCTGACGCTCAAACGCTTCGCCAACCCCGACGTCACGCGCGCCTTCACCAATATCGTCTGGCTAGGGCTGGAGCGGCTCACACAGATCGGCGTGGCGATCGTGATCAGCGGCATGCTGGCGCGCTACTTCGGGCCCGACACCTTCGGCAAATGGCAGTACGCGAACACGCTCCTGCTGGTGCTTTCGCCGATCACCTGGGTGTGCGGCGCCGAAATTCTGGTGCCCACCATCGTCGAGCGGCCGCCCACTCAGCTGGGCACGGTGCTCGGCAGCGCCTTCACACTGCGCTTTTCGGTTTCCGTCGCGGCGCTGCTGATCACGTGGCTCGGCATCGCGCTGCACTTCTTCGACCCGCTGGTGGGCGCGATGCTCGCCGGCCTCGCGGTGACGATGCTGTTTCGCGAGCCGTTCGTCGGCGTGATCAACGCGTGGCTGCAAAGCATGACGTACAGCAAGCCGCAGTTGCTCACCAGCATGAGCACCGCGGTGGTCAAAGCGGGTTTTGTCTATCTGCTGGTACGCGCGATGGCGACGCCCGCGCGCTTTGGCTGGCTGTGGGCCGCCGAATCCGCGGCGATCGGCGCGGTTCTTCTGATCTATTACATGCGCCGGCATAGCGGCAAGCTCGGCTGGCATCTGGACCGTTCGCTCTTCAAGCATTTCGCGACGGCGGGCACGGTGTTCTGGCTCGGGCTGATCTGTATGTATCTGTTCCTGAAACTGGACAGACTGATGCTCGAACGGGCAATTTCGTTCGCCGACCTCGGCCGCTATTCCGCCGCGCAGCAGTTGAACGAAAACTGGATCACGCTCGCGCTGATGCTCGCGCAAACCATTGCGCCGGCCTTCGTCTATCGCGTGCAGGATGCGGCGCAATTGCGCCGCAACGTGTGGCGGCTCACGGCGATGACCGCCGCGCTGATGGTCAGCGGCGCGATCGTGCTGGATCTGCTGGCTGGTGTCATCATCCGCCGCGTGTTCGGGCCGGGCTTTGAAGGCGCCATCGAGATTTTTCGCTGGGCCGTGTGGCTTTCCGTGCCGGCCGGGATCGAAGCGATCGGCAATCTGATCGTGCTGAAATATCAGGCCAAGTTCGTGTTGCTTTCCAAGTGGCTGTTGGCGCTGGCGGTCGCGTTCGCCGTCAATCTGCTGGCCATTCCGCGGCTCGGCGCTTACGGCGCGCTGGTCGGACTCGCGGCCGGCTATCTCGCCGCCGCGTCAGTCAATCTCTATTACATCCGTTTCAAATTGCGCCCATGACGAATTCATCCGCCACAGCGCACTCCCTCGACGACGTCGCCGTCCTGATGCCCGCGTTCAACGGCCAGGCCGACGTCGATCTCACGCTGGCCTCGTTCAGCGAAAGCGCGCTGGTCCATGTACTGATCGTCGACGACGGCAGCACGACACCGATCGTCGCTCCCGCGATCCCGAACATGCAGATCGAAGTGCTGCGCATGGTGCGCAACAGCGGCATCGAACGCGCGCTGCAAACCGGCATCGACGCCCTTGCTGAGCGCGGTTTTCGCTACGCGGCCCGCATCGACGCCGGCGACCGCAGCGTGCCGCAACGGCTCGCCAAACAACGCAGGTTCATGGAACTGCATCCGCAAGTGGCCGGCCTCGGCATGTGGACGCAGGTCGTCACGCGTGAGGGGAAACCGCTTTTCATGCTGACGCCGCCCGCCGAACCGAATGAGATCCGGCGTCGGCGATTTTTCCGTTTGTGTCTCGCGCATCCTTCGATGATGCTGCGTGTCGACGCGGTGCGCGCGGTCGGCAACTATCGCGCGGCGTATCCTTCCGCCGAAGACCTCGACCTGTTCCTGCGTTTGATGGAGCGCCACGACTGCGCGAATCTGCCGGAACTCGGGCTCTATTACGAGCTGAACGAAGGCGGTATTAGCGCGACCAAACGGCGCCGTCAGGTCAACTCGACGCTGCGGCTGCAACTACGCTACTTCAACGCCGCCAATCTGTACGACTGGCTGGGTCTCGCCAAGAACCTGCTGCATCTGGTGACGCCTTACAGTGCGTTGCAGCGGGTCAAACGGACGCTGCTTGCGCCGCGTGCCAGCCATTGATTCCATTGCGCGACTCACATTGCGGCACTCACATTGCGTCATTTATTCAGTCATTTCACTCCGTCATTCACCGTCGAGCCCGTTCCCGCATGAAGCCTGCCTTGAAGTCGACGCCCGCGCTACGCATTACACTCGTCTGTAACACCGCCTGGGCAATCTATACGTATCGGCAAGGGCTGATCCGCATGCTGGTTGGACGCGGCGTCGACGTGACGGTGCTCGCGCCGCGCGACCGCACGTTCGACCTGCTCACCGCGATGGGGTGCCGCTGCATCGAATTGCCGGTGGCGTCCAAAGGCACCAGTCCGCGCGACGACCTGCGCACGCTTTTGTCGTTGTATCGTTTGTATCGAAGCATCCGCCCGCATGTCGTGTTCCACTACACGATCAAGCCGAACATCTACGGCTCGGTCGCCGCGAAACTGGCGGGCGTGCAGTCGGTGGCGGTGACGACCGGGCTCGGTTACGTGTTCATCCAGCAGAGCCGCGCGGCGCGTGTCGCCAAAAAACTGTACCGTTTTGCCTTCCGTTTTCCGCGTGAAGTCTGGTTTTTGAACCGCGACGACCAGGCCGCGTTTGTCGAGCAGAATTTGTTGGTGCATCCTGAGCGTGCGCGGCTGTTGCATGGCGAAGGCGTCGATCTCGAACAGTTCGCCTTCACGCCGCTGCCGGAGCGGGCGGAATTCAGGTTCGTGCTGATCGGGCGGCTCTTGTGGGACAAAGGCGTCGGCGAATATGTCGAAGCCGCGAGGCGTGTGCGTGAACGTTACCCGCAGGCGCGCTTCCAGTTGCTCGGTCCGGTCGGCGTCGACAACCCGAGCGCGATCACGCGCGAAGAGGTGGCCGAGTGGGAGCGGGATGGCATCATCGAGTATCTTGGCGAGGCGCACGACGTACGGCCCTTCATCGCCGGCGCGGACTGCGTGGTCCTGCCGTCGTACCGGGAAGGCGTGCCTCGCACGCTGATGGAAGCATCGGCGATGGGCCGGCCGATCGTCACGACGGACGTGCCCGGCTGCCGTGAGGTGGTGACGGACGGCGTCAACGGATTGCTGTGCGAAGTACGCAATGCGGAGAGTCTTGCCGCGAAGCTGGCGCAGATGCTCGACATGAGCGGCGCCGAGCGCCGTGCAATGGCTGAACGCGGTCGACAGAAAGTCGCGCAAGAGTTCGACGAACGCGTTGTCGTCGAAACGTATAAAGACCTGGTGCAGAAAATGACGGGCGTTTTACTTTAACGGAGCAACAGCATGAGCACGAAGGGTACGATTCTGGTAACAGGTGGCGCAGGATTTATCGGCTCGCACACCTGTGTCGAACTGCTGAACGGTGGTTACGACGTCGTGGTAATCGACAATCTCGTGAACAGCAACCGCGAATCGCTGCGG
>NZ_JAXDPY010000595.1:0-5062 GCF_034668105.1 Paraburkholderia sp. | reverse complement strand
CTGGCTGGCGTTCACGTCCACGGCGCGATCAATCGGAGACGTCATGTCTTACATGCTGCTGATCGTCGAACCCCCGAATCAACGCATCGAACGCGGCGAGCAGGCGGGGCGCGAGGTCTATGACCAGATGCTGCGCTTCGCCGCCGACCTCAAGGAGCGCGGCAAACTGCAGGCCGCCGAATCGTTGACCTCCGCCAGCGACGCCGTGCGCGTGCAGGTGCGCGACGGTCAGTCGAAACTGCTCGATGGCCCGTTCGCCGAAGCCAAGGAAATGATCGGCGGGTTCTTTCTGCTCGATTGCGAAACCCGCGAAGAAGCGGTGGCAATTGCTCAAGCTTGCCCGGCAGCCTCGTGGTGCACCGTCGAAGTCCGCAAACTGGGACCTTGCTTCATGTAGGCGGTTCAGCCATCCGCGGCTGGTTGCCGGGGTTTTCCCTGGCCGACGACAAACATGTCGATCCGGCCGCGCATCGCTCGTCGTGTGAATAAGGAGCCAGCGGGCTCTTCACTTGCCACGACCCCACGGAGCGTTTGCGATGCGATTCATGATCATGGTGAAGGCGACAGCCGTCAGCGAAGCCGGCGGGGCGCCGGACGAAGCGCTGATGGCCGCGATGGGCGCGTACCACGAAGAACTGGCCAAGGCCGGCGTGCTGCTCGACGCAACCGGTCTGCAACCCAGCGCCAAAGGCTGGCGGGTCCACTACAGCGGCGGCAAGCGCACGGTCGTCGACGGCCCGTTCGCGGAAACCAGGGAACTGATCGCCGGCTATACGCTGATTCAGGTTCGCTCCCGCGAGGAAGCCATGGAATGGGCGCGACGCTTCCCCGCGCCGTTTGGCGACCAGGCCGACGGCGAAATCGAGGTGCGGCAACTGTATGAGCGCGAGGACTTCGAACCCGGGCCTGAAGCGGAGCGCTTGCGTGAACTGAACGCGGCCAAACATTGATCTCGACGGATGCCATCATGCACAAACAGATCTACGTCAATCTCGCGGTCGACAACCTCGAACGGTCGAAGGCATTTTTCAGCGCGAACGGCTTCAGCTTCGAGGCGCAATTCACCAACGCGCAGGCCGCGTGTCTGATCCTCGGCGAGAACCTCTACGCGATGCTGCTGGTCAAGGACCTGTTCAAGTCCTTCACGCGCAAGTCGCTTTGCAATCCCAAGGAAAATACCGAGGCGTTGATGGGCCTGTCGTGCGAAAGCCGGGGCGAGGTGGACGCGCTGGTCGCGAAGGCGCTCGCCGCCGGCGGCACGGTGCCGCGCGCGCCGCAGGACTATGGCTTCATGTATGGGCACGGCTTCGAGGATATCGACGGACACATCTGGGAGCTGATCTACATGGACCCGAACGCCAAGGCAGCGGGCTGATCCTGTGACAAAACCGGCCACCCATCGTGCCATCGAGGCAGTCTGGCGGATCGAATCCGCCAAGGTCATCGCCCACGTCGCGCGCATGGTGCGTGACGTGGGGCTCGCCGAAGAACTGGCGCAGGACGCGCTGGTGGCGGCGCTCGAACATTGGCCAGACGCGGGCGTACCCGACAATCCCGGAGCGTGGCTGATGGCGACCGCAAAGAACCGCGCGCTCGACCGCTTGCGTCAGGAAGCGCTGCATGCCCGCAAGCGCGAAGAACTGGGCCATGATCTCGACGCAATGGAGGCGCATCTCGTGCCGGATTTCGTCGATTCCCTCGATGCCGCGCGCGCCGACGATATCGGCGACGACCTGCTGCGGCTTGTGTTCACCGCTTGCCACCCGGTGTTGTCCACCGACGCCCGCGTCGCGCTGACATTGCGCCTGCTCGGCGGCCTCACCACGGACGAAATCGCGCGTGCGTTTCTCGTGCCCGAGCCGACCATCGCGCAGCGTATCGTGCGGGCCAAGCGTACGCTGTCGGCGGCCAAGGTGCCGTTCGAGGTGCCGCAAGCGGACGCGCGTGCGGCGCGGCTCGCGTCGGTCCTGCAAGTGATCTATCTGATTTTCAACGAAGGCTATTCGGCCACCGGCGGCGACGACTGGATGCGTCCGGCGTTGTGCGAAGAAGCGCTGCGGCTGGGGCGCGTGCTGAGCGGGCTCGTGCCTGACGAAAGCGAAGTGCATGGCCTCGTCGCGTTGATCGAAATCCAGGCGTCGCGCACACGTGCGCGCACCGATGCCGAGGGCAGGCCGGTGCTACTGCTCGATCAGGACCGCAGCCGCTGGGATCCGCTCCTGATCCGCCGTGGGCTGACCGCGCTCGGTACCGCGCACGCGTTGGGCGGCGCGAGTGGACCCTATGCATTGCAGGCCGCGCTGGCCGCGTGTCATGCACGCGCCCGCCGCGCCGAAGAGACCGACTGGACGCAGATCGTCGCGTTGTATGACGCGCTGGTGCAGGTGGCGCCTTCACCCGTGGTCGAGTTGAATCGGGCGGTGGCGGTCGGCATGGCATTCGGGCCGGCAGCCGGTCTGGAAATCGTCGATGCGCTCGCGGCCGACGCGGCGCTCGCGAACTATCACTGGTTGCCGAGCGTGCGCGGCGATCTGCTGGAAAAACTCGGCCGCATGGAAGAGGCACGCGCCGAATTCGCACGCGCTGCCGATATGACGCGCAACGCGCGCGAGCGCGCGTTGTTGCTCGAGCGTGCTGCGCGCGGTACCGCGCATTGAGTGGCGCTTTGCATCAAGCGGGAGTGGTTGAGCGCGGCGTCAGCCAGCGCAGGCCCACAACAGATAGAACTCGCGTGCGCCGAATTCTTGCGGCGGATTGAGCAGCGGCTCGACGTAACGCGTGATGCCTATCCGCTCGAAGCCGGCCGCAAGACAGGCGGCTTCCAGTGAGGCGGCATCGTCGATGGTGAAACCGTATTTGGCGAACGGCATTACCTCAGCCGCTTGAGGCGTGATGGCCGCGATCACCAACATGCCGCCCGCGCGCAGCACGCGATGTGTTTCCTTCAAGCCCCCGATCAGATCGCGCCAGAAATACGTCGTGTTGATCGCAATGGCTTTGTCGAATGAACCGGACGGGAACGGCATGGACATCACGTCGGCGGTTTCGAGCCGGACCTGGCCACTGCGGATGAAGCTTGCGTTGTGGCGGCGGCCCTCGGCGATCATGGTTGACGATATGTCGACGCCGGTGAAACGAAGTCCCGCGGCTTGATCCAGCACAGACGGGATATGGCCGCCGTTGCCTAAGCCGATCTCGAGGATCCGCTCGTTGGCGTGCAGGTCGAGCAGATCGAAGGCTGCGTCGATCACGGGCAGATTGGTGCGCTCCAGCATGTCGCCGACTGCCACGCCGATCTCGCCTGCCGGGCAGCCGAGTTGCGGAAGCAGAATACTTTCGTCGAGGTTGGCGACGAGGTCGTCGGCAGCATCAGGGGATGGTTTCACGGTGAGTCCTCCATGACGGGTTGCGCCTGGTACTGCGGCGCGGACACGCGATCCAGGATCGCGGCGCCCTTTATTTATGTCATGAAATTGGACTACTGAGCATCCGATCCGCGCGACTTTGACTCAGGACAAATTGGCGCGCGGAGGACTCTAGGACTGACTTGAAGTTGAGATGGATGAGAGGCAAGAAACCTATCGGATCAACTGGCGCACGCCCAACGCAACGATGAGTCCGCCGCACACGCGATCGATCCACGCCTTGCAGCGCCGATACGCCGAGGCAATCCGCGCATGCGACAACGTCAGCGCGACAAAGCCATACCAGCTGCTCGCCACGACGCAGACCATGCCGAGCATCGCGGCAAATGTGCCCACGCTGACATGCGGCGGCGCGGCGGACGAGAACACCGCGGCAAAGAACGCCATCGACTTCGGATTCGCGATGTTGGTCGCGAAGCGTTGCGCGAATGCTTGCCGAAAGCCGCCTGCCGACGCTTGCAGGCTTTGCGTGGACTTGCCTGCTGAGGCACTCGCAATCAGGCGTCCGCCGAACCAGATCAGATAACCGGCGCCGGCTATTTTCACCGCAAGCGCTAGCCACGGAAACGCGGTGAATACGATACCGACGCCGAGAACGCAACCCACGCCGCCCGCACTATCACCCCGCGAAGAATGCCATCGCCGCAGTGACCACACCCGCAGCGGCCACACCGAACGACAGATTGCGCAGCCATTTCCTGCGTGTCAGCAACGTGATCGCGCACAGGGCGATCGCGACCTGAATCAAGGTCGTAGCCTGCGCCCAGCGATGATGGCCGTGCAGCAATACTTCGCTCTTGGCGTCGTTGTTCACGACTTCCTTTTCGATCGCTTCAGCGTTCGCGCGGATCGGCTCTTTCTGCTGCTTGTATTTGTCGACGTCGGCGACGAACTTCGCGTGCGCGTCGGCATTGCCGAGCGACAGCGCCGCGCCGAGTTCAGCGAGATTTTCTTTCTCGCCCTTCGCCTGGTAGTAGTTCCATTGATTCGACGCTTCGGTCTTTTTGATGGCGGCTTCGTTCTTGTAGTACAGCGCCAGATTTTCGCTGTTGCCGCTCTGGTAGGCGCACAATGCGCCGATCGTCGCGAGGATTGCCGTCATCACGGCCATGCGGCTCGCAAACGGGTCCGCGTCGTGGTGGCCGGCGTGTTCAACCGCATGGTCGTGCGGACCATGCACTTCATATTCTTCAGACATCCAATTCTCCGAGCCAGCTGTTCCTGTGGTCCCCTGGCGCTGCGCACGGTGTTGGCACATGCGCGGGCGACGCCGCAAGCGCGGGCCGTCGGCCTGGGGGCCTCAATCTTAGCGCGAGGCGCCCGGTGATGGAAAAGGTATCGGTGCGAGCGGAGATCGATGCGGCCGTCGATCGGCCGTCAAGCAGACGTCGATGGCACGCCAATCGCAGGTCAATGAATGCCGGCGGCCAGACAGGTCCGTACGAAGGGGATCGCGTGCTCGCCGGCCAGCATGCCGAGCAGGCCGACCAGTGCGACTGTCGGTGGCGCGGGCGATTTCACCTGCATCACGCTGTAGATCAAACCGACCACCATGCCGGCCACGAGCGAGATCAAATACGCTTTCATGTTCGTTGTACCCATCTGAAATGCGGGCCGCCACGCCCGCCGGACGCTTC
>NZ_JAXDPY010000594.1:0-5303 GCF_034668105.1 Paraburkholderia sp. | reverse complement strand
CGAAGCTGTGCGCGAGTTCCTCCGCCAGGGCGTGCGGCCGGGAATTTCGGTGGCAGCCGGCAAGATCATCTTCACCAGTTCGGTCCACGAGGTGATTCCGTGGGCCGGCCACGTGAATTACGCGGCCTCCAAGGGCGGGCTGATGCTGCTGATGAAGAGCCTGGCGCAGGAGGTCGCCGAGAAGCGCATCCGCGTTAATTCCATAGCACCGGGCGCGATCCGGACGCCGATCAACGCCGCGGCATGGTCCACTCCGGAGGCCTATGCCGAACTGATGAAGCTCGTGCCCTACAAGCGCATCGGCGAGGTCGAGGAGATCGGACGTGCCGCGGTCTGGCTGGCGTCGGACTTCACGGACTACATCGTCGGCACGACGCTCTTCGTCGATGGCGGGATGACGCTGTACCCTGGGTTCGAAACAGGGGGTTGATCATTGTGCCACCCGTATCCAGCGCTGTACCAGATCAACGGTCCGGTTGGCCTCCCGTGCCGAACTGCTGCTGTCCATCGTTTAACACCAACGATCTGAATTCTGGCACGCGTCACATCCCGTCTCGCATCGAAGTGGGACATGGGACAGCGAGGCTGCACGACCTCGGTCTCTGGACTAGCGGGCGCGCCTCTCTCCACTGATGTGAAACGAGACCAAAGTCCAATATGCCCATCGAGAGCTTCAATCACAGGGAAGCGAGATCTTCCTGGTTCCGCGCGGGAAAACGCCGGAGCCGCTTTGGCGACACAGGCCGCAGAAAGCCCAAACGCTTACACCAAATGCCGCATAGGACCAAAGTTCAATTGAATAGGTCCGTCGATCTGACCACAATGAGTACAGCAGCATGAAATCACCCGTCCAGGCGGGGCCACTTCTGCATGATGGAGACCGTCGATTTCCGGGTGCGATGTACCTGGATTGCACCACCGACTACCAGGCGAAGGTAAGTGGCATTGCGGGTCGCGCGAGCTTCATCGCGAGCGAGCTGCCTGTCGGTACCGGCATGACCACTCGGCCAGACTGGCTCGTCGGTCTTGTGCCGGCCGGGACGGTAGCGATCGCCACAGCACTGAAGGCGATGGGCTACGTCACCGGCCAGTTCGGCAGGAACCATCTGGGTGACAGGAACGGGTTCCCGCCGCCCGTTCATGGCTTCGACCTGCAGGTTGTTTATCGGTATCAGCCAGACGCGATGAAAGACGCGGCACATCCCGGATTAACGCTTGAAGCGCGTGTTGTCGGCCGGCGCGGGTAAGCCTGTCATGCCCTGTCATTGGAACACTGGTTAGAATGGATCAAAGGATGAAGCGGCCAGAGTCAAGCACCGGGGATCCGCCCCGGAACATAATGGAGGACGATAATGAACAGACGAGATTTTGTGCTGAAGACCGCAGTTGGCACTGCCGCTGCAGGTCTGACGCTCGCGGGCTGCACCATGACCCCGGGCAGCGGCAAGAGCCCTGAAACCGATGCCTCGAAGCGTCAGGCGATCGACGCGGAAGTAAACGGCACCTTGTCGCGGCTTTTCTCGACGGTACCGGGCTCACGCGAGCTCGTATCGAAGGCACAAGGGGTGCTGGTGTTCCCGTCGGTGGTTAAGGCGGCCTTCATCGCCGGCGCCGAGTATGGCGAAGGCTCATTGCATGTTGGGGGCACGACGGCTGGCTATTACAGCACGGCGTCGGGGTCATTTGGATTCCAGGCCGGGGCCCAGTCGACGGCCGTCATCTTTCTCTTCATGACACGCGACGCGCTCGACAAGTTTCGCAACGCGGCCGGCTGGTCCGTTGGCGGCGACGTGGCGGTTTCGCTCGTGAAAGTGGGTGCGAATGGCACGATCGACACGACGACGGCCACCTCGCAGGTCGCGGCCATTGTGCTGACCAACACCGGTCTGATGGCGGACGCTTCGCTCGCTGGCACCAAGGTCACACGGCTAAAACTATAAACGTGAAGCCTGATCTCTTCAAAAAAAGAAAGGCAAGGAACCGCTCGGCTCCCTGCGTTTGGTGGCTGGATGGGTAGCGCCGTGAAGGTGTTGTGCCACAGGACGGCGAGGCTGCACGACCTTTGTCTCGGGACAGGCAGGAACACGCCCCCTCTCCACCGATGTGACACGAGACCAAAGTCCAATATGCTTCTATCGACGTCATTACCAGTATGGGGTCGCCAGACCGGGCCGAAGTAATCGGTGATCACATAGATCTTTAAACTGTCCAGCAACGACGCGCCACCGGAGGGCGATTGTTCCTGGCCGCGCCCCGCGAAGTTCATGAACGTCCGCGTCGGCGAGGGCCGATTGGTTGCAAAGAAGTCAGGCCGTATCTGAACACGAAGTAAGTCCTTTCGAGGCTTCGCCTGTTCTATCGCCAGCAGTCGCAACCACATGAGCCATGTCTTCGCTCAGGATCTTTGATCGTGCAGGATGCCTCATGTCGCCGCTAACTCGTCCGAACCGGTTAATGCTGATCGGCGCGTTCTGCCTGAGTGGCTGCATTCGCCTGGGGCCGGACTTTCAGACCCAGCGCGAGCCCTGGACTGAACACTGGAGCACCCAGGCTATCGAGCAAGCCACCGAGACGCGCTCACAGCCCGATACCAGGCAGTGGTGGCAAATCTTTGCAGATCCGATACTGGAGCGCCTGATTGCCGAAGCCGACGCTAACAATGCCGGCGTGAAGATTGCCGGCTTGCGTGTGATGGAGGCGCGCGCTCAACTGGGCATTGCTCAGAGCGGACGCTATCCGCAAGTCCAGCAGGTCGGTGCCGACGTTCTATACACCGATCGCAAACAGGCCGGCGGGCGCAACCGGCAGAGCGACCGTTTCTGGCAATACAGTGCGGGCTTCGACATTGGCTGGGAACTGGATTTCTGGGGACGCTTCAGCCGCGCCATCGAGTCGGCCGATGCCGCTTATTTCGCCGCCCAGGCCAATCATGAGGACGTGCTGGTCCTGCTGCACGCCCAGATGGCCGAGAGTTACTTCGCCCTGCGTACCGCCGAAGCGCGCCTGCGCATCGCCCGCGACAATGCCGCGCTGCAAAAGCGCAGCTTTGAGATCACCACGATGCTGTTCAAAAGCGGCGAAAGCGACGAACTCGACCTGCAACAGGCCAAGACGCAATACCTCGGCACGCTGAGCACCATCCCCGAATTCGAAAGCCAGATCATGCGCGCCCGCAATGCCATCGCGGTGCTGATCGGCCGCCCGCCCGGCCCGCTGCCGGAACTGCCGGAGCTGGCGGAAAAGGAAGGGGTGATTCCGCTGATCGACCGCGCGGTGCTGCAGGACGTGCCCGCCAACCTGCTGCTGCGACGTCCGGACATACGTGCCGCCGAACTGCAGATCGCCGCTCAGTCGGCGCTCATCGGCGTGGCCGAGGCCGATCTCTATCCGTCACTGACTCTGCTGGGCAGCATCAGTTGGTCCGCCAGTTCGCTGGGGGGCACTTCCAATAGCCTGGCCCTGATCGGTGGTCCCAGCCTGCGCTGGAACGTGTTCGACTACGGCCGCATCAAGAACAACGTGCGGGTGCAGGACGCCCGTCTGCAACAGCTGATCGTGGCCTATCAGGACGACGTACGCCAGGCGGCGCGCGAAGCGGACGATGCGGCCAGCAGCCTGACCAAAGCCCTGGAGCGCGAGACGATCCTGCGTGACGCAGCAGCGGCCGCCAAGCGCTCGCTGGCGCTGGCCAACGCCCTCTACCGCGAAGGCTATTCCGACTTCGAGCGCGTGCTGGACGCCCAGCGGGCACTCTCCGCCCAGCAGGACGCTTACCTGGTCAACCGCAGCAATGCCGTGAGCGATCTGATCGCCCTGTACAAGGCGCTGGGCGGCGGCTGGTACAGCGAACAACCGCTGGTCGACCCGGTCAGCCGTCAGCAGATGCAGCAACGCACCGACTGGGGCGCACTGTTGGACGAGTCCAGCCGTTCGCCCGCCGGCAACGGCCTCCCTGCACAGAGGTAAGTCCGATGAGCGACACCCCGAAGCCCGCCGAAACCCCTCCGCCGCCGGGTACGCCGGCGCCGGCGTCGGCGCCCACCCCGGCTCCCGCGGCCGACCCGGCGAAGAAAGGAGTCAGGTGGGTCGTCCTGCTGATTGTTCTCAGCCTCGTCTGGTACCTGCTGGCCGACCGACTCACCCCTTACACCCAGCAGGCACGGGTGCAGGCTTTTGTCGTGCCGGTGGCTTCCGAAGTCTCGGGACGCGTGACCAAGGTATATGTGCGCAACAATCAGGACGTCGAGGCCGGCGCACTCCTGTTCGAGGTGGATCCGGAGCACTACAGGATTGCCGCCGACCGCGCCCGCGCCGACCTCGAATCGACCCGCCGGCAAATTGGCGCGAGCACCGCCGGCATCGAATCAGCGCGAGCTTCCTTGCGGGCTGCCCAGGCCAACGAACTCAAGGCGCGCCAGGATAGCGAACGCCTCGAACGCCTGTACCGCGAAGACACGGGCACCATTTCGCTGCGCCGGCTCGAGCTGGCCCGCGCCAGCCTCGAACAGGCCACCAGTCAGGTTGCCGCGGCCCGGGCGGAGGTGCAACGCGCGCGCGAACAGGAAGGAGGCAGCGAGGAAGACAACGCCAAACTGCGTAGCGCTGCCACGGCCCTGGAAAAGGCGGAACTGGACCTGACCAACACCCGCGTGCGGGCGCGCTCGGCCGGTCTGATCACCGACCTGCGCACCGATGCCGGCCAGTTTGCCGCCGCCGGCAACCCGGTCATGACGCTAATCGCTATCCACGATATGTGGATCAGCGCGGAAATGACGGAGAACAACCTCGGCAACGTCGAGGTCGGCACACCAGTCGCCATTGCGTTGGATGCACGGCCAGGCAAGCTCTTCGAAGGCCGCGTGCGCAGCCTCGGTTACGGCATCAACGTGGGCCTGAATACGCCGCCCGGCAGCCTGCCGACGGTGCAGACCAGTCGCGACTGGCTGCGCCCGGCTCAACGCTTCCCGGTCATTGTCGAGTTCTCCCCAGGCGAGTTGGCCACGCTGCGCGGCATCCGCGTTGGCGGGCAGGCCGAGGTCATGGCGTTCCCAAGCCCAGGTAATCCGCTCAATCTGCTCGGCCGCCTGTTCCTGCATCTGATGAGCTGGCTTTCGTATGCCTACTGACAAGCTCATCCCTGTCACGAGCAATCGTCGCGCTCAGCGTTCGCTGCGCCTCGCGAGTGGCACCGCACTATGCATGGCCGCGAGCTTCGGACTTGACCTGCCGATCCCCATGGTCGCCCCCGCGCTCTCGGTGTTTCTTTTCGCCATGCTCAATCGGCCTTTGCCGTTCAAGGCCGG
>NZ_JAXDPY010000593.1:0-23300 GCF_034668105.1 Paraburkholderia sp. | reverse complement strand
GGACGGCGCCCGGCGCGGGCGCCCACAGGTGAAAAAATTGAAGATCGAGCCGGGGAGGATCCGGCACCCGGCCCGCGCGGGCCGCGTCACCAAGGCCATTGAGCGCTCATGGCTGGCCCACCGGCAGTTGCTGCCGGCGTTTTCCGGGCCCACTGAAGCCGGTCAGGTCGCCAAAATCGGCAAATGCATCCTACAGATGCGGCACAGAGGCCGGCAAATCGCTGTGGGGTGTAGCCAGCGGTTCGCCTTCCATATGGCGCATACCGTGTGAGCACAGCAGACGATAGAGCGTCACGCGCGAAATACCGAGTTCCTGCGCGGCGTCGCCGAGACGGCCGCGATGACGCAGAAGCGCGAGTTCGATTGCCTGACGTTCGGCCGCTTCGCGCGCCTGCGCGAGCGACACCGGCACGATCTCCACGTACTCGGCCAATTCGAGATCGCGTGCCGTAATCGCCCGGCCCTCCGACATCACGATGGCGCGCCGCACGCGATTGATCAACTCGCGCACGTTGCCCGGCCAGCCGTAGTTATGCAGCGCCGCGATCGCGTCGGGCGCGAAACCGCGCAGACGGCGGCTTGCGTCTTTCTTGAAACGTTCCAGCATGTGCCGCGCAAGCAACTCGATATCCTTACCACGCGCACGCAACGGCGGTTCGTCGATTTGCAGCACGCACAGGCGGTGATACAGGTCGGAGCGGAACCGCCCTTCGATCATCGCGGACGTCATGTCCACGTGAGTTGCCGAGATGATGCGAACGTCGACGTCGATCGAACCGTGGCCGCCCAGCCGCTCCACCTTACGTTCCTGCAGGAAGCGCAGCAGGCTCGCCTGGCTTTCGAGCGGCAGATCGCCGATTTCGTCGAGAAACAGCGTGCCGCCGTTGGCCGCTTCCACGCGGCCGATCTTGCGCTGATTCGCGCCGGTGAACGCACCGCGCTCATAGCCAAATAGTTCGGATTGCAGCAGATGCGGCGGAATCGCGCCGCAGTTGATCGGCACGAAAGGCGCATTGCGGCGCGCCGAGCGTTCGTGGATCGCCACCGCGGTCAATTCCTTGCCAGTGCCCGATTCGCCCGAGATAAACACCGGCGCGTCAGTCATCGCCACTTTGCGGATAGAACGGAACAGCGCGAGCATGGCGTCGCACGAGCCGACCATTTCGCCTTCAGCGCCTTGTGACCCGTCGTTCGATGCCGGTTCGCCCAGCGAAATCATGCCGTATGCATGACCCACCGAATCGACGATCCTGTCGCCCGAGTAAGGCACCGTTACATAGTCGAAACAATAGTCCCGTACGAGCCGGCGCAAGGCGGCGTCCTGTAACTGGCCGGGCATGGTGGCCGCGACCCAGCCGACGTTCGGCATGGTCAGGCAGGACTCGAACGCGGCGATTTCGTGCGGCTGAAAATCGCTAGACAGATCGAGCAGGCCGCCCGCCGCCATTCCGGCCCGAACCGCACGGCGCACGTCGCGCGCCGACCCCACGACTTCGACCTGCCAGCCGCGCTGATGAAACCGAGTATTCAATTCCGCGCTCGGGTCGCGTGAAACGTATATCAGTTGCCGCGTTGCGGGTTCCATTATTCAGATCCTCTCGTCAACGAACGTTAAGGATGACGCACGCACCTGAACCGGAGTTCAGACACGCTGACTCGTTCGGGATTCGCGAAATAGCAAAAACCGAACGGCCATTCCATTCCGTGCGGACAGCTGATCCCCAAGAAAAAGCGGCGTGTGTGTTTGAGACGGCCCGTTAGCGGGCTTTTTTTAAATCTGAAGCTGTTTTCGAGAGCTTACTATACGCGCGCCACCAGGAAAACAATTATGCGAATTTAATCGGGGACCCCTTGCCCATCAAGGCCTGGCGGGGCATCAATACTTATTCACCTTATGAATAAAACGATTGTGGAAGCGCTTTTCCTAGCGTTCACCCCAAGGTAGTTCGTACCGTCGGATTTAACGAATTATAGGTATTTTCTGCCGCCCGTTTCAGCGCTGAAACATTTTTGTCCGATTTCCACGTGGTTACTCCGAGGTATGCAGGTCGGGTCCCGATACATCAATGGATTGCGACTCATGGCACATGTTTCGCTAAATGCCATGCACCAAGGAGACACATCATGCGACTCGTTTTCCGCATCGACCTGAGCAGCATTGCCCGTTGCGCCGCGCTCTGCGCCGCCGCAGTGGCTTTGATCGCACTGCCCGCCGGCGTCAATGCACAGGAATCCGCATTACCGCAATCCGCCACCCTGGCCGAAACCGCCGATGCCGGCTCCGCCACCCTCGCGAGCACGACGCTCGCAGCGGTGGCCCCGCCGGACACGTCGGCTGCCACCGACAATGAAATTCGCCAGCTCGCCGGCAACGTGCTGAGCATTCCGGCCGACGTGGCACCCGCGAACGATATTTCGCTCGACGACCAGATGCTGTCGCGGCAACGCGGCGGCGCGGTCGGCATGTTGATGGTCGCCGCGACGCCGCAGCTGATGCGCGGCAACGGCGGCGGCGGCAGCGTGACGCTGTGGGACGAAATCGCCCCGCCCTCGCCGATGCCGATTCCGGTCGACGCCGCGCGCGCTGCCCAAGGCAATGTTGCCAATTACCAAAGAAAGTAGCCCGAACAAATTAGTGATGCAAATCGGCGGCTGTGGCGTACCGAACACACCACACGCGACACCACGCGCGAACAGGACGAGAGCAAGGACCGACATGACTACTTCAATCCGGACACCGGGTGCACGCAGGCCGCCGGCGGCGTCGCCCGCCCTGTTGCCCGCGGCCCTGGCAACCCTCGTCGCCCTGCTCACCGCATGTTTCACCGTCGACGCCATCGCGCAACAGAGCGTCAATCCGGGCGACATCGTCGTCGAGCGCACGGTCACCCCGCGCGATGCCTTCGTGCCGGTGCCGCGCAACGAGGACCCGGTCGCGGTGCGCGCCACCACCTTCCCGGCCAATAGCTTCAATCCGGCCGTCGCCCAACTGGTCGGCGATACCGATCTGACGAATGCGCACGGCTCGAGTGGTGTGGCGCAAGGCGGCGTGCTCGGCGGCACCGGCATGCAGGCGGTCACGCAGATTCTGAGCGGCAAGGCGACCGGCAACAACGTCGCGCTGAACGCCGGCGGTATCGGCATGCCGGGCCCGGGCATCGGCGGAACCATCACGTCGTCGGTGACGGGCTCGCTGGCGCCGCTCTCGAATGCGCTCTCCGGCGCGCTCGGAGGTCTGAAATGAGCGCGCTCAAAGCCCGTTCACTGCATGCGGCGCTGTGCGTCTGCCTGAGCGGCGCGGCCCTCGTGACGAGCCATGCCCGCGCGCAGGCGGTGCCGACGGTCGGCGCCGACGCCACCATCCGCAAGGGCGCGGGCGCCGGCGTTACCGGCGCGTTCACGGTCAATGAAACGGCCGGCATCAATAACGCGCAGCTCAATCAGGTCACGGTGTCGAACGGCGCCATGGTCGGCAACGACAACGCCAGCGCGCAGAGCGCGTCGGTGGCCGCGAGGGTCACGAACGCGCGGGCGTCGATCGAAGCCAATGCTTTTTCGAATACATCCGGCGCGGTGCTGGTGAACCAGTCCGCCGGAGCAGGGAATCTGCAGCGCAACAGCACGCAGTTGGGTACTGCTGCACTCGGAGTCGAGACCGTCTCGGATGGGGAGCTATCCGCAACGGCCCCGAAAAACGGCGGTCTGGGTCAATCAATCGGGGTTCATAACGTACGCGAAGCAAACATCTCCAGCGATGCCTTCAAGAACGTCAGCGGGATCGTCCAGATCAACCAGACAGCCGGCGCCGGTAATGCCACGGCAAACAGTTTTGTGCTCCGTCCCCCGGCGGGCACTTTTTTTAACTGACCACACTTAAAGTATCGGAGCGAATCATGAAGCGCACTCTTATTGCTGCAGCCGTCCTCGTCGCCGCATCCAGCAGCGCATTCGCCGCGCCGCAAAAGGCCTACCTGTTCAATGCCACGCTGGTCGGTGAAGCGATCGGCGTCGAAGGTCTGGTCGGCCTGTACGGTTGCGTGCACGTGTCCAGCACGGCGGGCGCCGTCGTCAACAACAATCAGTCGGTCACGGTGAATGCGACGCTCAACCCGCAAGCGCAGAGCTACACGACCGGCCGGGTGACGACGAGCGTCAACAACACTTCGGCGTCGATCGTGGGTAGCGGCTCGGCCTCCGTGGGATTCGCGCAAAGCCATGCGTCGTCGGCCTCCGGCTCGCAAGGCTACCAGGCATCGACCGGTTACGCGTACGGCAATCAGAGCAGCGCGGTGACGGGCGGCGGCTATGAAACCAGCCAGCAGGCAGCCGGCATTGCAGGCGGCTTCACCCACACCAGCCAGAACGCGGGCGGCCATATCGCGGCCGGCGGCTCGATCGGCGGCAGCTATAACTATCAGGGCTTCAACACCCCGTTCTTCGGTGAAGGCTCGGCCCATGCAAGCGGCGGATTCCACGCCGGCTATAACGAATCGAGCTACGCCAACACGTCGGGTGTCGCCGGCGGCTTCGAAGCAACAGAAGCATCCGGACAAGGCAAGGCGTGGGGCTATAAGGCCAATCAGGGATCGGGCTACGCGGCAGTCGGCGAGCAATCGTCCGGCTACGCGAACAGCAAGTCGTCGTCTTCGGACGCGTATGCCGCAGCCTTTAGCGTCAACGCAAACCTGGCCACGACGGACGTAACGACCAAGGGTTCGGTGACGCAGCACATCAACACGCAAGCGGCGGGTACGCTGACGGCGACCACGGGCGCCAATGCGGCTAACGGCGTGTCGGGCAACCTCGGCATCAACATCGCCGAAGGCATCAGCAACGCCCAGAGCAACGACACCTCGCTCGCTTCCGTCGACATCGGCAACGTGTTCGGCAACGCGCAGATCTTCAACGCGCAATCGTCCGGCGGGACCGCCCACATCAACAACTTCAATCTGAATGCGTCGATCGGGGATGGCTCGCTGTCGGGCGTGACGGGCAATGTCGGCGTGAACGTCGCCTCGGGTATCGGCAACGTGCAGAACAACAGCCTCGCCGGTGCAGTCACGACGACGAAGCCGGCCAACGCGTTGACGACAGCCATGGTCGCCACGGATGACAACTCGCAAACCGCCGGCATGACGGTCACGGGTCAATTCCAGGGCACCGCGATGCTGGGTGCGAATTCGCTGGCTAATGCATCCGGCAACATCGGCGTGAATATCGCCGGCGGCGCGGGCAACCTGCAACACAACGGCCTGGCAATCGCCGCGCTCAACAGCGGCAAATAAGGCGGCACTCAGGCGCCAGCCAGATAGAAGAAGCCTGAAAAGCAGAGGGAGGCACGCGCCGGCGGCCATTGAAGCGGCCGGCGCGTGGATAAGCGGGAGACCAGCATGTCCGGGTTCAAGGGGTTCCCGGCGCTACAGTTCGCTGTAGCGCTGACCGGTTGCGCTTTGTGCGTCAGCAACAGCTACGCACAGGCGAGCATCGACACGTCCACTTTCGTGGGCGTTCCGTTGACCAAGACGGTGCGCTCGATGCGGGACATCCGGTACAACCACATCGTCAATCAGCAGTTCGATTACAGCTGCGGTGCGGCGGCGCTAGCGACCCTCCTCAAATACGGCTATGGCATCGACATTCCGGAGACCGAACTGATCCGCCGGATGATGGTTTTCTCGACGCCCGAAGTCGTCGTCAAAAATGGCTTCTCGATGCTCGACATGAAGAAGTTCGTCGAGACCATCGGTTTGCGCGGCCGTGGCTTCCGGGTCAATGCCGACGCGCTCCAACACTTGCAAATTCCCGTGATGGTTCTGATGAACATCGACGGGTACGAGCATTTCGTGATCGTCAAGCATGCGCAGGATGGCCGCGTCTTCATTGCGGATCCGGCGCTCGGCAATCGCATCGTGCTCGAAGAGGACTTCGCCAAAACCTGGAACGGCCTGGTGTTCGCGGTCCTCGGCAAACCCTTCAGGGAGGATTCACCGCTGTTGCAGGACAACGAGTCGCTCGCGCTCAAGCTTCGCGCCAGCGCGCTGGCCAACGGCACGGCGGCGACTCCCTTTGTCGAATACGGCTTGATCAAGGCAGACCTGTTCTGACCCAATCATGAAGCGCCACCTTTCCCAGCTAGGCCTCGCAATCTGCACCACGATGTGCGGCCTGAGCAGCAGCGCCTATGCATCACAAGGCGCCGGCTCGCCGCCGGTGCCCGAATTTCTCGCCGCTCGCGACATCGACTCAGCCACCATCAAGGTGCAGATGGTGGACGACGATGTTCTCGCCGGCCAGACCGGCAAATATGCCGGCGCCACGATGATTTCCGGCTTCGTTCTGAACGTCATTTCGCAATGGCAATTGCCCAACGGCGTGATCGCCCTCGCGCAGGGCACGCTGGCTGCCGCGCAGAACGCGGCCGGACAGGTCAGCAGCAGCGTCAACACGTTGGCGAGCGTGACGGGCGGCGGCGCCGGCAGGTCCGGCGCCAACTCGGGGGCCCACCCCAACGCGCAGGCAAACGGCGGACAGCGCATTTCGGCCAACGGCGTTTCGCAAGTCACGCAAGTGGCCGGCGACCGGAACGCCGGCTCCAATTCCGCGCTGATTGATTTCAATAGTAATGCCGTGATGCTGGCGGGTACCGCCAATGCCCCGGCGGCAGCGGCCAGCAATTCGACCGGCTCGATCAAAGCCGGCATCTCGTTCGGCAGCAACGGTATCAACGTTGCGCTGCAGACTCCGGCCGGGATCGCTACCCAGACCATCACGCCAGGCAACGGGCAAATCGCCCAGTTGCTGCAGATTGCAGGCAATAACCAGCAAGTCGCCAACGCATTGCAGTTGCATCTGCAGACCCAGCAGATGTCGGCGGCAATGATTCGTCAGCTCGGCGTACTACAAGCTCTGCAAAACAGGAAATGAAGGAGATGACCCTGCGGGCCGCCACCCGCGCAAGGCAGCACATGCAGGACTGATAAAGCAGCACGCCGTCGGGAGACAGGGGGCGCGCCGCCGGAACACCGGGGGAACACAAAATGAATAATTTTTCATCGACAAAGGTGCCGCGCATGGCACTCGCGGCCATTCCAGCGGCCGTGATGCTATTCGCACTTTCGCAAGGGGCGAGCGCGCAGGCGCTCGCCGGACAATCCGTCGAGGACCGTCTCAATACATTGATGCGGGTGGTCGACGAGCAGCAGCGGCAAATTCACTCGCTCGAGCGCCAGGTCACCCATCTGGAAATGGCGCAACGCGGCCGCGGCATGCCGGGCGCCGGTGCGCCGGCAGGCAGTGAAGCGGTGGCCGAACAGCCCGGCGCCGATGGCCTGCCGGTACCGCTGCCGCCGCTCGCCCAGATCAGTCCCGGCGCGCCCGCGACGGGCGGCAACACAGGCACGGCGACCGGCGTGCCTGTCTATCCGCCGCCGCCCGAAAACGGCAATGCGAGCAACACCGCGGGCGGTTTGCCGGCCGCCACCGACGGCAGCGGCGCGATCGGCCAGACCCAGAAAGCCGCCGAGCCGGTGCGCACCCAGGCCGAAGAAGCCGTCGTGCAACGCGAACATGCGCCGCTCTTCGACCACAAGCTGACGCTGGACTGGGGCATCAGCGATACCTACTACGATCGCCGTCAGCTGCAGTTGTCGGGCTTCCTCGCGCTCGACGCGATTTTCCTCGGCAACATCAACCTGGGTGAGACCAAGTCGCACCAGGTGATGGCCGATCTCGATACGCGCTACGGCCTGACCGACCGCATGAGTATCGATGTCGACGTGCCGTACATCTATCGGCACAGCAACTTCATCGTCGGCGGCGCGGGCGGTGCGGCGAGCACGCTGTCGGACGCGTCGGTGAACGGCAGCGATATCGGCGACGTGAACTTCGGGATCTACTACCAGTTCCTGAAGGAGACCAACAGTCTGCCCGACGTGGTCGGCAGCCTGCGCATCAAGGCGCCGACCGGTTCGTCGCCATTCGGCGACAAGCTGATTCAGGTCGACAACGACAATACCAACCTCGTCGCGCCGAGCAAGCTGCCCACCGGCACCGGCTTCTGGAACATCACGGCCGGCATCTCGCTGTTGAAGACCTATGACCCGGTGGTGCTGTTCGGCAGTCTTTCGTACACCTACAACATTGCGCGCTCGTTCGCGGATATTTCGTCGGTGCAGGGACAAACCCAGCCGGCGACGGTCAAGCTCGGCGACATCGTGCAATTCGGCGGCGGCGTGGCGCTGGCGTTCTCCGACAAGGATTCGGCAAGCATCTCGTACACGATGGCGCTCGAACCCGAATCGAAGACGCGCGCGCCAGGCGGTTCGTACGAAAAAGTGCCGGGCAGCGAAACCACGGCCGCGGCGCTGAATTTCGGCCTGAACCATGTGGTGAACAAACACCTGACCATCAACGGCTCGGTCTCCGTCGGCTTGACGCCGGACGCGCCGAACTTCGTCGTCGGCGTGCGGTTTCCCTACACATTTTGAGTGTTTCAAGACCTGGCGCTTCGCGCCAGGCCTCCGGGCAGGCAAGCAAACTCGGGGCGTTTTATTAGACGTGTGTCAACGAAACGAGGTCGAACGTGCGTGAATCACCTCATCTGACCAGTGTTGCTTCGGTGGCGGGAGCGGGTTCGCATATGACGCGTGCGCTGCCTGCGGACCGCCCCGTCGAAGCCCTAACGAAATGCGCCGCGGCGGCGGCGGTGGTGTCGATCGGTGCGCCGGCCGCGGGCGCGAGCGGCGCGCCCGCCGCCCATGCGCGCGCCGCTCGCATGCTGTTGTACGTGGCACGTACGCCGGACGATACCCTCGTCGCGCATCTGCGAAGCCGCGGCTGGACCGTCGCGGTGGCGCGCTCGGCGCATGAACTCGGCAGACTCGCGAAGCCCGACGCGGGCTGCGCCGGCATCGTCGATCTGGCGAGCTTCCCGCCGCGCGATCTGGGCGGTCTCGAAGCGAGTTTGCGTCAGCAGCAAGTCGGCTGGATCGCGCTCGCCACCAACGAAAGGCTCAACGATCCGCTAGTGCGGCGGCTCGTGCGCCATTACTGCTTCGACTACGTGAAGATGCCGGTGGCGAACCCGACGCTCGACTATCTGGTCGGCCACGCCTTCGGCATGGTGACGCTGTGCGAGCCCGAACTCGCGGCGCCCGTGAACGAATCCGGCGACGAGGAAATGGTCGGCACCTGCGAGGCGATGCAGCAACTCTTTCGCACCATCCGCAAGGTCGCGAACACCGACGCGAGCGTGTTCATCTCCGGCGAGTCAGGCACCGGCAAGGAACTCACCGCGCTCGCGATTCACGAACGCTCGCCGCGCCGCAAGGCGCCGTTCATCGCGATCAATTGCGGGGCGATTCCGCATCATCTGTTGCAATCCGAACTATTCGGTTATGAGCGCGGTGCGTTCACGGGCGCGAATCAACGCAAGATCGGCCGGGTCGAAGAGGCCGATGGCGGCACGCTGCTGCTCGACGAAATCGGCGATCTGCCCTTGGAAAGTCAGGCGAGCCTGCTGCGGTTTCTGCAGGAGGGCAAGATCGAACGCCTCGGTGGCCGCGAATCGATTCCGGTTGATGTTCGGATCATTTCGGCGACCCACGTCGACCTTGAAGGCGCGATGCGCGCCGGGCAGTTCCGTGCCGACCTGTTTCACCGCCTGTGCGTGCTGCGGGTGGACGAACCGCCGTTGCGCGCGCGCGGCAAGGATATCGAAATCCTCGCGCATCACATTCTGCATAAGTTCAAGACCGATAACGCGCGCAAGATCCGCGGCTTTACGCCGTCGGCGATCGAGGCGCTGTACAACTACAGCTGGCCTGGCAATGTGCGCGAGCTGATCAACCGCGTGCGCCGTGCGATCGTGATGGCGGAGAGCAAGCTGATTTCCGCCGACGACCTCGACCTCGCGCAGTACACCGAGCAGCAGACGATGAGTCTGACGCAGGCGCGCGAAGCCGCTGAGAAGCGCGCGATCGAAGCGGCGTTGCTGCGGCATCGGCACCGGCTGAACGAGGCGGCGGCGGATCTGAATATTTCGCGCGTGACGCTGTACCGGCTGATGGGTCAGCATGGGCTGCGGGAGTTGAGTGCGGCTGACGAGAAGGCGTCGGTTGGCTCGTTCGCCGCCGACGAACCTTCGCAGGAGTGACGGCGCGGCCCGCGCGTCAGCGGGTTGTGACGCGCGTCGCACCATGGCGCCGGCCGCCCCGGTCGGCGCCCCGTCCCACGGCCTCGCCGCCGGGCATGCGGCGCTCGCTCGCATGCCTCAGGTAGAATCATCCGGTTACGTTCCCCTTTCCATTCGATGACGACGCTCACCCTGATCGTCGCTCGCGCCAATAACGGCGTGATCGGCCGCGACAACCAGTTGCCCTGGCGACTCCCCGAAGACCTCGCGTTCTTCAAGCGCACCACGATGGGCGCGCCCATCATCATGGGCCGCAAGACGCATGAATCGATCGGCCGGCCGTTGCCGGGACGCCGCAACATTGTCGTGACACGGGATGCCACGCGGCGCTTTCAGGGTTGCGACGCGGCCACCACCTTGCAGGACGCGTTGAAGCTCGCCGCCCAGGACCAGGCGCCGGAGGCGTTTCTGATCGGCGGCGCGCAGCTGTATACGGAAGGTTTGCGTCAAGCGGACAAGCTGATCGTCACCGAGATTTCCGCCGACTTCGAAGGCGACGCCACCTTCCCCGAACTCGATGAAAACGAGTGGGAAGAAGTCGCGCACGAGACGCATCGCGCGGACGCGCCGAATGACTTCGACTACGCGTTCGTGACGTATAAGCGCAAGGGTAGTTGAGGTTTCGCGCTGCGCTTGAGGGCGCGGCGGTTCGGGCTCTGGCTCCCCGCTCTATGCCTCGATCCAGAGCGTCGAACATTGGCGACCGGCCCATAACGCGCGCACCATGAAAAAACGCCACGCAACTGCTTGCGTGGCGTTTCTGTTTGCTGCTTCTTGCCGCTGGCAGCCCAATCCGGCGGCTACCGGTCCACGAGCAGAGCAGTCCGCAGCCGGCTGGCCAAACCGCTCACTGCCCGGCAATCGTCATCCGTTCGATCAGTACCGAACCGGTTTCCTTGGTGCCGCGCGTGATCGTATCCGCACCGATCGCGACGATATGGCGGAACATCTCCTGCAGCGTGCTCGCCACGGTGATTTCCTCGACCGGATACTGGATCTTGCCGTTTTCAACCCAGAAGCCCGACGCGCCACGCGAGTAATCGCCCGTCACGTAGTTCACGCCCTGCCCCATCAGTTCAGTCAGCAACAGGCCCGTGCCGAGCTTCCTCAGCATTTCTTCGAAGTCGTCTTCCGGGCGCGTGTTCGAGCTGCGCAGCGACAGATTGTGCGAGCCGCCGGCATTGCCGGTGGTCTGCATGCCGAGCTTGCGCGCCGAATAGGTCGAGAGGAAATAGCCTTCCACCACGCCGTCTTTCACCACCGAGCGCTGCTTCGTGCGCACGCCTTCTTCGTCGAACGGCGCGCTGCCCATGGCACGTGCGACGTGCGGATCTTCGACCACCTGCACGTGCGGCGCGAACACCGGCTTGCCGAGGCTATCGACGAGAAACGAGGTCTTGCGGTAGAGCGCGCCGCCGCTCGTTGCCTGCACGAACGCACCGAGAATGCCGGCGGCGAGCGGTGCTTCGAACAGCACCGGCACCTTGCGCGTGTCGAGCCCGCGCGCGCCGATGCGCGACAGCGCCCGTTGCGCCGCGTAGCGGCCCACGGCTTCCGGATTGGCGAGGTCGCCCGCGCTGCGGGTCGACGTGTACCAGTCATCGCGCTGCATATTGCGGCCGCTGCCGGCGATCGGCGCGCACGCGATGTAGTGGCGCGAGTACGGATACCCGGCGAGGAAGCCGCGCGAGGTGGCCAGCACGAATTGCGAGTGCTGCGCCGAGACGCTTGCGCCTTCCGAGTTCTTGATCTGCGGATCGGTGGCGAACGCGGCGTCTTCCGAGCGGCGGGCGATTTCCACCGCTTCGTCCGCGGACAGATTCCACGGGTGATACAGATCGAGATCGCGCGGCGCGGTTTCGAGCAATTCTGCTTCGGCGAGGCCCGCGCAGTCGTCTTCAGCCGTGAAACGCGCGATGTTGTACGCCGCCGCCACCGTGTCCTTCAATGCCTGCGACGAAAAGTCCGAGGTGCTCGCGTTGCCGCGCTTGTTGCCGATGAACACCGTCACGCCGACCATCTTGTCGCGGTTGTGCTCGATCGTCTCGACTTCGCCGCGCCGCACGGAGACGGACAGGCCGTCGCCTTCGGAAATCTCGGTCGCCGCGTCGGTACCGCCGAGCGACTTCGCGTGACGAAGGATGTCCGAGGCGATTTCCTTCAGTTCATCCTGGGTGTGCGGAAAAAAGCGCTGCTTGACGTCCATGTCTGCTGCCATTGTCGTTGCCGTCCTGTTCGGGGCCGAGCGGCCCGGTGTGTTCGCCCATGCCGCGCACGTGCTTACGCATTTACACGTGCCATTTTCCAATGCGTTGCGTGCGCGTTTGCGTGGTCACGTATGCCGCGATCATAGCAAGGTACGCGAAGCTGTACCTGGCATTCGAGGGGCTCTTTGGCCGAGCGCATTCGCGTGCTTACTTCTGCCTGCTTGCTTCGCCTGCTTGCTTCGCCTGCTTTGCTTCGCCTGCTTTGCTTCGCCTGCTTTGCTTCGCCTGCTTGCTTCGCCTGGTCACTCGCCGCACGCGTGCGCCGGAAACAGGCGCGCTTGCCCTCATTGCTGCTCGCCGGGCTGGCCCTGCTCGCAAAAACCGGCGTGCCAGCCCTTGTGCACAGCAGCACGGCAGGTCCGGCGTGCGCGGCACGCTACAATATCGGTATGACACGCAAAACCCGCATTCAACCCATCGAATCCGCCGAGCCGGAAGTCGACGAGAACGGCTACGACCGTCCCAGCAAGTCCCAGCTCAAGCGCGAAATGCACGAGTTGCAGGAACTGGGCTCGGCGCTGATCGCGCTGCCCAAAGACGCGCTCAAGCGCATGCCGATGCCCGAAAAGCTCGACGACGCCGTGCGCGAAGCGCGCCGCATCACCGATCACGAAGGCAAGCGCCGCCAGGTGCAATACGTCGGGCGCGTGATGCGCTCGCTGCTGGACGAGGAAACCGCCGCGCTGCGCACCGCGCTCGACACCTATAACGGCGTCAACAAGGCGGAAACGGCCAAGCTGCACTGGATCGAGCGCACCCGCGAGAAACTGCTCGCCGACGACGCCGCGCTGACCGAATTCATCCGCCAGCACCCGAATGCCGACCCGCAGCAGGGCCGCACACTGATCCGCAACGCCCGCAAGGAAGCGCTGCAAAGCAAGCCGCCGCGCTACTTCCGCGAGCTGTTCCAGTGGATCAAGAACGCGGACGGGCCGTCTGCCGCTGCCGATGCCGACGCTGAAGAAGGCCTGGAAGACGACGATGACGACCGCGACGAATAAGGCCGCACGTCGGCATCCCGACGAAATCGTGATTGGCCTCGTGTCGATCAGCGACCGCGCGTCCACCGGCGTGTACGAGGACAAAGGCATTCCGGCGCTGCAGGAATGGCTCGGTGCTGCGCTGACTTCGCCTTTTCAGCTGGTGACACGCCTGATTCATGACGACGCCCCCACCATTTCCACCGCGTTGATCGAACTGGTTGACGAAGTGGGTTGCGATCTGGTGCTGACAACCGGCGGCACCGGCCCGTCACGCCGCGATGTGACGCCGGAAGCGACTTTGGCCGTCGCCACGAAGGAAATGCCGGGTTTCGGCGAGCAGATGCGCCAGATCAGCCTGAATTTCGTGCCGACGGCGATTCTGTCGCGCCAGGTGGCGGTGATCCGCGAAACCGCGGATCACGCGGCGCTGATCGTCAATCTGCCGGGCCAGCCGAAATCGATCAAGGAAACGCTGGAAGGCTTGCGTGACGCCGAAGCACGCGGCACCGTCAAAGTGCCGGGGATTTTCGCCGCGGTGCCCTATTGCATCGACCTGATCGGCGGCCCGTATGTGGAAACGAACGCCGACGTGGTGAAGGCGTTCCGGCCGAAGAACGCGGTGCGCGCGCCTCGGCAGGATTAAGCGGGAAACGGCGGCAGCGGTGTTACTTCACTGCCGGCGGCTTCGAGTTCGACTGCGTTACTCCGCTGCCGGCGATTCAGAAGCTGCCGGAATCAGGAAGTGCTCGCGGTAGTACTTGAGTTCGTCGATCGATTCATGGATGTCCGCCAGCGCCGTATGCAACGCGCGTTTCTGGAAACCCTTGTAGATCGCCGGCTGCCAGCGGCGGCACAGTTCCTTCAGCGTGCTGACGTCGAGATTGCGGTAATGGAAGAAGCGTTCCAGATCCGGCATCCAGCGCGCCATGAAGCGGCGGTCCTGGCAGATCGAGTTGCCGCACATCGGCGATTTGCCAGGCGGCACGTATTGCGCGAGAAAGTCGCGAATCTGTTCGGTGGCGTCGGCTTCGCTCACCGTCGACGCCTTCACTCGGTCGATCAGGCCCGAGCGGCCATGCGTGTTCTGATTCCACTGATCCATTTTGGCGAGCGTCTCATCGCTCTGATGAATCGCCAGCACGGGCCCTTCGACCATCCTGTCGAGCGTCGAATTCGTCACCACCACCGCGATTTCGATGATGCGGTCGGTGTCCGGTTCGAGGCCGGTCATTTCCATGTCCAGCCAGACGAGATTCATGTCGCTGCGCACGAGCGTCGGCTGGTCGGTGGAGGCGAGGATGTCAGTCATGAAGGCAACCCTGAGGGCCGTGCAAACGGCTTCGCTGGAAGCACGCTTGGCGCGGCGATTGTTCGTATGAGATTGGTTTGAGCCGGATCGGCCGAGCCGGTTTGGCCGGGTTTCGGCTTATCCCCCCGCCGCGAGGCGGGAAGAAACATATAATTCTCGCATAGATACCACGGAATCCCCGGATGCCTACCCTGTACTTCACTGTTCTGTTCGTCGTCGCCGTCGTGGCGATGGTCGGCACCAAGCTTTGGCTCGCGTCGCGGCAGATCCGCTTCGTCGCCGGCCATCGCGAGCAGGTGCCGAGCCAGTTTGCCGGCACCATTGCGCTCACCGCGCACCAGCGCGCCGCGGATTACACCGTCGAACGCACGCGGCTGACGATGATCGAGATCGTCGTCGGCGCCGCCGTGCTGATCGGGCTGACGCTGCTGGGCGGCGTGCAGGCGCTCGATCTGGCCATCTCCGACTGGCTAGGCCGCGGCTATGCCGGCCAGATCGCGCTGGTCGCGGCGGTGATTGTCATCACCAGCGTGATCGATCTGCCGTTCGAGTACTACCGTCAATTCGTCGTCGAGCAACGCTTCGGCTTCAACCGGATGAGCAAGGGCATCTTCTTCCTCGACCGTCTCAAAGGCGTGCTGCTCGGCGCCGTTTTCGGCCTGCCGCTGCTATTCGTCGTGCTGTGGCTGATGAACCAGGCGGGCAACTTGTGGTGGCTGTGGACGTGGGTCGTCTGGGTCGCGTTCCAGATGCTCGTGCTGGTGCTGTATCCGTCGTTTATCGCGCCGCTCTTCAACAAGTTCGAACCGCTCAAGGACGAAGCACTCAAAAGCCGCATCGAAGCGCTGATGCAGCGCTGCGGTTTCGCCGCCAAGGGCCTGTTCGTGATGGACGGCAGCCGCCGTTCGGCGCACGGCAATGCGTATTTCACCGGCTTCGGCGCGGCCAAGCGGATCGTGTTCTTCGACACGCTGCTCGCGCGCCTGTCGGGCAACGAGATCGAAGCGGTGCTCGCACACGAACTCGGTCACTTCAAGCGTCGTCACGTGATCAAGCGGATGGTCGTCATGTTCGCGATCAGCCTCGCGATGCTCGCGCTGCTCGGATGGCTGACGCAATGCGTGTGGTTCTACGAAGGACTCGGTGTGCGGCCGTCGCTGATCGGCGGCAATAGCGGCCTTGCACTGGTGCTGTTCTTCCTCGCGCTGCCGGTGTTCCTGTTCTTCGTGACGCCGCTCGGCAGCCTCAGCTCGCGCAAACACGAGTTCGAAGCCGATGCCTTCGCCGCCACGCAAACCGACGCGCAAGACCTCGTCAATGCGCTCGTCAAGCTGTATGAAGACAACGCGTCGACGCTGACGCCCGACCCGCTCTACACCGCGTTCTATTATTCGCATCCGCCGGCGTCGCAGCGGATCGACCGCCTGCTGCGGCACGCATGAGCCGCTCCCCGAAAGCGCCGCGCGCGCCGTCGAGCACGCGCGTAGGTGGCCTTGTGATTGCCGCTCATGGGCGGCATTACCTGGTCGCACCGGAAGACGGCAGCCCGATGCTCCAGTGTTTCCCCCGCGGCAAGCGCAGCGAGGTGGCTGTGGGCGATCGCGTGATTTACGAGCCGACTTCGGCGGATCAGGGCGTGATCGTCGAGATTGGCGAACGGCGCAATCTGCTGTATCGCTCGGATCAGTACAAGTCGAAGCTGTTTGCCGCCAATCTCGATCAGTTGCTGATCGTGCTGGCCACCGAACCGCACTTCAGTGAAGACCTGCTGGGTCGCGCGCTGGTCGCCGCCGAGGCGAACGAGTTGAAGCCGCTGATCGTGCTGAACAAGATCGACGTGACCGGCGCGCTGGAAGGCGCGCGCAGGCGGCTCGAACCGTATCGCGCGCTGGGTTATACCGTGGTCGAAGTGTCGATCACGACGCAGCCGGACGCCGCGCGTGCTGCGTTGACCGAACATCTGCACGGTCACTCGACGCTCCTGCTCGGCCAGTCGGGCATGGGCAAATCGACGTTGGTGAATCTGCTGATTCCGAATGCCGAAGTCGCCACGCGCGAAATCTCGACCGCATTGAACAGCGGCCGGCATACAACGACCTTCACGCGTCTCTACCCTCTGCCCGGTAACGACGGCGGTGCGTTAATCGATTCGCCGGGCTTCCAGGAATTCGGCCTGCACCAGTTGACCGAAGGCATGCTGGAACGCGCGTTTCCTGAGTTCCGGCCGTTGCTGCCGAATTGCCGCTTCTACAACTGCCATCACTTGCAGGAGCCGGGCTGCGCGATTCTTGAAGCCGTCGCCGCTGGACGTGTCCGGCGCGAGCGGCATGCGCTGTATGCGCAACTGGTACACGAAGCCAGCCAGATCGTGCGCTGACGCGCGCCGCGGTCAAACCATGGATTCACGATGAAATTGATGCGCGCGCCTAACCTGATCATCGGACAGCATTGGATCAACGTGCTGCAGACGGCGGGTATCGCTTGCGAGTTGCATAACCGGTATCTGAACGGCGCGCTTGGGGATATTCCGGCGGATCAGTGCGCGCCTGAGTTGTGGCTTGTCGATGAGCGGGATGAAGCGATGGCGCGGCGTCTGATCGATGCGGCGTCGCAAGGTCCCGCTGCAGGTTCGCCTTCGTGGCAATGCCGCCAGTGCGGGGAGACGCTTGAAGCGCAGTTCACGGTGTGCTGGCAGTGTGGAACGGCGCGTGATCCGTTGGATGGGTGAAGTGCCTGGAGGCGTTGCGGGCGGGCAGTTGCCTGAGTGTGCGGGAAGTGAGTGGCGTGGTTGCGGTGGCCTGTTGATCGAGGACGAAGCGCTTCAGATGCAGGCTATGTGAACCGTATAACCGCTGCGCCGCAGGCAATAAAAAAGCCGGACATGTGCCCGGCTTCTTCTGCACTGCATTAGCTTCGCATCGCTTCAGGCGAGCCAGACGGCAATCGTCAGCATCAACAATAGAATCATCCACAGCACCACCGCGCGCCACACCAGACCCACTGCCGATTGCAGCGTACGCGGCGTGCAGTCGTCGCCAACCTGCATCGGACCGCCGTCGCCGGTCGCCAATGCGTCGAGGCTCGACGGTTCGGCAAGCGGCCCACTCAGACGTGCACCGAGCGCCCCACTGCCCGCGGCAAGCAACACGCCGTCGTTCGCATCCGGCCACTGACGCGCGTGGTTGCGCCATGCATAAATCGCGTCTTCGAAATTGCCAACGATCGCAAAACCAAGCGACGTGAGCCGCGCCGGCACCCAGTCGATCACGAAGAAGGCGCGCTGCGCGAAGCTCGAGAACGCCGCAGTACGATCGTCGACCGGGCGAGCCCACGCACGCGCCAGATACTCGGCAATCCGATACAGCACCGCGCCCGCGGGCCCGACTGGAATCAGGAACCAGAAAAACACGCCGAACACGTGCCGATGCGAGGCGACCACCGCGTGAATCAGCGTATGACGCACGATCTCGCTGACCGGCATGTCGACGGTGTCGAGTCCCGTCCACTCATTCAGGATTTCACGCGCGCGCGGCACGTCGTCGTTGTTCAGCGCGAGGTGAATGTCGGTGAAATAATGGCTGAACTGGCGGAAACCGAGCGTGAAGTACAGCACCGCGACGTTCCACAGGAAGGCCAGCGCAAAGTGAATGTGATAGAGCACGTAGTAGACGAGCGCGACAGCCAGCGTCCACGGCACCACCACTACGAGCCACGCAAGCAGACCATGCTTGGGCTTGCCGGCATCGAATCCGTGCGCCGCCGACTCCGCATGGTATTGAAGCAATGCCGCCACTGGATTGTTCAGCGACAGCGCGCGGACCTGTTCAATAATCAGAGCCAGCAATACGGAGAAAAAAGTCATGCGATGCGCCGTGCTTTTCGAGTTTTACGATTGTTTTATAACGATAGCACAGGGTCGGATGCGGCTGAGCGGAGACGTTGACAAACACCCGATAACTGCACAGTCCGAGCTGTCGCGCTAGCTCACGCCGCTAGAAAGCGATAGAAGTTGCGCAGCATCGCGGCCGTTGCGCCCCAGATGAAATAATGGCCGCCGACCTGGCTCCCGCGACCTTCAGCTTGCGCCGATGCCGCTCGCGGATAGGGCATGGCGAAGAAGCGGCGCTCGCCGCCTTCGTAACGAAACACGCGCTCTTCGTGATGCGCGGGGTCCATCAGAAAAGCGAGCGGCACTTCGAAAACTTCGGCGACTTCGAGTGCGTCCGCTTTCAACGTGAATGGCGGATGCACGAGACCGATTACAGGCGACACGCGAAAACCGGTGCCCGTCAGATAGTCGGGCAGCGCACCGAGAATTTCGACGCGCGACGGATCGAGACCGACCTCTTCCTGTGCCTCGCGCAATGCCGTGGCAGTCGCGTCCGCGTCGAACGGTTCGTGGCGGCCGCCGGGAAAGCTCACCTGGCCGGCGTGGTCGTTCAGATGGTCGGCACGTTGGGTCAGCAGCACGGTGAGGCCTTTCTCACGCACCACCAGCGGCACCAGCACAGCGGCAACGCGCGGATCGACGTGCGTGTCACGCCACGGCGCTTCGACAATCGGTTCGGGCGTCCAGCTTAGGCGCTGCTCGAAACGCGCACGCAGGCCATCGGGCGTCAGACGCCCGGCGGCAACGGGTGGCAGATCGGCGCCGGTCGCTTCGACGGGCAGGGTTTCGGGCTCAAAGACGGGGCGGATCAACGGGTCTCTCAGAATAAGCGGATAAGGACATGCCGCTATTTTGACCTGGCAAACAAAAAAGCACCCGCGAGGGGTGCTTTTTCTTACAGCTTTTACGCTTCCGGAGCAGCGCGGTCTTTCTTTGCGACCAGCTTTTCCTTGATCCGAGCCGACTTGCCCGAACGGTCACGCAGATAGTACAGCTTGGCACGGCGCACATCGCCACGACGCTTCACGACGATGCTTGCCAGCAGCGGCGAGTACGTCTGGAACGTACGCTCGACGCCTTCGCCCGACGAAATCTTGCGGACGATGAACGACGAATTCAGACCACGGTTACGCTTGGCGATCACGACGCCTTCGTAAGCCTGAACACGCTTACGCGTACCTTCAACCACGTTCACGCTGACGATCACCGTATCGCCGGGGGCGAATTCGGGGATGGTCTTCTCGCCGAGAGCGCGGCCGATTTCTTCCTGCTCGAGTATTGCAATCAGATTCATTACTGACTCCTAGGTCCATCTTGTCGGCGTTCGTACCTGCCTTGCAGAAATTGCGCGGCTACGGCCCCGATAGAGGATGGGTTCACATCTGGCGCCGTACACGCATGTGCGGCACCGCCTATGTCCGCTCGAAAGATCGAGGCTTTACGCCTTCGACTCTTCCTTCGCGAGACTCGTAAGCCATGCCTCGTCGGCACGGCTCAACATCTTGTTCTTTCTGGCCTTCACGATCAGATCGGGCCGTTTGTTCAACGTATTGCGCAAGGCCTCACGCCGACGCCATGCAACGATCTCCGCATGATGGCCGCCAAGCAGCACATCAGGCACACGCACGCCGTTGTATTCCTCCGGACGCGTGTAATGCGGACAATCCAGCAACACGTCGACGAAACTATCCTGCACCGCCGATTGCGAGTCGTTCAGCACGCCGGGCAACTGGCGCACCACGGCGTCCATCAGCGCCATGGCCGGCAATTCGCCGCCGGACAGCACGAAGTCGCCAAGACTGACTTCTTCGTCGACGACACGGTCGAGCAAACGCTGATCGATCGCTTCATAGCGCCCGCACAACAAGATCAGACCGGGTTCGGCCGCGAACTGCATGACACGGTCGTGATTCAACGTAGCACCTTGTGGTGACATCATCACGACGCGCGACGCGTCAATACCCTGCCCCGCCTGCGCCACTTTCGCCGCGCCGATCGCGTCTTCCAGGGGCTTGGCCAGCATGACCATGCCGGGGCCGCCGCCGTAGGGGCGATCGTCGATTGTGCGGTAATTGTCCGTTGTGAAATCGCGTGGATTCCACGTGCGCAACCCGTAGCGCTCCTGCTTCGCCGCACGGCTGGTGATACCCCAGTCGGTCAGCGCACGAAACATGTCAGGAAAGAGCGTCACGACATCGAACTGCATCGCTCTCTCCAGTCAGCGAGTTATTTAGTAATCGGCTTCCCAGTCGACGATGATCTGCTTCGCCGCCTGATCCACCGTTTTGACAAAGACGCCGACGAACGGGATCAAACGTTCACCGGTAACCGGCCTACCGCTTTTGTCGGTATCCGGGTATTCGATGCGCAACACCGAGTGCGCACCGTTGTCGATCATGTCTGCGACCTTGCCGAGATTGACCCCGGCAACATTCACCACATCCAGGCCGAGCAGGTCGACCCAGTAGAACTCGTCGGCCTCGAGGACCGGAAATTCACTGCGGCTGATATAAATGCGGGTACCGCGCAGTGCCAGTGCCACATCGCGGTCAGCGACGCCGCCCAGCTGGGCAACGATACTATCGCTATGCTTTTTAGCCTGCAATGACGGCGCCGATTTGCGCTCGTGGCCTTTCAGCAACCACCAGCGCTTCGCGCTTAGCAACGCGTCGCCGCCGTGCCCGGCATCCGCATGCGCGGCCACCTTGACCCAGCCTTTGAGGCCGTAAGCGTCGACGATTGCACCGACCTCGACCGCATCGGCCGGCCAGCTTTCCACCGTTTCCACTCGCATTTCTGCTGCGCTGGAAGCGGCGCTTACAACTTTGGCTTTCGCCTTGCCCTCGGCTGCTTCGACCGACTTGCGGACGAATGCCCCGAACGGCGCCTGACCAGACGTCTTCGCGCGCGCGGACGCCGCTTTTGCCTTCACGCTACCTGGATTGCCGGAATCACGCTCAGACATAACGGAACCTCGCTGCCAACTTCGACGTCTGCTTCAGCAAAACTCGCGCATCGGACTGCTCACGCAAGCTGCGCGAGCCGCCGGCCGAACCGACGACGATACGCATGCTAGCCACCATTAAGCAGCCGGCTGCGCCTTTTGCGCTTCTTTCACGAGACGCTCGACGGTCGGCGACAGTTGTGCGCCAACGCCTTGCCAGTACGTCAGGCGGTCTTGAGCGATACGCAGCGACTCACCCTTCGTAGCGACCGGGTTGTAGAAGCCAACGCGTTCGATGAAGCGGCCGTCACGACGGTTACGCGAATCGGTTGCGACGATGTTGTAGAACGGGCGCTTCTTGGAGCCGCCACGAGCCAAGCGGATGATGACCATACTAGAATCCTTGAAAACCGGGGTTCGGAACGACTGAAACACGCGATTATAGCGGGAAACCGACGCCATAACAAACACTTACCGGGATAAACTGACAGGCCGGGTTGCGCCGGCCATCCAGGCGAGGCCCTTGGGCCACGCCGAACGCCCGAATTACCTGATGGAGCGCCCGTGAAACTCCCGCCGCCGCCTGCGTTTTGCTTCGCTTCATTCATCGTGTTTCGGCGAATTGCCGCTTTTCTGCTGCCCGCTGCGCTTTCGAGCACAGTCCGCGCTCAAACGCTGCGAGCCGGCGCAGCTCTGTTGCTCGCTGCCGCGGCCCTGCCGGCGCTGGCCGCGTTGCCGATCGAGCGCATCAAACTGCCGCCCGGCTTCCACATCGAAGTCCTGTCGGACGCGGTGCCCAGTGCCCGAGCCATGGCACTCTCGCCCAAGGGCATACTTTATATAGGTAGCCTGGACGGCCACGTCTACGCGCTTGAACTGCAAAACGGGCGCGTGAGCGCACGCCATGTCATCGCCTCGGGGCTGGAAACGCCGGCCGGCGTGGCGTGGCGCGATGGCACGCTGTATGTGTCCGCGGTGTCGAGGATTCTACGCTTCGACGCGATCGACACTCATCTGAGCGACCCGCCCAAGCCTGTCGTCGTCACCGACAAACTGCCTACCGAGACTCATCACGGCTGGAAATTCATCGCGTTCGGCCCGGACGGCAAGCTGTACGTGCCGCAAGGCGCGCCCTGCAACGTCTGCCTGAGAGACCGTGATCGCTTCGGGCTGATTGGTCGCATGGACCCGGACGGCAGTCATTATGAAGTCGTCGCGCGCGGCATTCGCAACACGGTCGGCTTCGCGTGGCATCCGGCAACCCATGACCTGTGGTTCGCCGACAACGGCCGCGACTTGCTGGGCGACGACGTACCGGACGACAAACTTAACCGCGCACCACGCGCCGGCATGGACTTCGGCTTTCCGTATTGCCATGGCGGCGACACGCCCGACCCCGAATTCGGCAAAGATCATCCGTGCAGCGCTTTCACGCCGCCGGTTGTCAAACTCGGTGCGCACGTGGCCTCGCTCGGCATGCGTTTTTATACCGGCTCGATGTTTCCGGCCGCCTATCGAGACAATATTTTTATCGCCGAACACGGTTCATGGAATCGCAGCAAGAAGGCCGGCTACCGGGTCGTGCGGGTGATCACCAACCCGGACGGCAGCAACGCGCATCAGGAAGTCTTTGCCGAAGGCTGGCTCCTGCCAGACGAAACGGTGTGGGGCCGGCCAGCTGACGTACAACCGATGCCTGACGGTTCGCTGCTGATC
>NZ_JAXDPY010000592.1:0-4230 GCF_034668105.1 Paraburkholderia sp. | reverse complement strand
AACGGATCAGGCGACGCCGCTTCGAGTGAATGCTGCTTCCATTCAGCGGCCTGCTCCTGCGCGTAGTGATCCAGGATCGCCGCGCCGAATGCCTCTTTGCTCTCGAAGTAGTTGTAGAACGAGCCCTTCGGCACGCCGGCCCGCTCGACGATGTCTTTGACGCCGGTGCCGTGATAACCCGTTTCGGCGAACAGCGCGACACCCGCTTCGAGCAGCTTTTCGCGAAAGTCTTCAGTGCGTCGTGTGTGCATAACCATTACAACTACAGCTTTAAAGGCACGGCGCCGTTCCAGGCAAGTGGGCGGCTCCGCGCACGTCCATCGTTTTTCACGCCGTGTCAGGCGCGGCGCGTCGCGAGTTCGGCGCCTTGACGCAGGGCTTCGAGCAGGCTGCGTTCGTCAGCAATGCCTTTGCCCGCGATGTCGAATGCCGTGCCGTGATCGACCGAGGTGCGGATCACATCGAGACCCACCGTCACGTTGACGCCGGCTTCGAGGCCGAGCACCTTGACTGGACCGTGGCCCTGATCGTGGTACATCGCCACCACCAGATCGAAGTCGCCGCGTCCTGCACGGAAGAACAGCGTGTCGGCCGGGAGCGGGCCTTCGATGTCCCAACCGCGTTCACGCAATACCTGCACGGCCGGAACGATCTTTTCCTCTTCCTCGCCATAACCGAACAGGCCGTTTTCGCCGGCATGCGGGTTGATGCCGCACACGGCGATGCGCGGATTGACAATGCCCGCCTTCACCAGCGTCGCATGGCCCCGTTCGAGCGTGCGTTGCACGAGGCCGGGTTCGATCTTGCGGATCGCATCGATAATGCCGATGTGGGTCGTCACGTGAATCACGCGCAGTTGCGGCGCGACCAGCATCATCGACACCTCTTCGATGCCCGTGAGGTGCGCGAGCATTTCAGTGTGGCCGGGATACTTGTGACCGCCGGCGTGCAACGCTTCCTTGTTCAGCGGCGCCGTGCAGATCGCATCGATCTCGTCGGTCTTCGCGAGTTCGACGGCGCGCGCGATGTACTGATACGCAGCGTCGCCCGCGAGCGCCGACAGTACGCCGAACGGCAAGTCGGCGGGAATCAGCGCGAGGTCGATGCAGTCGATCGTGCCGCGTTCATATAGCGCATCCGCCGGCTTCGCGATGCGGCGCACTTTCGTGCTGCCGCCGACAATCCGGTTGGCCTGCTCAAGGCGCGCCGCATCGCCGATGACGAGCGGGCGGCACTGCCGGTACACGGACTCGTGCGTCAAGCTCTTGACGATGATTTCCGGACCCACGCCCGCTGCATCGCCCATCGTGATGCCGATGACTGGAAGATAGTTGCTCATGATGTTTTGCCTGAATGACGATGGTTCGTTTCGCGAGCCGGCGAAGCTGCCGTTGCGCCGTCTGGGAGAGCCGCTCCGCACTTGCCCGGAGCGAACTCCGGTGTGCCCCGCAGATGAAGGTAGGCGCCATACAGCGCGTGCTCGCTGCCAAAAGCGCCGGCTTTGGTGACGACGGTGAGGCGCGGGTTGCCATGCGGGCGGCCCACCGCCACGCCCGGCTCGATTTCTGAAAGCAGTTGCAGGCTGTCGATGCCAGCGGTACCGAGCATCGCGCGCGCGGTTTCGCCGCCCGTCGCGATCAAGCCGCTCAGATGCGTGAAAAACGGTGCGACGAGCGAGGCGAGCGCCGCCGACAATTGGGCGCCTTCGGCGGGATCGAACAGATCGTCGCGACCAATTCGCACCAGCAGATCGGTGTGCGCACTCAGTTGCGCGCCGACGCGCGCTTGCCAGCCCGCCCACTCCAGATGAAGCGCGCCCGCGCGCAGCACGACCGGCGGCACGATCAACTCGTCCACGCCCGCACGCTCGCGCAGCATCGCGCATTGCTGTTCCGAGACGGCCGAGAGGCTGCCCACCAGAATCAGGATCGCGCTTCTCTGCTGCTCCGGCTCCGACTCCAGCAGCGCGTCTTGCGCTGCTTCCGTGGCGACATCGAACAGGTCGCTCAACGATGCCAGTTCGCGCGCCAGACCGCCTGAGCCGACCCAGAACAGCGCTTCGTCCATCGACGCCGTCGTTTGCGCGAGTGCCCTCAAATCCGCATCCGTTTCCGCATCGACGATGAGCGCCTGCGCGCCGCTCTTCGCCAACGCGGCAATGGCATTGCGCAATGCCGTGGGATCGCCACGCAGTACCTCGACACCCAGAGCCGCGGTGCGCAAGCCGGCCGCCTCGACCATGGCGTTGAGGTCGGCGCAATGCGCGGCGTGTTCGAGCTTCCACGTTTCCGTGTTTTCGAGCGGCACACCGCGCACGAATACGCGGCCCTCACGCACGGTGCGCCCGGTGGCAGGAAAGGCGGTGGCGACGATGGCGAGGCCCGCGAGCGGCTGCAACGCGGCGACTTCCGCGGCCCAGTTGCCACGCAAGGTTGAATCGATTTTCTTGTACAGACGTCGACCCGGTCCGCGCTGCGCCAGCCACGCGGCGCTGGTGCACTGTGCGGCTTCGGCCGGCGGCATGCGGCGGGTGTCGGTATCCACCGCGATCACCTCCGCCGCGCTCATCGCGCGTGACGCGTTCAGCGTGACCGCCGTCCTGCGCCCCGCACCCGCAAATGCAATTGCGCAGTCGGCGGCGCCGGACAGGTCGTCGGCGATGATCAGAATGCTCGTGCAACTCACCGGGTCGCCTCCAATGCAGCCGCGCGGCGATCGTCGGCACGCTTGCCGACCCGCTTGGCGACGGCTGCGGTGAGGATCGGCGACACGATCGCGGTCACGACGACGCACGAGGCGACCAGCAAGGTCGCGCTCTTCGCGGCCTCGGCATAGACCGGATTGGCCGCTGCGATCAACGCAGGCACCGCCGCTCCATTGCCTGCCGTATTGGCTGCCGCCACGCCTGCGACACCCGTGCCGCCGGTCAGCCGGTCGGTCAGATAAAGAGGGATGCCCGTCAGGATCACCACCGCGACACCGAGGCCGATGCCGAGCAAGCCGGCTTGCCATACTTTATGCAGGTCGAGGCTCGCGCCCAGCGCCAGGGCGAAGAACGGAATCATCACCGGCACGGCGCGGCCGAGAAAGCTGCGCATCTCACGGTCCAGGTTGCCGAGCAGCATGCCGGCCGCGAGCGGGAGAATGCTGCCGACCAATGTCTGCCACGGAAACGCCGACAGCCCTGCCACGCCGAGCGTGACCATGGTCAGGAACGGGCCGGATTCGAGCGACATGATCGTGTAAGCACCCACGTCTTCAGACCTGCCATATTGGCCCATTAATGCCATGTACAGGCCGCCGTTCGTGTCGTTCATCGCCGCGACCACCGCCAGCGTCGACATGCCCGCGAACAGTCCGGACGAAACCGGCTGCTCACCCAAAAAGTGGCCCAGCACGACACCCACCACAATCGCCGACCCAACCTTGGCCGCGAACAGCGCCCCGCCCTTCTTGAGCAGATAAGGCGTCGCCTTCACATCGATCGACGCCCCCATGCACACATAGAACACGGCGAGAATCGGCAACGCGCCGGTAAACAGCGCATTGGTGAACGAGCCGAAGAACTTCGGCATGTCCGGCACGAAGGTGGCGATCATTGCGCCGAACAATAGCGGGACGATCATCATCCCGCCCGGAACGCGTTCGATCGCGCGTTTGATAGGAAGTTGGGCCATTCAGTGTCTCCTGTTTGAAAGTGACCGATTCAATCATTTTAATTGACCGATTCAGTCATTCGGAGTGTACTCGAGCGAACGGCTCTGCGCAATCCGCTCATGACCAAATCATGGAAACCTATAAATTCGCCGCAATAAGCAGTTCCGCGCGGGATACGAACCCAGATTGATCGAATCGATCAAAAAGACACAACGCTTGTCCGCCACGACGACGCATGCGTACTGCCCGGGCGAGCCGCGAGCATTGCTCCAGCAGGCGGTTTGATTACACTTACGCCCGTTGGCGCTTTTCCTGTCTATTGCCCGCACCATTCGGACGACTCGCTACCCTCTATCACCATGAAAGTTACGAACCGCCGCGAGGCAATGCTGAAGGCCGTCCTGTCCGGCATGAACGACGTAGGCGCGCTGTGCGAGCATTTCGGCATGTCCGAAGCCACCGTGCGTCGCGACCTGCGCGCGCTCGCCGACGAACGGCTCATCGTGCGCACGTATGGGGGAGCGGCCGCCTCGGTCGGGATTCACGAACCCGAGGAGTCGCTCGATCAGCGGC
>NZ_JAXDPY010000591.1:0-9825 GCF_034668105.1 Paraburkholderia sp. | reverse complement strand
TGTTTCACCGTGACAGAGGCTTGCTGGACAAGGGTTTGCGGGCGATTCGAACGCGCCGTGACATAGCGCGACATAACTTGTTACGCGTCGCACGCCGCCGGCTCCTCGTCAGAATGGCGCGCGGCTGGCAAGCGTCGCGTACTCGTCCTTGAGCCTTTGAATGCGATTCCGATACGCCGTATCCAGACACGCCTGGTTCCCGCCACATGCTTGCCTTGTTTTCAGCCAGGCCTGCTGTTCGTCCTGCATGTCTCCACGCGTGCCCATCGCAACCAGGCCAGTCAACATCTGATAGCGCACGGCCATCTCGACATCGCGCTCGCTCAGGTGCCGTGAAGCACATATCGCCTTTTCGTCCGGCAGACGTGCGCGATTGCAGTCGAAGCTGGCCGCGAAGCTCGACACGGAGCCAAGCAGGAAACTGACGAGCAAGGCCTGACGCAAGCTGCGGCCGATCCAGCGATAGGGTTTTCTCTTCACTATTCCTCCAGAGGTGGGGGACCACGTCGCCTGATTGCACATAAGACAGGGATACGATGGTGAGCGCACCGGCGACCCGATCCTGATGTCCCGCAGTGATACGACGCACATGATTGGGCTTTCGTACCGCGCAAAAACAAACACCCCTGCAGCGAGGGGTGTTTGCTGATCGGTCATGCCTGCTCCGAGGAGCGATGGCTGCCGCGTTTGAGCGGCTGCGTCGTGCTGCTTGAGCGCGTGCCGCTTACTGGCGTGGCCTTGACTTCCTTGACTTCACCACCATCGCAGCGCCTGCGGAGATCGCGGCTATTGCAACTATTGCGGCGTGACCTGCACGGCCGCTGCCGAAACAAATACCGCATGAATCGTATCGCCGACCTTGACGCCCTTCAGATCGACGTCCGGTCCGACTTCGAGCGTTTGCGTCTGATACGCGCCGCGCAGCGTGACGAGGCGTTTCTTGTGATCGATCTTCTGCACGGTGGCGAGCACCTCGATCTGACGTGCGGAGTCAAAGCCGCCCGAGGCCGGGGCATACACCTGCGTATCGACGCGCGCACGAATGCCCTTGTCCTTGCCGGTGACCTTGTCGGCCTTCACCAGCAGCGCATTCTTGTACAGCACATCCACCCGATCGCCGATCTTCAGTTGCTCGAAGCCGGCAACTTGCTGGCTCACCAGCACGATCACCGCATTACCACCCGGCCCCTTGAGCGTAAGCGTGCGGGTGCCCGGATCGATACCGACGATCTCCGCCTTCACATGCACCGGCTGCACTGCGCCGACGATACCTTGCGCGGCACTGGCCAACGCATCTTGCGCCCACACGGGTTGTGCCGCGGCGAAAGCCGCTACCATCAACGCTGCTCCAATCGTCGCTGCCTTCATTTATGTGCTCCTCGAGAAATTGTTCGATCTGGCGTGATAGCGATCTGAAACCGCAGGATGCCGATTAACGCCACGAATGCATACATCTTCAGGATATCCATTACTAAAACGAGTGTGGCGCAACGATTGTACATGCCTTACAAGAAGCTACGATTGTTTATATCGTGATTTTCAAATTGACCGGCGGCTTGATACGAAATGCCGCAGTGTGCTGTCGCGGCGGCATCCTGCCGGCTGACAACCCGCTTTAAGTCTCCAGGGCACCCCTATATACGGCAGCAATGCGTAGTATGCTTAAGGCATTAATACATACTGCATGAAAATCCGATCGCTCATTAATTCTTTCGCTGGCATTCGGCGCAATGCAATCGGAATGAGTCATTAACACCGATTAACCGTAAATTCAATAGCCGGTGAATTCATGCGACGTGCACAAATAAAACAGCCCCGTCGCCTGAGCTAAGGGGCTGTTCATCCTGGGGCCACCGGCAAGCGTTATCCGCGAAGTCTCAACGCCAAAGACGCCGGGGCGCTCGCTGCGCGAGCGCCAAACCGTTACACACGTTCAATCGCGATCGCAATGCCTTGACCGACGCCGATGCACATCGTGCACAGCGCAAAACGGCCTTGCGTGCGATGCAATTGGTACATCGCGGTGGTCACGAGACGCGCACCGCTCATGCCGAGCGGGTGGCCGAGCGCAATCGCGCCGCCGTTCGGATTCACGCGCGCGTCGTCGTCCGCCACGCCGAGCGCGCGCAGCACCGCAATGCCTTGCGAGGCGAATGCCTCGTTCAGTTCGATCACGTCGAACTGGTCGATGGTCATGTTCAGGCGAGCCAGCAATTTCTGCGTGGCGGGCGCCGGGCCGATGCCCATCACGCGCGGCGCAACGCCTGCCGTTGCGATACCCAGCACGCGCGCACGTGGCGTCAGGCCGAAGCGCTTCGCGGTTTCTTCGTTGGCGAGCAGCAGCGCCGCTGCGCCGTCGTTCACGCCCGACGCGTTGCCTGCCGTGACCGTGCCGTCCGCGCGCACCACGCCCTTCAGTTTGGCGAGCGTTTCAAGGCTGGTTTCGCGCGGGTGCTCGTCTTGCGAGACGGTGATCGGATCGCCCTTCTTCTGCGCGATCGTCACGCCGACGATTTCCTGCGCGAGCGTGCCGTCGCGTTGCGCGCGCGCGGCCTTCTGTTGACTGCGCAGCGCAAACGCGTCCTGATCGGCGCGGCTGATCTTGTAGTCGGTTGCGACGTTTTCGCCGGTCTCCGGCATCGAATCGACGCCGTACATCTGCTTCATCAACGGGTTCACGAAACGCCAGCCGATCGTCGTGTCGAAGATATCGGCCTGGCGCGAAAACGCGCTGGTGGCCTTGCCCATCACGAACGGCGCACGGCTCATGCTTTCGACACCGCCGGCCAGCATCAATGCGGCCTCGCCCGACTTGATCGCGCGAGCGGCAATGCCGACAGCGTCCATGCCCGAGCCGCACAGACGGTTCACCGTCGAGCCCGGCACGCCTTGCGGCAAACCAGCGAGCAGGAGCGACATGCGCGCGACGTTGCGATTGTCTTCGCCTGCCTGGTTCGCGCAGCCGTAGATCACGTCGTCGATCGCGTTCCAGTCGACGTCTTTGTTGCGCTCCATCAGCGCTTTGAGCGGCACCGCGCCCAGATCGTCGGCGCGAACCGACGACAGTGAACCCGCATAGCGGCCGATGGGGGTGCGAATCGCGTCGCAAAGGAATGCTTCGGTCATGTGATGTCTCCAGTTGATGTGCTGCGTGCGCTACGCCACCAGTAGCGATCGCCTGGCGGCGCCGGTCGCTTGCGCGTGGCGCGGCTGGATGCCCTACGGCATCGGGCCGGCCGCCGCGACGAGAACGGCCGCATGGCAGCCGTCGCGATAGATCAGCTTAGCGCAGGATGATGAACGATGGGCTCGGGATTGAGGCCATTTGTTCGATAAGAGAACACAAGGTCATATATCGAACAACCAGGCTCGATAATAGGCGTGTGCCTGAAACCCTGTCAAGCGAAGGCCGCCCTGGATCAGGGAATATGTGTGGACCCGCGGCCTTGGAGAAAGGCCACATAAAAAGGTCTGAAGATTGGCGCGCTCGTACCGGCAATGTACGCAAAGTGCACTTACGCCCGCCGGCACGACGCTTTGGCGCGCTCTGCTGTTCAGCATGCAGTTGTGACACCAGGCCGATACACCGACCAGCACGCGCTCAGCGGAGCTGAATCCCCTCATCCGCGATATAAGCGCGAATCACATCGGCGAAGCTGCGATCGCCGCTCAACCCGAGCCGTTCGGCACGCGCGTAGTCCCACTGCCCCGGCCAGCTGCCGACAATCTTCTCCACCCGCGCATCCGGATGCCACACGATGCGCTTCACGGCCTCGTCGCCCGCCACCTCGCGCAGCGCCGCCACCATCTCGTCGACACTCACCGAAATCCCCGGCAGGTTCAACACGCGCTGGTTGCCGAGCGCGGCGGAATCGAGCTCGAGTCCCGCGATCAGGCTTTCGATGGCCTTGCGTGGCGACAGCAGCCACAAACGCGTCGTGCCCGCGACCGGACACACCGACGTTTCGCCGTTCAACGGCTCGCGAATGATGCCGCTCGCAAACGACGACGCCGCCGCATTCGGCTTGCCCGGCCGCACGCTAATGGTGGGCAGCCGCACCACCCGTCCGTCGACGAAACCGCGCCGCGAGTAATCGTTGAGCAACAGTTCCGCGATCGCCTTCTGTGCGCCATACGACGATTGCGGATTCAGTGCGGTGTCGTTCTGCACGACCTCGGGCAGATCGCCGCCATACACGGCCACCGAACTCGTGAACAGCACCCGCGGTGTGTGCCCGCGCTGCCGGCAGACTTCCAGCAGCAGGCGCGACGCGTCCAGATTGATGCGCATGCCGAGATCGAAATCCGCCTCGGCCTGTCCGCTCACGATCGCGGCGAGATGGAAGATCGCGGCGGTCTGCTCGTCGATCACACGGTCGAGCACGCTGCGCTCGGCGATGTCGCCCACTTCCGTGCGCACGCGGCGATCGCCGAAATCGCTTCCGTGCACCACGTCGAGCAATACCAGTTCGGTGATTGCCTGCTGCTTGCCGTCCGTGTCCTTCAACGAACCACGGGTCAACAGTTCGCGTGCGAGACGCTGGCCGAGAAAACCCGCGCCGCCGGTGATCAGTACTTTCATGATGTGCTTTGTCCTTGTGCAGGCGTTGCCCCGATTTGGCGTTGTCCCTGTTCTTGTCAGCGAGCGGCGTTCATGTATGGCCTGAGCCAACCGAGGCCGTCCGAGGTGGCAGCCCGCGGCCGGTATTCGCAACCGATGTAGCCGTCATAGCCAAGCGTGTCGATCAGCTCGAATAGATACGGATAGTTCACTTCGCCGATATCGGGTTCATGGCGCTCGGGCACGCCGGCAACCTGAATGTGGCCGATGCCTGCCATATCGCGTTTCAGCTTCATCGCAAGGTCGCCCTCGACGATCTGGCAGTGATAGCAGTCGAACTGTACTTTGAGATTCGGCGCGCCCACTTCCGCGCAAATCGCCTGGGCATCGTCCTGACGATTCAGAAAGAAGCCCGGCATATCGCGTGTATTGATCGGCTCGATCACGACGGTGACGTTTTCCGCCTGCGCGGCCTGCGCGGCATAGGCGAGATTCTTCAGGTACACGTCGCGATGCGTGGCCCGCGACTGATCCGCACCAATCAGCCCGGCCATCACATGCAATTTGCGATTGCCGAGCACGCGCGTGTAATCGAGCGCGGTTTCGACGCTGCGGCGAAATTCGTCTTCGCGGCCCGGCAGCGAGGCGATGCCGCGTTCGCCCGCGGCCCAGTCGCCGGGGGGCGCGTTGAAGAGTGCCTGGGTCAGACCGTTCGCGTCGAGCCGGGCCTTGATTTCTCCGGCACGGAAATCGTAGGGAAACAGAAACTCCACTGCCGTGAAGCCGTCTTTTGCCGCAGCGGCGAAACGGTCGAGGAACGCGTGTTCGTTGTACATCATGGTCAGATTGGCGGCGAAGCGAGGCATGGCGGCAACTCCTTGAAAGTGATTGGGTTCTATGTGCGGAAGCGGCGATGAATGCAGATCCGCAGGCAAGTTTTCTATCCAGCGACGGGTGGGTCGATCTACCAGCGCGCGCCGAACAGCGCTCGCAGTTCTTCGAGCGCCGCATCGTCGAGTGGCGCGGGCCGCGGATTCGTCATCAGCCACAGGCGCGCCGTCTCTTCGAGTTCCTCGAGCGCATACGACGCCTGCGCCACCGAGCGTTCCCACACCACGGGCCCCAGGCGCTCAAGTAAAACCGCGCGAACGGTACCTGCAAGCGCGGCGATCTGCCCGGCCACCTGCGGATCGCCGGGACGTTTGTAACGAATCAGGGGGACGTGACCCACTTTCATCACGTAGTACGGCGTGATCGGCGGTAGAACGTCGTCGTCTCGCCATACGCCGGCGAGCGTCAACGCAACCAGATGGGTCGAATGCGTGTGGACGATGCCGCGCGCCTCGCCGTTACGCGCATAGATGCCCCGATGCAGCGCCAGCGTTTTCGACGGCTTGCCGCCGGACACCGCGTTGCCGTTGAAATCGACCTTGGCGATATCGGCCGGATCGAGCCGGCCGAGGCACGCATCGGTCGGCGTGATCAGCCAGCCGTCTTCAAGGCGCGCGCTGATGTTGCCGGCGCTGCCCACGGTATAGCCACGTTGATAAAGACTCGCACCCGTCACGCAGATTTCTTCGCGCACGCGTGCTTCCGTCGTCGTGTGAAGTGCGACTGTGCCGGTCATGACGCGGCTCCATCAAGGTGGCGCAGCGCCTTTTCGAAGAAGTCGATCGCGCCGAAGTTCCCGGACTTCAATGCAAGCGCGAGCGGTTCGGCGTCCGTCGTTGCTGTGGCGGGGACGCCGGGATCGATCTGCGCGCCGATCCGCAGGGTATGTACGTCGAGCGCCTGCACCACGGCGCCCGAGGTCTCGCCGCCCGCCACCACGAACTTGCGCACGCCGCGCTCGCGCAAACCGCGTGCGATCGATGCCAGCGTGGATTCGACCAGGTGCCCCGCTTCGTTGACGCCGAGTTCGCGTTGCACCGCTTTGACTTCGTCGGGCGTGGCGGTGGCGTAGATCAGCAAGGGCTCGCCTTGATCCAGATACGGCTGCGCAAAAGCCAGCGCCTGCTCGACCACCGCTTCGCCGCGCGCCGCGGCAAGCGGATCGATACGGAACGCAGGCCGGTTTTCGCGCCAGGCCGCCACTTGCGCATTGGTTGCTTTCGAAGCGCTGCCGGCCAGCACCGCCGACAGTCCTTCAATAAGCGGCAATTGCGCGGCGTCATTGCCTTCGGCCAGCATGCCCGCGCGGCGGAAATTGCCAGGCAGGCCCAGCGCAACGCCGGAACCGCCCGTGATCAGCGTGAGGTCGGCACACGCCTCTCCCAGCACGTAAAGATCCGCGTCCGATACCGCGTCGGCGATCGCCATTCGCACGCCGTCGCCGCGTAGTGCATCGAAGGATTCGCGTATGGCCGACACGCCTTTTGCCACCGTGTCGTGACGCACGAGGCCGACTTTCGATCCAGTCTGCCGCTGCAGCACGCGGACGAGATTCGCATCGCGCATCGGCGTGAGCGGATGATTTTCCATGCCCGATTCGTTCAGCAACACATCGCCGACGAACAGATAGCCGCGATAGATCGTGCGGCCGTTCTCGGGAAATGCCGGACAGGCAATCGTGAAAGCCGTCGCGCCGCCCTCGGCGGACAATGCGTCGAGCAAGGCATCCGTGACCGGACCCAGGTTGCCGGCATCGGTTGAATCGAAGGTCGAACAGTATTTGAAAAAGAACTGGCGGCATCCTTGCGCACGCAACCACTCGAGCGCGGCGAGCGATTGCGCGACCGCGTCGGCGGCGGCAATCGTGCGCGATTTCAGCGCGACGACCAGCGCATCGGCTTGAACGGCGTCGTTCGAGGTGGGCACACCGATCGTCTGCACCGTGCGCATGCCGCCGCGCACCAGCATGTTGGCGAGATCGGTGGCGCCCGTGAAATCGTCGGCGATGCAGCCGAGCAATGCGGATCCGGAGGAAGGGGTCATGGCAGGCTCCCGCGCTTACCTGGCCGCCGGCAAATCGACGCCGGGGAAAATCCTGATCACCGCGGCATCGTCCTCGCCGCCGTACCCCGCGCTCGACGCCATCATGAACATCTGATGCGCCGCCGCCGACAAGGGCAACGGGAATTTCGAACGGCGCGCGGTATCGAGCACGAGGCCCAGATCCTTCACGAAGATATCGACCGCGGAAAGCGGCGTGTAATCGCCGCTCAGAATATGCGGCACACGGTTCTCGAACATCCACGAATTGCCCGCGCTATGCGTGATGACCTCGTACAGCGCGTCAGGATCGACGCCTTCGCGCAAGCCGAGCGCCATCGCCTCGGCGGCCACGGCGATATGCACGCCGGCCAGCAACTGATTGATGATCTTCACCTTCGACCCGGCGCCGTGCGCCGAACCGAGCCGATAGACCTTGCCGGCCATCGCGGCCAGCACGTCCTCGCACGCGGCGTAGGCGGCGGCCGGGCCGGAGGTCATCATCGTCATTTCGCCGGACGCGGCACGCGCCGCGCCACCGGACACCGGCGCGTCGAGCATCTGCACGCCGGCCGCTTCGATGCGCTGGCCGAGGTCGATCGCGAAATCCGGCGCGACGGTTGCGCTCGCAATCACCACGCTGCCTGGTTTCATCGCAGCGAGCGCGCCTTCTGCGCCGAATAACACCGTTTCGGTTTGCGCCGCATTCACGACCAGCGTGACGACCACCTCGCATTGCGCGCCAAGCTCGGCAGGCGACCCACAGCCGACGCCGCCGGCCGCCACGAACGCTTGCAGGATCTCGCTGCGCAGATCGCACGCGTGGACCTGAAAGCCCGCGCGCAGCAGTGAGCGCGCGACGCCCATGCCCATCGCTCCGAGCCCGATAACACCGACATTTCTGGACATGCTTGACTCCAGGTTGGTTGGCCGCAAGCGTCTCGCTGGAACCGGCTCTGAGGGGACCCGGGCGGCCGCGGTTCAGTTCCGTTCAGTTCCGTTCAGTTCAGCCGAGACCCGCCTCCGCGAGCCGCCGTGCCGCGTTGTACAGATGCGTGCTCGCCGCATTGCGTGCCGCGAGCGGATCGCCCGCCCGGATCGCCGCGACGATCGCCACATGCTCATCTCGCACCTGACGCGAGAAGTCCTCGCGCAAGGCCTCGTTGCGCCGCGTCACCACGGTGCCGGCTTCGAGGTATTGATTCAGGAAGGTGAGTGTCTTGAGGAAATACGGATTGCCGGTGGCCGCGGCAAGCACGCGGTGGAAAGCGACATCTTCGGCGACGCCGTTCTCGCCGTCGGCCACCGCTGCGTCGATTTTCGCGAGCGCGGCGTCGATCGAAAACAGGTCCGCGTCGCTGCGGTGCAGGGCGGCTTCCGAGGCGACTTCCGCCTCGATCGCCCGCCGCAGCGCGAGGATTTGCAGTACCGAGCCCGCTTCGACCGCCTCCGCGTAGTCGATGCGCAGCGGCCGGATCGCGCCGTGCGCGGCGATGAACACGCCGCTACCCTGGCGCGGCTCGACCACACCTTCGTTCTTCAGCCGCGAAATCGCCTCACGGATCACCGTGCGGCTTACGCCGAACTGCTGCGCCAGCACCGCCTCGGTCGGCAGCTTGCCGCCGCTTGCGAAGGTGCCTTTGTCGATCTGCTTGAGCAGCTGCTGCGCGACGGTGTCGCTCAGCGCGCGGGCAGGAATCTTGTCGAACATGGATGTCCCAATGGATCATGTTGTCGGGTCATCATACAAATTTCGGAATTTGACTGCATCCATGCAAACCCTGAGTTTTTTGAGCAAACGCGGGCAAAGTTGGCGAAACAGAAGGCTTAAGCTATCGTCACGCCTTTGCGCAGCATCGTGCCGCTGAATCGCGCGAGCGCTGTGCGCCCCTTCTTCGAACGCATCTTTCAAGGTCCATGAGCAAAGCCCTGCCGCCGTCTTCCGCCGATCCTGTCAGCGCCGAACCGGCCGCGGACAAACCGGGCGACTCGTATGTGCAGTCGTTCGCGCGAGGCCTCTCGGTGATTCGCGCATTCAGCGCCGCCCGTCCCGAGCAGACGCTCACCGACGTCGCCGCCGCCACCGGCCTGACCCGCGCCGGCGCACGCCGCATTTTGCTGACCTTGCAGACGCTCGGCTACGTGGAGGCCGAAGGCCGCCTGTTCCGCCTCACGCCGAAGATTCTCGACCTCGGTTTCGCGTATCTGACCTCGATGCCGTTCTGGAATCTCGCCGAGCCGGTGATGGAAAGCCTGTCGGCGCAGGTCCACGAGAGCTGCTCGGCGGCCGTGCTCGACCGCACTGAAATCGTCTATGTGCTGCGCGTGCCGAC